>JAFUHS010000147.1 GCA_017468745.1 Treponema sp. | reverse complement strand
GTCGGAGACCTTTTCTGCCACATCCGCCTTATTTTCCAAAAGCCAGGCCGCCATATAATCCGCCTCACATTCCAAAAGGTCCGGCTCAAAATTCCTGCAGCACTCGCCGCAGCCCCTGGGGCAGGTAAAACCCGATTTTTCGTACCAGACCGCCTGTTTTTTGGCAATCTGGGAGTAAAGTTCCTTCATCGCACGCAAGATTTCTTCTTCCCTCGTGCCGCCTAATTTCGTTAAAATGCCGCTTATATCACTGTCGCTTTCCATAAAATCCTTTAAAGCAAAAAAAGACGCCCATTCCATTCAACGGTCGCAATGCCATTAAATCGAATGAGCGTCTTTGCTCTTTATTGGGATATTTTACGCAAAGGAAGGGAGCTTGTCAACGGAGAAAAAACAAGAGACTCTCACTCAAACCAGTTTTCAATCTGAAGCTCGCTTACTTCTTGAATCGGCTCAAAGTGCCTTGTGTTCCGGGTGACTAAGACCATGTGATTTGCAAGGGCGATTGCGGCTATCATGCTGTCTGAAAAAGGAAGTGGTCTTCCGATTTTTTCAGCTTTAGCACGAATTTCGGCATGGATTCGGCTGGCTTTCTCGGAATAATTTTTGACTTTGAAATTCTCAAGAACATCCTCATTTATGTATTTTCCAAGATATGTTTTTCTATAGCCTTTTTCCAGTTTTTCATAACCATAAAGCATTTCATGTAAAGAAGGACTGCAAATCGCACAATCAGAACTATGCTCGGAAATCTTTTTTACTACATTGAAACTAGCTTCCAGTTTGATTAACTCTGAGATAATATTTGAGTCTAAAAGATAGTGAGGTTCTTCATCGTTATAATCAGTCATCGAACACTCCTTTGAACACATCATTTTCCCAGCTTGTTCCTTGGGGAGAATGATCCCTCACATCAAAAATCCTGTCGATATCTTCGTTTGTAAAAAGGCCGTCAACTTTTTTACGGAACTCGGCTGCCCGGTCAAGGATAGTGTCTTTGCGGCTTCTGGCGATAATGCGCTTGTATTCTTCAAAAGAAAGAATAACGCCCACGGTTTTGTTCCTGCGGGAAATAAAGACCGGCCCGCTTTCTTCTGCCTGATGCATGAAAAGAGGAAGTTTGTTTTTTGCCTCGTAGATGGGAACTGTATTCATAGTATGCCTCCGCAAAACTGGTATATAAGAAGCATACTATGAGATAGCTATAAAATCAAGACTTAGTTAGCTATTTAAAAACTTAAAACTAAATTCATAAGAAATTTTGTCCAACTCATTTGGATGATGAAAAAAACTGGAAAAAAAATATAGGCAAAATATTGCAATACAAGAATACCGCATTATAATACAGTGATAAATATTATTCAGCAAAAGGAGGTCTTTATGACAATAAGAAAACAAATTTTTATAGTACTCATTGCTTTTATGGTTACATTTTTCTATATTGCATGCGGAGAAGAGAGCAATGAAGATTCACAAACTGAATCAACTTCATATGAAGGGAATTTTTCGCTCGCAGGAACATCATATTCGAAACTCACTATTGTAAGTAACGGCACCTATACGATGCGAAAAGGAAATAATACAAGAGATGAAGGCACATGGCAATTAGCGACCAATCGTGCAGCAATTAATAAAGGCATATATATTTTTACCAGCAAACTGTACAAAGGTACGTTTTCTGTGGAGATAACCGACACTGGTGTATCTTTGACTAGAGGTTCAGGCACGCTAGAGGCGAACGGAACAGGAGAGGTAAAGGAATCTTCGTCTGAAAGCAGTGGCAATGATGAGAATCTGCCAGAAGTTTCTTTTGAAGATATTTTGGCTTATAATGCAATGGATGACGCTGTCAATCCAATTGCACTTCCTGCTTCTGTTGGAACAAATGAATTTGCAGGATGCACCGTTGAATCCAATGATATGCTATACAAATATGTTTTTACGGAAAACGAAATACTCTATTATGAATGTTCTAGCGCTGGCACAAACTATGAACTGACTAAAAAATACGCATATACATACAACACTAGCGATGAAAGCTCAAAATACATTACCTATCAGCTAACGGCATATTGTAAAGGAAACAATGACTACACATCACCAAAGGCATGGATTGATGAGGCAGACTATCAGCATGTACCAATTGTGCTGGAATATTTTAAAGCAAGTTTCACAAAATTACATAAACAGTATTATGATTTTGATGAAGACAGACTTGTTTCCACACATGGAACAACTGAAACTATCTATTATTATCCTACTGCCGACAGCGAACCTCAAGAAGGTGAAGTCATCAGATACTATTATTACGATGACGCCAATATATTTGCATCAACACAATTTATGGCAAAAGGAAGAACGCTGAAATATGACGGCCTGTGTTTTGCCAGTTCATATGAGGATTTGGATGAGCGCGGTCATCAAACACAATTTTATTCTTTGTTTGTGCCTAAGTTTGCTGATAATTCTTCTTCGTTCACAGGAACAGTCTATAAGGGAAGGTATTTTGGGCGTGAAGGAAAAACGCTTGTAGCCGCTGTACCTCATGCATTTGATACGCTGGAAAAAGTCGGGGAAGTTGAAGGTTTCATCACAATAAATGAAACATCGCATGAAGGAACATTGAACTTTATCAAAGGTGTTGAATATCTTCATATAGGCAACGAAACAGAATATACTCTTGCCTGGCTAGAACATGAAGCGTTTTTTGAGCATTCCACTGTTATAAAATCTTCTATAAATGAAGATTTTACGGATGATAAAATTACCGATAAAGAACCTTCTAGTGACGACTGACAGTACCATTTCGGTAATAAGCAAGGCATTGCGTTCAAGTCATGTCAAAGTACTGCTTGATTTGTCTAAATCGACACAACTGAAGCGCTTAGCAGAGGTCAACATAAAAAGTCCCATAGAATCAGGAAAAAATGCATTTATGGACTGTAAATATCTGACTGGTATAATCCTACCAGAAACTGTAACATATATCGGATCGTATGCATTTGCGAATTGTGAGAGCCTAAAGACATTTACAGTTCCTGATTCTGTGACGGATATGAAGGGGTTGGTGTTTGAGGGATGTACAAATCTTACAAGCATACACATTGGAAAGGGAATTAACTCATATAGCATTATGCCAAGTACCTTTGTAGCAGCCAACTTGACCAGTCTTGATACCTTTACGGTTTCAGAGGAAAATACAGCTTTCACGGTTGTTGATGATGTTCTTTACACAGCAGACAAAAAAATATTAGTTGCATTCCCATGTGCAAAAGAAAACCTCACAATTCCAAACTCCGTGACAAAAATTGGGGAAGGAGCTGTGTTTCGTGCGATAGCTATTGAAAGTGTGGATATTCCAAATTCTGTAACCTGTATTGGCGACTATGCATTTTCAGAGTGTCCAGTTCTTTCGGAAGTGAAAAATTAGAAGCGATTACCATCCATAATTCTGTGGAAAATATTGAAGACGGTGCATTTTATTTCTGTGAAAATCTTGAAAATCTTACACTGGGACATGGACTGTTTGAATTTGGTGTCTGGCTTAAAGCAAATACGAAATTGACCAGCATAACTATTCCTGAAAATATTAAAAGGATAAAATGTTTGGCATTTACCGAAGTTGATGCAAGACAACTGGTAACAGTGATTTTTAATGATACATCAAGCAATTGGTATGAGACAACTGACAAGAAATATACGCATACCGAAGAAAATAAAAAAATTGGAGCGATGAGTTATAAAAATCCTGATAAAAATGCTACGCTACTCAAAGAAAAGGGCTTGTCCTACTACCTGTACAACGATAATAGCACCTACTATTTCTAAAGTATGAGACTTTTTGTATCATTCAAAAAATTTTACAAACTCCACTAAATGATTTTTTAGTGGAGTTTGTTTATAGTCGGCAAAATTTTAGTTTTACTTCACATATAGTTTGCTAATCCTTATTTATATTTTTTAATAAAAGGCCTCATATTCTGATTTTTGGACTATTTTAACCGTTATGATTTATATCCACAAGGCTAATATTCTCCAGCGTAAAGGGAGAAGCAAGACAGTCTGCAAGGGCATTTGCCGTGTCTATGGAAGTCAGGCAGTCGATGTCACGCTCAACGGCTAGGCGGCGGAGTTTTACGCTTTCTGCAACCGGGTCACGGCCTTTGGCACTGGTTGAGACTACATAAAGCACCCGCCCGCTTTCAAGGAGAGTCATCACATTGTCGTGAAAATTCTCGTGGACTTTCGCCACATGACTTACGGTCATGCCGCTTCTCTCGATAGTCGCCGCGTTTCCCGTGGTGGCGTAGAGCTTAAAGCCCAAATCGTAGAATTTTTTGGCAAGGGCGGGAAGTTCCGGCAAGTCAGACTCCCGCACGGAAAAAAGGACACCAAAGGGGGAAGTCTCCCCCTCGCTCCCAAGCCAAGTCGCTCCACGAATCGCCCCTGCTCGCAGTGCCGATTCGCTCCGCTTTGTTGGCTTGTCCGCTACCCTCTCTGCGGGGGACGGTTCAGGCACAGCCTTCACCGAGACTCGCTCAAAACTTGCCTCGCAAGTTTTGCCGGCTAAGCCGTCGCTCCCTACCCCCACAACGCCCTCACTTTTCTTTGGTCGAATCATCTTCCAGCCGGCGGCGGACATTCCTTTAAAAATCGCTTCTTCCCTCGTGGCGGCAATTCCCAAGACTTCACCGGTGGACTTCATTTCCGGGCCTAAGTGGGTGTCCACATCCATGAGTTTTTCAAAACTGAAGACCGGGACTTTTGCGGCAAAATAAGGAGGCTTTCGGTAGAGGCCGCTTCCGTAGCCCATTTGAGAAAGGCGCTCGCCCAGCATGGCTCTGGTGGCAAGGTCAATCATGGGAAGACCTGAAACCTTTGAAAGATAAGGCACGGTACGGCTGGAACGGGGATTTGCTTCTATTATATACAAGTCATTTTCGTAAATCAGATACTGGATGTTGACCAGTCCTTTCGTTCCAAGAGCAAGGGCAAGGTCAGTGGACTGACGGACGATTTTCTCTTCGATTTCTGGAGTAAACTCACCTGGATAAATGGCGATGGAATCCCCAGAGTGAATGCCCGTGCGCTCGATATGCTCCATGATTCCCGGAATCAGAACCGATTCGCCATCGGAAATGCAGTCCACTTCCAGTTCTTTTCCTTCCATATATTTGTCGATAAGAACAGGATTTTCGATTCCCCCCCGCAGGATGATTTTCATGTATTCTTTTACATCCGCATTGTTGCGGGCGATAATCATATTCTGTCCGCCAAGAACATAACTTGGTCTCATCAGAACCGGGTAGCCGATTTTTTCCGCCGCTTCAAGGGCTTCCACTTCAGTAAAAACAGTGAGTCCCTTTGGCCGCTTGATTGAAAGACTGTCGCAAAGTTCCTCAAAACGCTCTCTGTCTTCAGCAAGGTCGATTGCGTCGGCGCTTGTTCCCAAAATCCGCACGCCCTGACTGTCTAAGAATTTTGCCAGCTTGATTGCAGTTCCGCCGCCAAAAGCCACCACCACGCCCAGAGGTTTTTCCACGGAAAGGACATTCATCACATCGGCGGGAGTGAGCGGCTCAAAATAAAGCCGGTCGGCCGTGTCAAAGTCCGTGGAGACGGTCTCAGGATTATTGTTGATTATGGCGACCTCGTAACCCAGCCTTTTAAGAGCCTGAACGCACTGAACTGAAGCGTAGTCGAATTCAATTCCCTGCCCGATGCGGATAGGCCCTGAGCCAAGCACGACAATTGTTTTAGTATGCGTCATTGTGGACTCCTGCTATGGCCCGACCGCTGGGCTCGTCCATGTTTTTCCAGGCGGCATCCCACTCTAGGGCTTTTGCCGTTGAGCAGGCAACTCCCGCTTCGTGGGGAACGCATTTTGCGGCAGAGTCACTTGGGAAAAGGCGGCTGTAGATTTCGCGGTAGTAATATTCTTCTTTTGTTTTGGGCGGATTTACGGGGAAGCGGTTTTCACGGCGGGCAAATTCCTGATCGCTGACTTTCTCCTCGGTGATTTTTTTAAGCGTGTCAATCCAGTTGTAGCCAACGCCGTCAGAGAACTGCTCTTTTTGCCGCCATGCGATGTTTTCTGGGAGCAGGTCTTCAAAGGCCTTGCGCAAAATCCATTTTTCAATCCGCTGCTTTCCGTCGCCAAGACGGATGCTCATTTTGTCATTTGGGTT
>JAFUHS010000146.1 GCA_017468745.1 Treponema sp. | reverse complement strand
CGGGCCAAGACCGCCACATCTCCCCGGCCGCAGGCATCAAAGACATAAACATCGTCGTTTGTAATTCCAAGTTTCCTGAAAAGCTCGGCAAGGGCAAAAGCCCCCTGACTTGAAACGCCGGCCTCCCCCAACTCCTCGCCGTCGGTAAAAAAAATGCGGATATTGTGGGCCTGCCTGGATTTGTAAAGCTCGGCTGCAAAGTCTGCAAGGACAAAATTCGCAAAGGAATTGTCGTTGGCTCCGGGGCTACCCGAAACTCTGTCATAATGGGAAATTATAGTCTTGATTTTGAACATGGGATTGTATGAAGATGAGGGAAAATTGACATAGAGGTGCTTTTTTCCGTCAAGGGGAAGGACCGAAGAGTCCACCCCCAAGTCAGAAAGATAGCCCTGCAAAAAAGAAAGCCTGTCGCAGTCGGCAGCGATGTATTTTTGAAATGAAACGGAATCAAAAGTACTTTTAAAATCAGAAGAAATGCTCACCCTTCATTATCGGAAGGCAGGGGAAAATTTTAAAATAGGAAAAGGCGTGCTGCCAGTTAGAAGCAGACACTTGCCTTTGAAGACAGTTTTTCTTGACAAAGTTCATTTTCTGTATAAAAATTACTAGAGTGCGTTCTACTAGAGTGAACTCTAGTAGAGTAGACTCCATCAAAATCTTTCACGGCAAAAAGGATTGTCAATTATGGATAAATTTATCGGAAGAAAAGAAGAACTCGCCTCACTTCAAGAACTTTATGATAGGAAAGGTTTCCAGATGGCCGTTCTTTTTGGCCGCAGGAGAATTGGAAAAACGACGCTCGTAAACAAAGTCATTGAAATAAACAAGTGCAAGTCTGTGTCTTTTGTCAGCACAGAAATGACAGAAGCCGAGCTCCTTGAAAGAATGGGAAATGATGTTCTGGAAAGTCTTGCCCCAAATCTCAGCGGGAAATTAAAGTTTGACTCCTTTGATTCAATATTTGATTATATTGCAGAAGAGTCCTCAAAAGAGCGGATTGTTTTTGTAATTGATGAATACCCTTATCTCGCAAAATCCTGTCCGTACATGAATTCACTGCTGCAGAAATATATTGATAACAAGTGGAAAAAATCAAACTTGTATTTTATTTTACTAGGCTCTCTTGTTTCTTTTATGAGGGAAGAGGTTCTTGGCGTCTCGGCTCCGCTCCATGGGAGAGCTAATCTGGAATTCAAAATCAATCCTTTTGATTATAAGGATACGGCTTTATTTGTTCCTGAATTTAATGCAGAGGAAAGTGCGATTGTTTATGGTCTTACAGGCGGTGTGGCAAAATATCTGGAACAGTTTGACAGCAGGCTTTCACTTGATGAAAATATAGAAAAACTCTTCTTCTCAAGAAATGCGTTTTTCTCCGAGGAGCAAATTAAGACCGTCATTACGGCCGAAAAATCAAATCCGGTTGCCTATAATTCCATAATCGATACAATCGCAAAGGGAAAAACAAAATACAATGAAATCCAGACGACCACGGGAATGTCCGACATCAGCTTCTGTCTGAAAAATCTTATTTCGGCAGAAATTGTAGAGCGGCGTGAAAGCCCGAAGCCCTATTATATAATTTCTGATTCAATGATAAAGTTCTATTTTACTTATGTTGCCCCGGGTGCAAGCCTTATAAACAGCGGAAAAGGAAAATTTTATTATGAACGGAAGGTCAAACAGAATCTGCATCATTTTATGGGAAGCGTCTTTGAGAAAATGGCAAAGGATTATATCTTAAGCAATGTGGGAACAGAAAAAATCCCCTGCTTTTTGACAGATGTTGTTGAATACCAGACTTCTGTAAAGACCGGCAAAGAGATAAAGCCTCTTGAAATCGACTTGCTTGGACTGGATGGAAAAAATTATGTTCTGGCAGGCGAATGTAAGTTCAGGTCAGAAAAATTCGACAGGGAAGAGCTTGATAACTTCTTGGATAAACTGAATTATTTTCCATGCCCAAATCTAAAGCTAATGCTCTTTTCTCTTTCAGGCTTTACAGATTATGTCGCTGAGAATTCCAAAAATCTGACGCTTGTTACATTAGAGGAAATGTACTGACAGTAAAATCAGGTGGTTGCAAGGGGAAAGTTTGATTCTAAGCGATTTTTTCTGTTTCCTCGCATACTTTTTCAAGTTCTGCCGAATATCGGGAGACAGAAAGAAATCTTTTTTCCAAATCACCAAAGAGGTTTTTATCCTATTACCTCTCTCAGAACTTTCCATGCGTCGCTTGTAACATCGTCCGTGTACTCTACGGTGCAAATCAAAAGTTCCATGCTCGCCTTGTCCTGACGCACGAATCCGCCGTGGAGCTTGTGGCGGACAAGGTATTTTTGCAGGACGGCGCATTTTGCCGGAGAGAATGAGTCAATGTCTTCGCTCTCTCCATTCCGGTCAAAGCCGCCTTTCGTTTCGATAATCCAGGGTTCACCCTTTACATACAGAATGTAGTCTGGGTAGAAAAGTTTCTGGCGTTTGGAATTGTCCACATACACGATGGAAAAGAATTCATCTCCCTTGTCACCGTTCTTGTACCACCAGTCAACGGCGGCGGAATTTTCACAGAACCGCTCGAACAATTTTTCAGGCGCGCTCCTTGTTTCTGCGGAACTAAGATAGCCTGTGTAGACATTTTTCTTGAACTCGCTTTGTATTTTTGCAGCCGCATCGTAGGTAAAGAGCGAACTTTGCGGAATGAAAAAAGGCTTTTCGCTTACCGTCTCCAAGCCCAAAGCCTGATTCAAGCCGGCCTCTTGGGACATTGCAAAGCGGAAGCTGTGGCGGAGTTCGTCAAAGTTGTTTATGACAAAGGCATACCAGTTCTTTATCGAAAGTTCCAGCAGTTTTTCTTTGTAAAGGAATTTTCCT
>JAFUHS010000145.1 GCA_017468745.1 Treponema sp. | reverse complement strand
GCCGTCTCCATAATCTTTGACGAAATGTTTTTCCATTCTTCGGGAGTATAAAGCCATAAACAGTGGTCGAAGGATTGTGTGACGATGAGGACATTCTTGTCTGTATCAGCAAACAATTCATTCCGCAATCTCGTCGGAAAAAGGATTCTGCCCTTTTCATCCAGCGTGTTGCGGTACTCACCGGTCAACAACTCCATACCACTATTTACCACTTTACCCCACAATTTCCCACTTGATTATCATTTTATCCCCCAAATTCACTAAAGTCAACCTAAAAAATGCCGATAATGCGAGATTTTTGAAAAAAAATCAAAGGCAAAAAAAACTAGTCGGAATGAAAGAGAGCCTGAAAAAAAATTGATTGGAGTCGGGTTACCTATAAATTTGAAGGAGAGGGATTTCCATCGTATTTAAAAGGACTTGATTTTATGTTAGTCTAGGGAATTATCGACTGGCAGCGAAAAAACAGGCTTACATCCTGACGATGAAAGTTATCCAGCCTTTACCGAGAGCGAGCAAAAGATGATTAACACCTACAACGAATCTGATTTACACGCAAGTCTAAAAAAAATCTACGCCCTTGAATCAAATGGAAAGACGGAAGTTTGTCTGGACGATACGCCCTGGATTTGTGACATTCTGGACGAAGACGGGAATGCAATTGAAATCCAGACTTCCAATCTCTCTGCTTTAACCGAAAAAACTGAATACATCCTTGAAAGCGGCAGAAAAATCAAAATCGTGCATCCGATTGCTGAAAAAAAGTGGATTGAACTCTACGGAAGAGACGGCATTCTCATTCATAAAAAGAAAAGCCCGAAAAAAGCGACTATATTCGATTCCCTGCGGGGAATGACTCAAATCTGTCCGCTCTTTTTGCACAAAAACTGCACGCTGGAAGTGCTCTACTGCGAAATCACGGAAATGAGGCGGGAAACCGAAAATCCTGCCCAGACACAAAACAAAGCCCGCCGACACTTAAAGAACTGGCTTCCAATGGGCAAAAGGCTTGAAAAAATCACGAAAAAAGAAATTTTTTCCAGCAAAGAGGATTGGACAAAACTGCTTCCAGAGGGATTACGCAAAAATGAAACAGGATTTTCTCCCCTCTTTCGCAAAACCGACCTTGCCAGTGAAATTGAAAAGGTCTGGGGCAAAAAAAATGCACGCTGGTCAGGCCTTTTAATATGGATTTTACTAAAGATGAAAATCCTTGAAATCGCCGAGACAAAGGGAAGAAGCAAATTTTATTCTTTGTCACACGGATAATCCGCTAACACTGTCCGATTCCTGCTTAACACAAAGAGCCTATTTCTCATGGTTGCAGTTTTCGCACAGCTTTAGCACGACATTCCTGGCAAAGAAAATCCGTGTGAAAATTTTCTCAACTTTTATTTTTCAGCTTTCAGTTTTTCTTCCCTGATTTTGATTTCTTCCTGAGTTTTTTTGATGCTTTCTATGAGTTTTGCGATATTTTCATCGCTTGCCGAAAGAGACTCGGCGGCATCCTCAATAAAAGCCTTATATGCGGACTCTCCAAGAGCGGCCTTATCTTTTTTTATCTGGCTTTTGAGCTGCTGGATTTCAATCTTCAGTACGCTCTCGTCACCGAATTTAGAGACAGCCTTTCCTGATTTATCCAGAGCAGTCTTCAAGCCCTCAACACCCTTGTCTAAAAATCCTTTAAAATCATTCTTTGTCATACAAATCTCCTCAATACAGCATTATGAACTACACATTCTATTTTACATCACATTCTCTTAATTGCAAGCAGGGTAAGGTCGTCCGCCTGCACATCTTCGCTCACTCCTGTGTAGTAAACATAGTTTGCCTCTCCCTCATCAACTTTGTTCACGCAATAATAATCATAACGGTTGAAATATTGGGCAAGGAAAGCATCGATTTTTCTGTCAATCTTAATTCCATCTCCCGAAACTTGAATGACAGTCTTTTTCTTTCCGTCCAGGTCCATTTCTGTCTTCTCCACCGTTCCGCTTGAATCAGGTTTTCTGTACATGCGGAAAACTTTTTCAACTGCCGTAAGGGCAATAATCGCCTCCTCAATTGTCCCCTCACATTTGCTAAAGTCAAATTCAAGTCTTTCATCGGCCAAAGGCGTATGGTAGCGCTTGAGGACATATTTTTTCTTGTTGAGGACAGCCTCGATAATGTCTTGAACCCTCTTCGGCTCCATCTGCTCAGACTGCTCGCCTTTTTTGTGGGTCTCGTGGACATCTCCGTCTTTTATCCCCGGCTCATCACAGGCAATGACATCATATTCGGCGTTTCTGAAGAATCTCGTAGACTCTTCGATGCCGTCAGTATAGAGGAAAAGCACATCGTCCTTCTTAAGCTTAATTTTTTCGACCTTATAGCCCCCCTTCATCTCCACCATAAAGCTGGGAAGAGGGCCGGCAGCCGGAGCCTCATGGAGAGTGATGACTTTGATTCTCTTTTCGACTGAGTCAAAAACTCGCAGGATATTGTCTCCGGCGTTACAGGTGTAGACATCACCAGTCTTCGTATCCAAAAGACAAATCATCATGGCAGCGAATTTGCCCCGTAATCCAAGGGATTCAATGAAGTCATTGATGTCAGCGGCGAGAAGATTGAGTTTGACTCCGTTCTTTTCGAATTTCCAGTCAGCGAAATAACGGCGAAAAATCGTCGCCACGATAGTCATGATAAGGGCCGCAGGAACTCCATGTCCGGAAGCGTCGCACTTGATGAAGGCATACCAACGGTCATCAAGTTTTTTATAGTCAAAGTAGTCGCCAGAAACGGCATCCGTACCCTCGTAATAGCCGTAGACTTGAATTTCCTTTTCTTTAAGTTCGGCTGTAGTCGATTTTTCTGCTCCTGACGCAACCAAAGGAATGAAGGCTTTTTGGACGGCCTGGCCGTCAAGGTTCATGATGTTCATTTCGGCAGCCTCAGCGCGAGCCTTAGCCTCTTCCGCCTGAGCACGTGCCGCACGCTCCCTGTCTTTCGCAGCCCGCTCAAAGGCCAGTTTTGCCCTTCTCTCATCCCTGGCTCCTTTTACGAGACCTTTGGTCATTTCATTTACAGAGTCGCCAAGGGTTCTGAGCTCATCATGAGAAGTGATTTTAATCTCTACATTCTCAAGAAGGAGTTTATCCTCGGTTTCTGTGATTTTCTTTACATGGGTAACAATTCTCCGGATTGGTGAGGCAATAATCGAAGAAAGGAAGAATGCCGCTATAAGACCGATAAGAGCCGCCACAAGAGCCGCGATAATAGCAATCGACATAACGACACGGTAAGAATCCTCAATCTGATCAATCAATGTATCGGTGGACACCTCCATGAGAATCATAGCCTGCAGGAAGGAATCATTATCCCCGCCCTTCTGATACATTACCGGCCAATAAAAGTAATATTCCCGCATGTTTCTGTCAAGTTTTTCAACAGGCATTTGAGGATAAGAGTTATACCGTTTTGCTGAAAGCTCATTGAGTTTTTTGAAGATAAGGTTCGTATTGTCGCCTTTTGTATGAGACAAATCCTGAACAAGCTCTTTCGCCTCGGCGTTTAATTTGAGACAGAAATCCTGGAAGAATGTATCATCAATCTCAAAGCGGACAGTTCCTGCATCAAAAGCACTTGCATCCACTTTTTTTAAGATTTCATCATCGTTCGTTGCCCAGACATAATCCATGGGGCGGGAACCGTCAGCCAGCCTTGTTCCGTCAATATGATAACTGAGAATCGTGGCAAATCTCGCCTCCGCAAAGTTATCTACCTGATTTACAATATCACCGATTTCAAGGATTTTTTCACGGCCATCATCAAGATAAGTCTGAACTCCAGATGCCATATTTCCCATAACGACTTTTACACGATCACGCAGCCCCTCAATAAGAATTCGCTCCTGGGTACCAGACATTTGGATTCCGATGGCAAAAGCAACGCCCGCAACGATAAGAAGAAGCAGGGCTGTTATCGAAAATCCGAATTTGACTTTAAGGGAAATTCGGACGCGTATAGAGTTCTCGATTCTTTCAATTTCCTCTTTTTCCATATATTCTCCAGTTACTATTGATTCAATTTCTTTTTTCGCTTTTACGATGTCTTTCACCACAGATAAGAAGCCGCGGAGACAGACGACAATTCCCAGCAGAATAAGGGCCATAAGAATCCAGAAAAGCAGTCTCTCTGTATCCAGACTGTATAGGATTTTTGGGATAGGAATGTTTCTCCAGACTGGCGAAAAGTCATACTGTTTTTCATATTTTACAGTTCCGTTTTCATTTATAACGAGATTTCTGTTCCAGGTTGAAAGGCCTCTCTCTGAGTGGCGGATTTGTACCCGATAATTGCCGGGCTCCATGCCATCAATTTTGATTCCGCTGATTGTCTCGCTCTCTCCCCTGTCCTTTCGGACAGTGTAATCCTTCTTGTCGGAATCAAAGACGAATTTCTCTCCGCTTTTTGTATCCGTGATTATTACCTGAGAAATCTTACCGTCATAAGAGAATTCCTGCCCTGAAATCGCAATGGAAACATTTCCAAAATCATCGGGACGGGCAGTGACTTTCTGGATGAGAGTCGCGGCCTTATATTTATTCAAGGCGAGAAGGCAGTGACTCACCTGACCTGCGTTGCCAACCGAGTCAATCGCCCTGACAGAAAAAACATAAAGTCCGTTATCCCTGTTCTTAAAAGAAACACTTTTCTTATTCGACATTATTTTATGAGAGGGCTCTTTCGCCTTAGCAATGTTTTTTTCATTTTCAGCCAAAAGACTTTCCAGAATCTCATTGCCTTCTTCAGGAGTAATTTCAAGTTTTTTTGTTTTAGTGACGGCAAGGCTCTTATCAAGAGGAGCTATTCGCGTCAGCGTCCACGAATAACCGGAAACATCATCATCACCATCTTCCCAGGTAAAAGACACATCATTAGAAGAGGCAAAGCCCCATTCATCCCTGTCAAAAGAAATATCCGCAAGCGCTTTAGGAGGAGTAGAGTCATAATAATAAGGGATCCTATACACATCAGACCAGTTGCCAGCCTTATCAAGAACCCTCGCCGTAAAATACAAAATCTGATCCTCATCCACCCCTTCAGAGACTTTTCCACTAATCACAGTATTCGACGGCGGAGAAAACTGAGGACTGTAGCGGTCTGCATCCGGAAGGAAATTTTTATCTTGGGTTACAAAAGAAGTGTAGCCTTCAATACCTGAAATATCATTCGGCAGGACAATCTTTACCGAAGGATTTTTCACATTTCCTCTCTGTCCCAGCTTAAAATTACGGGGCACGAAAGAAGGTGCAAGAACATTATAATCCTCCGAAAGCAGCATGATTTTGCCAGACTTTCCACTCTGCTGCTGCCAGACGATTGAAAGAGACGGCTTTTCACCAGGAAGAATAAGGGCACTCGCAAAGGCACAATCCGTACTTTTATTCTGGCGGAGCTGCATGGAATCAATCTCAACCCACTGGACACCCAGATTTTCGGTAAGATGAATGTTGTTCACGCCGTCCCGGTCATCGAACCAAAGAGCGTAAAAATGCCCCTCAAAGAGAAAAAGCGAAGGGCGGCGGGCATTTCCGAAGGCATTCAACTCTTCTACATCATTTCGGTAGAGAGTTTTTCCCTGACTGTCAAGGGAAGTAACCATTACCGTCGCACTGTTTCCGGTTTTTGTGCTGCGTTCCCAAATCATTTTGGTATTAACACCATCTGAAAGCACGAAAGGACGGAAATTCTTAAAATCAGTGAAAGGAATTGACTCATCGCTCAAGGAATCCGCTCCAGTAACCACGAAAGCATCAGCCCATTTTTCTGAGGAAGATGCACGGCTCGTGGCATATATGAGGGATGTAGTCATGTCAGTGCCGCTCCAGCCCTCAAAGAAAACAAAATCTTTACCGGCTATCCTTGTGAAGAAGGGAGAAAAAGCATTTGAAATCGATACGGCTGGTCCAAAAGCAGATGGGGCAGACCAGTTTTTTCCATCAGAAGATTCAGAATACAAAAGCGAGAAAGAAGATTCTGTCGGACTTTGCTTTCCTTCCCCCAATGAGATAAAAAGAATGAATCCGCCGCCTGCCTTAGCGAATATTCTGGAAGAAGCGATTTGTTTTTCCATAGGCGGAAAAGAATAGCTGTCAAAAGTCCTTGCATTATCAGAAGAAACATAAACTTTCAGGCTTGAACTCGCCCCGGAAGCATCAAGGACAGAAACCGCAAGACAATTATTAATATCAAGGGCAGCAGAATACATATCAGGAACATCTTTGCCGGAATAGGTAAAATCATCTAGAAGAGAGAAAGGTGAAGACCATCTGAACGAATCCTCTTTCTGACACCATGAAATCTTAATTTTCTGCTTTGCCTTATCTACCTGCTCAAAAAAAACATAACTGTTACGCTCATCGGAAAGAGCGAGAGGAAAATAAGAATTTTTCTCCGAAATGGCTTGGGCGGAATCCCAGAAAAACTCCCTTTTTGACTGGGCAAAAAGCAGGCTTTCCTGAAAAAAGACAGGGCTGGCGAGAAGAAGCAGAATAAGATATTTTTTAATCGTCACTCTCATTTTTTATTTTACGCCTCGTTTCAAAAGACGGTTATAAAGGTCTATGACCTTCCTGCTCTTTTTCGCAGGAACACTGTTTCCCATAAGCCGTTTGATAATTTCCATTGAGCGCTCGAAGTTACGCATATTGAACTGGCGGGCAGCCTCAGCATACATTTTTTCGTCAGCCTGTGAAAGAATCTGAGTCGCCGTAGAACCGATTTTCAACTGAATTGCGAATTTTAAATCTTTCGCGGCCTTGCTCGTTCCATCAATCGCAATCGCCTCGTCAGCCAGAGCTAGAGCCCTGTTCAGTTTTGCCTCATCATTTCCGGCTGCGTTGAAAGCCCGTCTGGCCTCTGCAATCTTAGAATCGGCAGATTTTTTAACTTCTTTCTTGACTTCTTTTTTGGGGAACATTCCCAAAGAGTCTTTTATATCATAAATTTCCTGAGAAAGCCCCGGATATCGGGGATTAATCTCATACAAATCCTCCAAATCAGCAAGACGCTCCCTTTTATTCGCCTTTGCTTTCGCGGCCTCATACATACTGTTGAATTCCCGGTTGAATTTTTCAGTATCCCTCTCCTGCTGGATTTTCAGGTTAAGAAGACGGGCTTCTTTGTTGAGGGGATAGACATTAAGCACATTCTGAGTATTCGTTCCTGCAAGGGCAAAAGCCTCATTCGCCTCGCCCACCTGACCTTGTTTTTTCAGATTTACGCCCCTCTCAAAAGACTGCCGTGCAATATCCAGACTGTAGGAAAGCTCTGGATAATGAGGATCAGACTGAAGGAGCACCCGGCCATAAGTCGCAGATTTTACAGTCTTTACGATAGTGAGCAGGTTCTCAATCTCAGAATCAGGCTCTATGCTCACCTTAGCCCATTTTGCCTGTGCCGAAGTCAGGAGATTCTCAGCTCCATCAAAGTTGCTGGAATAATAAAGTGTCGTCGCCTTTCCCTTTAAATCAAAAACTTCCGCCAAGACTTTTGCGTATTCAGCCTGCTGAATCTTGACGGCAAGGGCATTTAGAGTGTCTTCGCGCATAGCCCGTATTTTTTCAGAATACTCAATATCAAGGGCTGCAGCATATTTTTCAGAAGCAGAATCTACGGCAGCATTCGCAGCGTCAAAGTCTTCTTTACGGAATGCGGATTCGGCCCGCTTATACTGTTCTTCCGCCTGGGCAAGAAGAGCTGTATATTGCCGGATTTGCGGCTCAGCGATATTTATGACAGCATAATTACGGGCAAAAAGACTGTCGAAATTATGGATTATCTGATCAAGCCTTACCGTACCGCGGTTAAAATCAGCCTCCTGCTCCCGGTATTCCTCTCCGCCTTCAAGAATTTTCCTTTGTGCCACCAGTTCGCTTTTCTTTTTAGCAATCTCTTCATTAAGCTTTTCGGCGTTTGCCTTCGCTTCCAGCGGATATTTTTTTATAAATTCAGCCGTGAAGTCATCTGTTTCCTGATTGTCATCGGTTTTTACAAGGCCATAAAGCAAGACTTCCGTGTCAGAACATTTTTTCTCATAGTAATCAAAGGATTTTTCCGCAAGAGCGGCGTAAACAGTCGCAAAATAAGGCCACAGCTTTCTGGCATGGGAAGAAGCCTCTTTCAGATTCTGAGTGTTCACAGAAGAAAAATAAGCAATCTGCTTCCTGAAATCAAGGCGGTCATCAGAAATCTGAACTCCTGCACTTGTCCGACGCTTAACATTCTTCAATGACAGATGACCGCCGCTAGCTGCCGCCAACTCAGCCTCTTCTTTCTCGCGCTCAGCTTTCTCTTCAGCCGCTCTTTGTTCACTCGCCTTTTCTTTCTCAACAAGGGCAAGGTAATTTCTGGAATTTTCTTTTATTTTCTCATAGCGAAGCAGCCTCGCATAGTTTGAGTCAAGAACATCCTTATTAAAATCATTAACATCAAGTTTTTCGGGTAAGCCCCGCTCATATGCAAGCTGCACCACGCTTTCATATGCCAGTGCCAAATCAGAAATATATTCGTTCACAAAATCAAGGGAAGAGGCGTATCCAGAATATTTATCAGCGACAGAGCCTCCGTCAGCCTTCTTCTCAAGAGCATAGAGTCCATGCAGGTCACGGGAATAGGAGGCGTAGTTCTTTGCAACACTTACAGAAGCAAGCTCGGCCGGAATTTTATCGGACAGGGCATAAATTTTACTCTCCGGCAGATTTTCAATTACGGAATCAAGTTTTTTAAATAAAAGTTCGTTAGTCCCGCTCTTCATCGACTCAACCCGCTTATTAAAATAAGCATCAAAAGCACCGATGATTCCAGTATCAGGATTCATTTCATCGCCTAAAATAAATTTTTCATAGAAAGATATGTAAGAAGTCCCGAAAAGCAGAGGATTTCTCTCATTGGCCAGTTTGTCTGCGGCATCAAGCACTTTAATCTCATCGATGATACTGTTCCTGAGGGCGGCCAGCGAGGCAAAAGTCGATTTTACTTTTTTGAGGGCAGTGCCGACTTGAACGGAATCTTCCAGAGCGAGAGCCTGCATATATTCCTTGTAGGCCTGCTCACAAGCCGAAATACGACGATCCATACTCGCAGAATTCAAACCGCCGGCAATATGAGAGCGAATATTGTTTACAGAGCGGCGGACAGGAAGAGTAATGTCACTTCCATAGACGACACTGACTCCTGCATCATCAAGGCTGGTGCGCTCTTTATCATACACTTTATCACTTGATTCGGAAGCAATCGAAAACCCCTCCTCAAATTTTACAGCCGCAGAAGCGTAAGACTCTTCTCTCACCAGAGCAAGGCCTTCTCTCATGATACGGTTATACTGAGTAAGGATTTCACTCCTAGTGACAGTCCGTCTGGCCAGATTCGTAAAATCAATTACAGTGAGGATCGGTTCCTGCTCAGAGCTTTCTAGCTCAACGATTTTCATCAGTTTTTCATTTTTAGATTCATCACCATTTTTTATGATGTCGACAAGTTTTTCCGCCTCAGAATTATAGACTTCCCGCATTTCCATTATTCTAGAAATTCTTTTTTGTGCCCGGTCAAAATCTTCAGGATAAGCTTCGAGATATTTCGTAAGTTCTTCAAGAGCCTCATTATAAGCAGCTGTATTAATCAGCAAGTCAATTTGTTGCAGGGACAAAACACTTCCACCCTCTGCCTTTTGCGGAAAAAGAGGAAAGAGAAAAAAAAGAGAAATCTGCAATATAAAGACTAGGCTTCTTCGTATCATCTGAAAAAAAGAGAATCTTTCTCTTCTATTTTCGGATATAATTATAACTCAAACGAGATATTTATCCGAAAATACATTATAATAGAACATGATGAAAAAAATCTTGTCTCTGGCAGTTTTTTTTATATTTCTCAACCCGCTCAAGGCTCTGGAGCTTTCTGACATGCAGTCATCCCTGTCGGACATTTTTTCGTCTTCCATCGATGACAACGAAGGCCGCACCGTTTTCCGCTCCCTCAACATACCTTCTGGCGGCCGCACCGAAGCCATGGGCACAGCCTTCACAGGTCTCGCTGACGACAGCACTTTTTTTGATTACAATCCTGCGGCAAGCTCCACCCTCAGAAATACAGAACTTTCAGTTTCCCACAACGCATGGATTGCAGATTCTGCCCTGGAAAGCATAGCCTTCACCAGCAGACGGGGAAATCTCGGTTATGGCACCCAGTTAAAATGCTTTTATGTTCCATTCAGCGAATACAATCTTTTCGGAGACCGTGTTGCAGGCAGCTACTACAGCGAGACATGCGCAACTTTTAATATCGCCTACAATTTTCTTGCAGGCTACAGTTTCAAAGGACTTGCCCTTGGCGCAAATATGAAATTCGCCTGGCGAAGTATCCCCGACTATACGGATAATCGTGACGATTCTATCATCGAAGGCTCAGGTCTCGAACAATCAGCCCTCGGAATTATGGCTGACGCAGGCCTGCTCATGCGCTTCAACCTTCTAAAATTCTACAGTGACAGGACGGAAAATCTCAAAGTCGGACTTTCCCTCAATAACTTCGGTGTCGCCCTGACAGGTTTCGGTTCTTCCGTAAAAAAAGACGATGACACGCCTGCCCGTATCGCTTTAGGTTTGTCCTACAAGCCATTTTCCCGACTGCTCTTTACAACAGAAATCAGAAAGCCCCTTCTTCTCAGTGATTTTTCTTCAAGCGGCAAGCTTTCCGTCGCATTCGGCCTTGAAACTACAATCACGCAATTCTTCTGCTTTCAGATGGGTTTTCTTCTTCAGGGAGCAAATCCGCGTTTTTCACTGGGAAGTGAGTTCAATATAAAAAGCATAAAAATGAATGTGGCTTACACCCTCGACCTGACTTCATCAGCAAATCCAGTAAACCACATAAGTTTGAGCGCAAAAATGAGTCTGGGGGACAGAGGACGAAAAACAAGCCTCCAGAAAGTCGATGAATATTATATTCAGGGACTAAAACTCTATGCGAAGGGGCTATACAACGAGGCAATCTTACGCTGGAACGAAGCCATTCAGCTGGCGGCGGCACAACCGCTCTGCATTACCTATGAGCCAGCGATTCAGGCAAGAAACGCAGCCCTCAACTTCAACAAGAACAAATACAATCTCGAGAATATGTATCGCAGCGATATAGACTAGGTCTTATTTTTTCGGCGAGAACAACCTGAAATTCATCCAGGGGAAGATGACATGCTCTTTCTCAAGTTTAGTAAGCCATTCCGTGCTGACGGTGTTTGAGCCCAAAGCATCGAAGACAATCATGAAAGATTTTATCGCCTCCCTGAAGCGTTTTTCTGCATATTCAGGAAAATCACCGTCATGAATCATCTTAGCCCACTCACCGCTCTGAGCAATCATAAGTTCTTTCGCGCCTAAATCAAGCAAACGAACTTTCAGGCCAGTCTCGTTTGGGAAGCGGTCTGACAAATCGACCATACGCTCGCTCATTTTTCGGGTATAGCGAATCATCCAGCCGTTCGTACTGTCAAGAAGATCCTCGCCGTAGCTGTTTCCCTGCGCCGCCCCCGGATAAGGATTAATCTGCTGCAAAGAGAATTGGTTACCGATAAGAGGCGAAAGTGTTGAAAGAGAAAGTTCCGAGTCAGAAAGAGAACGGATGAGAGACTCAAGCCAATCCACTCCTTCCGACCATTCCTGACCAAGAGTTTTCGCATCGATGACGCAAAGCAAGGACGGAGATTTTCCCTGCATACATTCCTGAGCGGCAGAAAGTTTCTCGTTTTTTGAAGATATGAAAGAATCCGCATCGGACTTAATCTGAGCAAGAGCGGCTTCAGGATTATAAATTTCTTCGTTTTTATTCCAATACCGGAAATAAGAAGGTATTCGAGCCATCCCTGACTCAATAAAATTCGCACTGACAAGGGAGTCTGCAGGAAGCTCAAAAGCAATGTCCTTACCTTGATTTCTGTACACGGGATTTGAAGCAAAGCCATTCTCACCGATGATGTCGTCCGGAGTATCAGAGTCTTGCCCGAATAGCACGAGGGATGCCTGAGACAAACTGGTTGAACAATTCAAATCACAGCGGACGGGAGCAAAAATACCGTCTTTTGGAGTATTCTCACTGAAAAGCATAGTGCGGATATCAACAATAGTATAGCGGAATCCATAAGAGCGAAGAACTTTTTCGATTCCAGAAGTGTAACCCATGAAGGGAAGATAAAAGCCTTCTGGATTTGAGCCAAAATAATGTCTGTGAGAATACAAGCCTATCTCTACCTGAGCATTAAGGATTTCAACCATGTCTCCATAATGAGGCAGGAAGGCATAGGTTCCACAGGTAGCAAGAAGTTCAAGATTGCCTTTGTCGGCATAATAAGCAAATTCTTTGAGAAGATTTCTGGAATAAGTCTGGGTAAAATCAATCAGGTCTTTTTTAGCCTTTAAAAGGCAAGACTCAGCGTTTTTCAGTAATTCAGGCTCGGAAGCAAGCCTTTTGACTTCAGCCTCGCCAAGAGAAATTCTGTTTTCAAGCCAGCGGACAAACTGATCTTTCACCATTTCATCATCAAGCAGGGAACAAAGGGAAGGAGAAAAGACCATGGCTAGTTTGAAATTCACCCCCTCGTTCTCAAGGCGATGGAATAAATTCAGCAAAGGAAGATATGTTTGTATGATAGAGCCGAAAAGAATATCGTTTTGAAGAGCGTATTCTTTTTCATTTTCATGCCGTATATACCCCTGATGGCAAACAATAGTTAAAACAAGATTCTTAGACATAATTTCCCGCCTACTCAACAAAAGACTGTCTGTATTTTTCGAAATGAGATTTCAAGAGTTTTTTCATACCCGATACTTCAAGAATACGGGGAACATCAATTTCCTGACCTGGAAAAGCCTTTGAAAATACAGCAGGAGTCTTTGGAAGAAGGATTTTTGGTGAAATCGTAAGAGTGTCAGAGCTTCCGTCTGAAAAGAAAGCGACGAGATCAACCCGAAGATACTTCATCCCCGCCTTGAGAAGAATATACTGCTCACGGTCATCAAGCTTTATCTGTAAATCATAATATTCCACAGGATTTACAGCATCCTCGCTCTCAAAATAAGAGACCCGGAGCATGAGACTTTTAAATCGAGTTGAAGATTCAATTTTTTTAAGAGCGTCAGAACTAATGTCCCAATAGACAAAAGCCCAGGCAGGGTTTCGAAGGATTACAGAAATCTCAGTTTCGTTGAAAGAAAGTGGAAGCTCGCTATTATCTTCTGGAATCTGCCCATCTTCATTCATTGTCTGCACAGGAACTTCGTCAGAAGAAAAATCTTCGGCAACTTCAAGCAATTCTCCTATGATAAAGCGCCGATTTAAGTTGTCAGGTATATCAATTCCATAGTCGTCCGCCAGGGCAATCAAATCAGCAGATGACAAGGTCTCAAGATGAGCCAAAGTTAAAACATTATTTTCCATATTTTCCTATTTTTATTACTTATTATTGTCTTAAAAAACGAAATAAAAATCAAGAGATATAGCAAATTGAAAACAGAATGTTGAAAAGGGAAATTTGTGGCAAAGATTAACGCGGATTATGAAGTCAAAAAAGCGGCACAGAGTTCACAGAGATATTTTTATAGTAACAAAATAAAATGCCTCAGTCCCACTGCCTTTAAAAGCAATGCGACTGAGGCTTTATTTTTGAGCCTAATAGTGCTCTCTGTGCACTCCTAAACTCTGTGAGGAATTCTCACTAGAAGCTTCCTGCAACTGCTACTGCACAAGCTACTGTACAGCCTACCATCGGGTTGTTGCCCATGCCCATGAAGCCCATCATTTCGACATGTGCCGGAACTGATGAGCTGCCGGCGAACTGAGCGTCTGAGTGCATACGACCCAAAGTATCAGTGAAGCCGTAGCTAGCCGGACCTGCAGCCATGTTATCTGGGTGAAGAGTACGGCCTGTTCCACCACCAGAAGCTACAGAGAAGTATTTTTTACCTGCAAGAAGTCTTTCTTTCTTGTAAGTGCCTGCGACCGGGTGCTGGAAGCGGGTTGGGTTTGTAGAGTTTCCTGTGATAGAAACATCAACATCCTCGTGCCACATGATTGCAACGCCTTCGCGAACATCGTCTGCACCGTAGCATTTTACGATGAGGCGGTCAGGATTTGAGCCATAAGGAACTTCTTTAACGACTGTGAGAGCCTTGTCAGTTCCCTGGCCGTTGAAGTAGTCGAATTTTGTCTGAACATAAGTGAAGCCATTGATTCGGCTGATAATCTGAGCGGCATCTTTTCCAAGACCGTTAAGGATAACGCGGAGCTTGTTCTTGCGGACTTTGTTTGCGTTAGCTGCGATTTTGATTGCACCTTCAGCGGCAGCGAATGACTCGTGACCAGCCAGGAATGCGAAGCACTGTGTCTCCTCAGAAAGAAGACGAGCGCCCAAGTTTCCGTGACCGAGACCGACTTTGCGGTCATCAGCTACAGAACCTGGCAGACAGAAAGCCTGCAAGCCCTTACCGATGTTGGCGGCGGCTGTAGAGCCTGTTTTGTCGCCAGTTTTCTCTGCTTCTTTGATAGCGATTGCAGAACCGAGAACATAAGCCCATTTAGCATCTTCGAAACAAATCTGCTGTGTAGACTGACAGATTTCATGAGGATCGAAACCGCGAGCCTTGCAGAG
>JAFUHS010000017.1 GCA_017468745.1 Treponema sp. | reverse complement strand
AGGAATATCCACCGTGTCCTTGACCCTGCTCTGGAGGGCGCGCAGCATGCGCTTGAAGCAGAGCTTTCAAAGACAACGCTCCGGGACTTGCTTGGTCAGCTCTAGTGTATCGAATTTCAAATAACTGGTTGTATTTTCAGTTTTGAGTCTTGAGAAATTTCATCAAGTTTATATTTCCAGTGAAATACAACCGGCTGTAGGTTTTCTTCCTCAAAGTATTTAAGAATTCTTTCTTTCAGTTCTTCTTTTGATTTGACGCGAATTCCTTTCAAAACTTGTTTTGACATTTTGCTGAAAAATCCTTCCACCATATTCAGCCATGAACCGTGTTTTGGCGTAAATACAAACTCAAAGCGTCCGGGAATTGTTTTCAAAAATTCTTTTGTCTTTTCCGATGTATGAACTTTCAGATTGTCTAAAAGTATTCGGATTACATCCTCCTTTGGATAATAATCATCCAGAGTCTTAAGGAATTCAATGTAATCCTCTGAGGCGTGTTTGTCTTTTATAAGAGGAAAAGCCCTTCCTGTTTTCAAATCAATTCCTGCGAGAAGCGAAAGCGTTCCGAGCCTTTTATATTCATAATCTCTTTTTATATGACCGTTTTTTTCAGTTGCAGGCCTGTCTTCACTCGTCACTGATATTGCCTGAATCCCTGGCTTTTCGTCATAAGAAAGCATGTGTACGACAGTTCCGTCTTCCTTTGTCGCTCCAAGCTCAACGTCTCTATAGAAAACGAGGACATTCTGCATTTTTTCCTCAAAATCAGGGTCTCTTTTCTCGCAGTAATATTCTATTTTGTGAGGCTTTATTGACAGCGACTTCAACAACTTCTGCACATAAGACACGGACACTGTGGAAAGTCTCGTAAATCCGCTTTCTGCCGCCGTTTTATTTATATGCGCAGTGAGTTTTGACAATGACCATACTTCCGCGGCATATCCGAATTCGGCCGGCTTCCTGCAGGCTGTATTTTTTATAAAGGCAATTTCCTCGTCAAATATTTCATATTTACGGCCTCGGCCTTTTTCGTCTTTTAGGCATTCCTTAATGTTTCCTCCTGCCTTATATTTATCAATCCAGAGGACTACAGTATTCCTCGAAACTTTCAAGGCTCGTGCAATATCCATATAAGTTTTCCCTTCTGCCCTCATTAGAAGGATCATTGCCCGCTTGTACAGCCTTGCTTCCGTTGTTCCGTGTTTTATTATTTCTTTTAAGTAGTGTCTGCTGAAAAAGTTTTTTTTTGCAGATACTATACAAGATTCATAACCATGGCAATCAATGCGACATGAGTCATTGTTGTTGACTTGAGCTTCATCTTGATTCTGTTAAGACCGAACTTCCTTTTTCCTCGGCCGAAGCATCCTTCTATCTCGATTCTGTCACACATTGCCCTGTACACTTCTTTCTGCAGCTCTCTTGCCTTCTGCACATTAACTGTTTTTCTTCCCAGCCTTTTCCCTATGAATTTTATCCCATCCCCCTTACAGTAATCCCTGTTCTTTTTGTTGTGGTAAATCTGGTCTGCAAGAACCTCCGCCGGGTAAACGCTGAAGTCCCTGTAGTAATTCTCGATGATTTCAATCAGCGTGTCCCCCTCATTATAGTTGTCGAACGACATTTTTCCGACATAGACATTCCCCTCTACCCTGCAGAATGTCACTTTCACTCCGAATTCGGTGTCAGCCCCCGCCTTTCCCCTCTTTATCGGCCGCACCCACGGCTGGCTGATGCTCACAATCCTGTCCCCGCACTGATGGACTTTCTTATCGTACATCTCCTTCTGCTGTCCGTACACCCTCATTATGACTGTAAGCCGCTCCAGCTCCTTTTCTGGCATCTGGAAGACAGTGCTGGAATCAAGAAAGCGGGCAAGGTTATCAAGATTCCGCTTTATGAAGCCCAGCTGGGCCTTGATCTGCATCCTTATTTCTTTAGACCTGTTTTTCTTGCAGTTCTTGGAGAACTGCGTGAAGGATTTCCGTGCGTTCTTCCTGTAAGTCCTGATCCTCTTGCCGTTCTTGTCACGCAGGTCGAATCTGTCTATGAACCCTTCCGTGATTTCCCGGACTTTATTGAGGAGCTTGACATCCGTAGGATAATTTATGTCGGCAGGCGCACAGGTTCCGTCAACTTTGAGTACGCCGCAGTGCCTTTCCCCGTCACTGTCTACCGTGAATTCTCCTGCGGAGACTTTTTTTTTAACTTTCCGCAGACTGTTTTCTTACTGATTTCATTTATCATGTCCGCAGGAAGCCGTTCCCTTGCCCTCGTAAGCGTTGACGGACTGAAAGGCGCCTGCCCGGTGTATCCCTCGTAGCCGAGGAAGTACTGCATGTACGGATTTTCGGCTATGGACTGAACGGTCTCCTCGTCCGTTATGTTCATGCGGCTTTTTATTATAAGCGCACCGACTATGATCCTTGCATTCAGGGCTTTTGCTCCCATTCCGCTCTGGGAGAGCAGCGGAGAGTACTCTTCCTCTATGCCGGTCCAGTCTATTTCACCTGCCAGCGTCACCCAGCGGTTGTCACCCCTGAGATGTCCGCCGAACGGCAGGTAAAAGTCCTCGAAAGAAATCTGACTGCTGTTTGTTTTCTCATACATAACGTATTAAATTTTAACGAAACTCGGACTGTTTGTAAATTCTTTTTGCCTTAGGTGCAGGGTTTTTCGGCGTTTTTGCCTGTTTTCCTTGCACCTGAAGATGTATTTTTTGCTTTTATTTCCTTTGTTTGTATGTTTTTAGAACCTTTTTCAGCAGACACTATGTAGCTGGCTTTTTTATACACGAGTTCTGTCTGCACTCACTGTATTGCAGATTTATAGGGTGATTTGTGAACGCTAAGCAATAGAAATCT
>JAFUHS010000144.1 GCA_017468745.1 Treponema sp. | reverse complement strand
TGCATTTATTTCCTGACTCTGTTCCCTTTGCATAAAGGGCTGATAATCGGCAAAAAGATTTCTTTGATAAAAACGGTGTGCTTTTTTATCCGCATAAATAAGAATATAATCGACTAATGTCTGCGTCTCACCAACATTGCGACAATGTTTTACCACCTCACCCATAATCTGATCGCTAAAATAATAATGGTCGTCAGGATTTTTTGCTTCCTTTGATTCTATATTAAAATGCATTTTTTGAAATTCTTTATCAATTGCAAAAACATCAATCTTAATAGCGGGCAGAAGATGTATATAGTTGTCAAGTTGGTGAATAATCCCAGAATTAGCGAGAGAAAAAAATCCGATTATTTTGTTTGTTCCGCTTATACAAACTTTAAAATGTAAACCATCAGATAAGTCCAATTCGGTTTCACTAAAAATTTCTGATTTGATGTAAAAATCAAGTTTCTCATTTCCGCAAGAAAATGACTGAATATCATCTTTGTCAGAAAATTTTAACAAGTCTATTGAGTAATCTATATCTTCACCGAATTTATAGGGCATTATTTTTGTTTTGAGGAATTTGTATTAGACGATGGACGCTGATTTTTTTCAAAGCGGGCGATAACATCTTTAGAGGTGACATGATTTCCTTTAAAAAAAAGTTCGGCCATAGACGAATTCAATACAAATGCGCCAGTCGTGGGCTTCGCGTACTTTTTCATGTGAACCTCCTCTTACTCATAAATATACTACATTCCCCCGAAAAGTCAATCGGCACGGGTAGCTGCTGCTGTGCAGGGTGCCTGGCGAAGCCGAAACACCGCACGGCGGGGAAAGTCCCCTGTCAAGCATATTTATTTTCTAATTGCATATTTGTATTAATTAACAAATTCGGTACATATAAATCTTCGTCTAAAGAATCCCAGTGAATGCCTATTCCTCCACCGCTTAATTCATACTGAGAAAGCTGCTCCTCTGTAGCATTCGCAAATGAAGGAAAAAAAGATTTAGGAACAGAAAGCTGACGTCCATCCACAAACAAAATCCAAAGATTGTCCGAGTCAAACCAGACTTTATTTGCTCTTGCTGTTTCTTTTGAAAAATTCATTCCATGCCTCCTTGATCTTATCCTTATTCTCATTTGCAACTTTGCACAAATCACTGAGTTCCTTTGCAGAAAATCCAATATTATCAGCAAGCGATACTGTTTCCCCTACCCAAAATTTCGCAAGACTTTCTCCTTTTCGGACATGTACATGACAAGGTTCCAAAGGATTTCCCTCATTTGAGAAAAAGAAAAACCTATAACCGTTATATACAAAAATCTTGGGCATAATTTTATACTACCACAATTTTGTAAAAAATCAACAGCCATGTCAGTACTCAAAAACAAAACTCCCCCACAGCGCAAGTGAACTGCCTGCGACACCTGAAATGCACACATCCCTTTCATGTACTCCATTGTCCGCAGCCAAAGTTACAGAATCGATACTTTACAAATTAATAGAAAATATTGACAGGTATACTTCTACAATATAAAAATACAAGTATTGGGAATCCATGGCACAGGGTGGCTTGACTCTCATTTTATTGAATGGGAGAACTGCGCTGATATGACAAAGTACGAAAAAGCTATGCTTTGCATTGCGATTATCGAACTGCTTATAGATGCACTCGCTCTCTTCAAGTTATTCTTGTAAGGGCAAAAAGAAAGCCTACCCATAAAAGTGTAGCGAACTTCGGATAGGCTTTTCACAAAAGCTTAAAGAGGCGAGCCACAGTGCTGTGGATTCCCTCTATGCTTTTAAATATATCACAAATCCCCAAAATGTCAATAAACAAAAATCCCCGTACCACAGGACGCGGCACTGGGGAAAAAAAGCCGTGTGGCAGAACTATTGCCACACGGCTGAAAAATGGCTTTTGCCTGCTAATGCTTTTTCGGCAAAGTTATTTTATTGCGCCGATAAATGGAAGATACTCTTTTACAGCATTGCTCTGCACTGTAATTTCCATTGCACTTGCAGATTTAATGTAGTAATAATCGCCAAACAAGTCAGTTCTTGAGCTGCCAGGGTTATAGCAGTCTTCTGATTCATAAGCATGAGTTCCTACATATTCCTGAGTAAAATCTGTATTTGCACATGTTAAAGTGTAATTATTAACTGTTTCAGCTGCATCTGCTGTGCCATATTTACATGTACCTGCGACAAAAATATATGAGCCTGCAGGCAATGTTACTTTAACAGATGTAGCTCCAGAACTCTTTACTTCAACACCGTGGCCGTTTGCATTACCGCCACTGATAACGACGCTCATTTCATCATCAGTGAATGTGCCGTTGTCAGCAGTCTCAACAAAATACTTCGGCTCTTTTACAAGTTTGATGAAAGGTAAATATTCTTTTACACCATCACTGTTCAAAGAAATTGCCATTGTGCTGTCTGATTTTACAATGAAGATATCTCCATAAAGGTCAGTTCTTGAACTTCCAGGATTGTAACAATCTTCGGTTGAGTAAGTGTGAGTTCCGATAAATTCATATTTAAAGTCATCATTTGAACATGACAATGTGTATGGCTTTTCAGCATTACCGTACTTACATGTTCCTGCAACAAGAATGTAAGAACCTTTAGGAATTGTAATTGTTACGCTTGATGTACCAGTTGCCTTTACTTCAGCACCGTGTCCGTTAGCATTTGTTCCACTGACGATAACATTTAAGTCGCCATCAGTGAAAGTACCGTCTGCGGCAGTTTCAACCATCCAAGATTTTTCGACAACCGCACTTTCGTCATCAAGTAAACTCTTAGAAGTATCTTCTGTCGCATTAAACTCGCTTTCAAGAGCTGAAATATCCCAAACAGAAGAATCTTGTGCAAATGTGAAATCATCAACTGTAAGCAATCGGTTCAAAATGGTTTTGCGTCCAGAGTACTCTTTGGCAATGAAAGATTCATCAGAAATAAGCGTTGAGTTTGTAGCATTTGAAACAAGTGTTCCATTAACTTTGTTGTTGTACTGCTTCCAGCCGATAAATTTGCCAGCATCAAGAGCAACCGTCTCTGAAGTTGCTGTGTTTTCCCAGTCAGCAGTGAATGTTCCGCTTGTCGTAATCGTATTACCAATGAAAGCAGCCTGGCTATAATAGCCTGAAGTCCATGGCGTGCGTCCCAAATTCGTTGTTTGGTTTTCTGTGTCAGTAATAGTCGAATTGAATACAACAAGTCCCTTACCAACAGTTGCACTTTTTGTCATTCGTGGTGCGGTAATTCGAGTAACATGACTTGAAGCATACTCATCGTATACGGAATGAATTACGCACTCTTCATAAAGAGCAACGACACCAGAAACTTCCATCCATAAGAAGTCAACATCACCTTCTACATAGCACTTATAGAACCAAGCCTTGCCGGTCGTGCGGATTGTATCCTGATGACTTCGGAAAGCACAGTTGTAGGCAGCAATTTTACCTTTACCATTGTGTCCGATAACTTCAGCCTGAGCGTCACCCGCATAGGTGCCTCTGCTATAAGAATTGACAAAATCAATGTTTTCAAGAACTATATTTGCATTTCCATTGATAGAAAAAAGGTTACGGTTTGCAGAGCCATTCTCATTACCGTTAAGCGACTGTCCGTTTGCAAACTTAACCATTACCTCACCAGAATTACTTCCATCAGTGAGGGAAACGGTAGAATTACCCTTAATTGTTACATTAGCAGTACCGCCAAAATAGAGAAGCTCGCGGTAAACTCCAGGCTCAACCGTAATTGTATAATCACCAGCACTTGTTCCAATAGCTTTGAGTGCCCCCTGAATTGTGCGGAAGTCCTGAGTACTTGCTGATTGACTGTTGTTTACAGTCATGTTTGCAGATGCAGTTTTAGCAGCACGAGTTGAGAATTTCCACTGAGTTTTTGTGTAATCCCCTGTAAGGCCATCGAAAGTTGCTCCTCCAATCTTTCCTGTAATAGAACCTTTTGGGATAGCAACAAAATAAGTTTTTCCGGCTTCAAGAACACCTGGATGAGGCGTAAAATAAACAGCCTTGTTTTCCACACGAACAAGCTGGGAAGCAACATTATAAGAAATACCATCCCAGATACTGATGTTTTCATCTGCAAATTTAATTGTATCTACGAGATTTCCTTCAGAATCATAAATCTTGATACGTCCGCCTGACACAAGGACAGGAGCCTCATCAAAACCACCGAGCATAAATTCACCATCTTCAAAAGCTGAAGTAGCTTCATTTGCAGGATAAAGTGAGAGACCTGTATAAGTCGTTGCTGCATAATCAATAACTGCAACCTCAATTTTATATGAAAGAGCAGTATTACCAGGATGTGTTACAGTAAGTATAGTCGAACCTCCTGCAAGCCCATTAATCGTAATTTTTCCGTTTGCAGCACTTGCAGAAATAATCGTGTTGTCTTCCGCTGTAAGTGTAGGCACAGTAACAGAAGAATCTGTTGAATTCCAGTTGTAAGAAATCTCAACAGCTTCATTAACATTAACTTCCTTTTTGAAATCTTCTGTCGAAATCGCAAGAAGATTCGAGGCCGGAGCATCCGTTACACTAGTGATTTTGTATTCTGTCGTTCCGACATATGCCTTAATATCACTGAATGTTGCATTTGCAGTGGAAGAGCCTGCTCCAGCTCCCAACACAAGATAAAGTTTGTCTGTATCTGCAAAATAGTTAGAAGCTTTGTTGCCTTTGTATGCGAGGAGTGTAGTTCCAGCCTCGTCCCATACTTCAAGTTTGATGTAATCAGCTGTTGCCGAGCAATCATTTCCACCAGTTGTAGCAGGTTCACTTTCACCAAACTTGACTTTAATTGTGTAAGTCGTTCCTACAGTTAACTTACTATCAGTCAAGCCAGATGAGTAAGTCCATCCATTTCCCTTGCTCGTATTACCAGCTGCATTAGAAAGCATCGCTCGACATTTCTGTGCAGCTGTCAACATCCAGAAACCATCGACTTTAACACCGTTAAAACCGGCAACACCTACACCAACATAGCCACTATCAGCAGAATAAATGACTTTTGCAGAAAGAGCCTTTGTTTCTGTAGAGGCTCTGTCCAATTCAAGCGGATAACGCAAGAAACTTGTGTTATAAGTACCTGATGCACTTAAATTAGATGTTCCGTCACCGTCAAAATTTGTTATCGAACCATCAGCAGCAAGCACACAATCTCCTGAAGATGATGTACGGTAAAGAACCTGATTTGCAGATACCGTTTCTTCATCTCCCGACTGTGGTGTTGGTGCCGGACTTGGCGTATTCTGGCTACTCTGGTTAGTCGAAGAACCGTCGTCATCATCATCGCTTGAACAGGCGACAGTGCCAAACAACAGGAAACTAGAAGCAAGAAGCGCAAGCAGTTTTGAGCTTGCTTTCAAAACTTTTCCAATTTTCATAGAAATCCTCCATTTCTAAATGTAAACTTTTTCTGACCGTCGTAAAAATGCAAATTCTTTTGGAATCAGATTTTTACGACAATTCTCTGATAATACTTTATGTCCTGACTTTCAAATTTAATATGCAAAATATAAATTTTTTTGATTCGATTTCTTTCAATATTTTAATAATACAGTTTTAAGAATCAGGATTTTACGATTTTCATACAATTTATTGCGAAAAAGATACAAAATATTTATCTTTTCATGTATAATTGAAGCATGAACCCTGAGATTACGAAACGAAGAAACTTTCTGGCGCACAGAAAGGCCTACGGCGGAGGAAAGGGGCGGCTCACAATCGGCTTTACCTGTATCGCGGATTTCCGCTCTTTTATCGGTCAGGAATACATAGCCGGAATTTGCCGTGCCTGCGAGGATTACGACATCAATTTCATCAATATGAGTCAGGCAATCAAATATTCGCTTTTTGACGAGGTTGATTTTCTTTCCCACTACTCAAAGAAATTCCGTTTCATGAAGGCTCCCCTGCTGGACGGGCTTATCACCTGGGCTTCTTCCCTCGCCCCCTATCTCACAAATGAGCAAATCATTCAAAAATTCGAGGCTTTAAAACCCCTTCCCATGGTCGATATCGGCTACCTTGATATTCCCGGCATCACCGCCCTCCGAATCGACAATTCCTGCTCCATGGAGCTTGTCGTCAGGCATCTCGTAAAAGCCCACTCTTTCACTAAAATCGCCTTTCTCGGCAGTAAGATTTCCCGACCGCACACAGAGCGCTTATCCTCATTCAAAAAAGCCCTCTTAAAATTCAAGATTGACCCGGAATCAGTTCCAGTCTTCATGTCGGACACGCTGGACGAGGCCGATATAGTCCGTGCGGCGGAAGAACTTTATGAATCCTCTCTTGCCGGGCAAAGCAAAAATGACAGGATAGAAGCCGTCGTAACTTCCAGCGACATTATCGCTTCCACCCTGATTCAATTTTTGCAGAAAAAGGAAGTGAGCGTTCCAGATGATGTCGCCGTTACGGGATTCAACAATCAGTATCAGGGAATCACCAGCTCTCCGCCAATTACGACCATTGACCTGGAATATTTCAAGCGGGGCTACATGGCGGTGGAGACCTTAATCAACAAAATCATGAACCCGAAAAGCAAGGCACAAATCATAGAGATTCCGACTTCGCTGATTATACGGGAAAGCTGCGGCTGTTTTGAGGACGAAATTCTCGAAGCCGAAGAAAGCCCCGAAAAGCAGAAGTCCATGAATGTAAGCGATGATGCCAGCGAAGAAGAGGCAAGGACATTTCTCTCCGAGCGGGTCAACTCCATCTTTCCAAAGGAAAATCACGGGCGGAAAGAGGAGCTGGTCAACGCGATTTTTGAGGATCTGTACGAAAAATTCTCGCCACCAAAAACCCTCTGCTGGTTCAGGCATTTTCTGAGCGGCGAGCGGGGGAATCATTTTAAGGCGGCATTCTGTCAGCACAAGGTCAGCCAGATTCGCTCTTGCCTGCTTGCCTTAGCCGGCAGCAACGAGGAGCAGCGCTTCAGAATCGAGAACATCACCAGTCAGCTTAGGGTTTTGTGCTCGGTCACATCAGACTATGAAAGCTCTTCACGGCATGAAAGCCCCTACACTTTCAACAATATCACTCAGGCGGCCATTCATTTTGCCTCCGCCACCACCGGAAAACAGATGCAGAGCACCCTCAAAAGCCACCTGACTGAACTGGGAATTCCCGGCATCATTCTTTCATTGAGCGACAACATGACCACAGACCTTGAGACCAGCAATGTTGAGCTGATTCTGCCGGAGCCTGGTGACTATGAAAGAATCAGTCTCCCCTACCGCATAAGTGACGAGGCGAATTTTCCCAAGTCCTTTTTTCCGCAAAAGGAGCGTTATTCCGTCGTTTTGGAAATCCTCTATTATAACGAGCGCTATTTCGGATTTTCCTTCATGCAGATGAATACGAAAAATATGGCTCTTTACGATTCAATCCGCGCGCTTTTGTGCCACTCACTCTACGAAATTTACAACAAAGCCGGAAGAACAAAAGAGCACTCCATGCAGCTGAACACTAAAAAACTTGAGGGGATTTTCTCGCTGACCGATAAAAACGAGCCTGTCTCTCCTGTAACAAGGCTCACTCTGAATACAATTTCTTCATATTTATTGGAGCATATCGGTGAAAAAACGAATCTGGATAAAATGTCAGAAGATTTGGGAATGAACAAGACAAAACTTATACGGCAGACAAAGGCGGCCACCGGCTACACAGTCCAGACCTTGCACGAAAAATTAAAGATGGAAGCGGCAAAGAGCCTGATTCTGGAAGGAAAGCTCACCCTGTCTGAGATAGCGGAGCGGCTTGGCTTCCAGAACGGCAATTATTTTTCAAGTGTCTTCAAGAAGAACACTGGAGAAAGCCCCCGCTTCTGGGGTAAAAAGCAGGGGCACAGACAGCTGTAAAAGCGATTATTCCTTTTCGATTTCCGTGCATTTCAAATGCAAGTCATCCAACTGTTGCTGGTCGACAACTGACGGGCACTCATCCATCGGCGACATTGCCAGATTGTTTTTCGGGAAGGCTATTACTTCGTGGATTGATTCCTCGTGGCGCATGAGCATTACGAGACGGTCAAGTCCCGGTGCGATTCCTCCGTGTGGTGGTGCACCGAATTTGAAGGCCTGAACCAAAAAGCCGAACGCTTTCTGGGCGCGCTCTTCTGAGTAGCCGACGATTTTGAAAATTCGCTGCTGCAGAGCCGGGTCGTTGATACGCATAGAGCCTGAAGCAAGCTCGTAGCCGTTCAAAACCAGGTCGTAGAGGTCGCCTTTTACGGCTCCGGGGTCAGATTCCAGAGTATCCCAGTATTTTTTCTGAGGAAGAGTGAACATGTGGTGCTCTGTCTCCCATTTGTTTTCGTCCTCATTCCATGCGAAGTAAGGGAAATCGATAATCCATGCGAAGTGGAATTCGTCTTTCGGGTCGTAGAGATTCAAATCCTTGCCCAGCTGCTTTCGCACAGCCCCCAAAGCGACACAGGCTGTCTGCCATTTTTCATCGCTTACGAAAAGGAGAAGGTCGTTCTTTTCGGCACCGAGTTTGCCACAGATTTCAGACTCTTTTCCGGCGAAGAATTTTGAGATTCCGCCCTCGAATTTGCCCTCTGCGTCAACTTTCATCCATGCCAAGCCCTTTGCGTGGTTGATTTTTGCCACGGATTCCAGAGCCTCAATCATCTTGCGGCTGTATTTGTCGGCGACATTCTTGACGACAAGGGCTTTAAGGCCGCTTCGCTTGTGTCGCTCGATGTCCTTGCTTGCATTTGCGGCTCCTGCCTTGAAAGCATTGAAGTCGCTCAAATCTGCCATGAAGGCCGCGTCCTGCATTTTAAGGTCAAAGCGCAAATCCGGCTTGTCGCTTCCGTAAAGGTCAAAAGCGTCGTCCCAGCTGATTCGGTCGAATTTCGCCGGCAAATCGTAGTTCAAGGTCTTCTTGAAGATGTAGCCCATCATGCCTTCGGTTGTCTCAAGGACTTCCTCGCGGTTGGTGAAGCTCATCTCCATATCAATCTGGGTGAATTCCGGCTGCCGGTCGCCACGGGCATCCTCGTCACGGTAGCAGCGGGCAATCTGGAAGTATTTGTCAAAGCCAGAGACCATGAGAAGCTGTTTGTAAAGCTGCGGACTCTGTGGCAAAGAATAGAATTTTCCGGGGTGAACACGGCTTGGAACCAGGTAGTCCCGCGCGCCCTCAGGAGTTGACTTGATGAAAGTCGGAGTCTCAATCTCCAAAAAGCCTTTGCCTGTAAGATACTCGCGGGTTGCAAAAGTGACCTGTGAGCGCAGGATGATGTTTTTCTGCATTGGCTCCCGTCGCAAGTCCAAATATCGGTATTTAAGGCGCAAATCTTCGTTTGGAAGAACGATTGTGCCGTCCTTCTGGCGAACTTCCTCGATTGAGAAAGGCAATTCCTGGCTTGTGGTGAAGATTTCGATTTCCTTTGCCTCGACTTCGATTTCACCGGTCGCCATGTCAGGATTCACATCCTTTTCGCTTCGGGCAGCGACGACTCCCGCCACCGCGATACAATATTCACTTTTCAAAGACGAGGCGATTTTTTTGACTTCTTCGCTTGCCCCGTCACCCACCATAACCTGAGTGATTCCGTAGCGGTCACGCAACTGGATAAAAACAAGACCGCCCAAATCCCGTGAGCGGGAGACCCATCCGTTCAAAACAACATTCTTACCAACATCGCCCTTGCGCAATTCGCCGCAAGTGACTGTTCTTTTAGAAGATTCCATTATTTCCTCACAATGCGGCAAGTTTGCCGCGCCTATTTATTTTAGTGAGATAACGGCTTTTGAGCAATGATAAAAAGCCAGCCTTGACATGTTACCGAATATTCGGTACTATTTTAAAAGAGTTACCGCTTGTTCGGGGAGATTACGAGATACTCAGGATTATAAAGTGCAGCCTACAAAATCATTTTTTCTCAGTTTACTTGCTTTTTTTCTGCTTATTTTTCCTTTATCACCTGAAGAAATTTCGGAAAATCCCCAGCCAGAAGAAAAAACATACGGTACGCCTGTTCACGAAGATGAAAATGACGGCAGAAAACATTACCTGACGGCGATTACAGGCATGATTTTTCCAGAACTTACAATCAGTTTCTGGTGCCGGAATGTAATTGACGCAGACTGGGCTCAGGTTCCTCTTGAAACGCTGGCTCACCCTCTGGAAAGGCAGCCAGAATTCGACACTGACTATGTCTGGACAAATTTCGTTCTGCATCCTTTTCAGGGAAGCCTCTATTACATGGCGGCAAGGAACTCAAATCTAAACAGAGCAGAAGCGCTGGGAATAACTGCTCTGGGGGATTTTTTATGGGAATGGTTCTTTGAGACCACAGAACCTTCTCTCAACGATTTGGTTTATTCATTTCTCGGAGGATTTGCCGTCGGCGAAATGGTCTCGCGGCTTGCGCTGGAAGCAGAATACAAGGCAAGTCCCCTCGGTTACATTTTAAACCCTCCACGCCTTTGGACAGAAGCTTGGTCTAAATCAAAGCCAAAAGGAACTGTGGGAAACATCCATGAATTCACTGTCAAATTCAATGTCGGAACAATGCACAGCTACACAAAATCAGGATATTCCGGTCTTCAGGATGCAAAAGAAATTTTCCCTGTATATTTCTCGCCAGACATAAATGTCGTCTACAATGACCCATACGGTCACGACTCAAACGAGCCATACAGCCAGTTTGAATTCCGCTTCGGTGGTGGAATCGGAAAAAGCGCCGGTCACTGGCGGGGAATGTCATCTATCGAAAAATATATCATGTATGATGTCTTTATTTTCAGCAACGGTATGCTTTTTTCCCGCGCCCCGGATTTCGGCGAAAACAAAGACACTTCCGTCGGCATAGTATTGGACTATGATTTCAAATGGCAATCCCTCATCGATTTAGCCGCAATCGCCCCAGGTTTCGCTTTCAAGCAAAGAATCAATTACGAAAAAAGCAGGATTGAATGGCAGCACCATCTCTGCTGGAACATTATCGGCATTACCGACTATTATTACTTTCATCGCGCTCCGTCGCTCGACCTTTCATTCGGCAACGATTACAGCTATCTCACAGGATTAAAAACAGCTTTCTTGTGGAAATGGGTAACTGACAATGGATTTATGCTCGAATATATTCTTCACGCCTATGCTGGCTATGACTTTCACATGTCACAGCAGGATTATCAGTCCGCCGGCTGGGAATTTTTCGGTTTCACAGAGCTGAATCTTGAAAAATCACTGAGCGACACAATCTCACTCGGGCTTGGAAATCAAGTCTACATGAAGCAAACTATCTACGAAGAAGCCGAAAATGTCTTTCAGGTCGCCTATTCAGGAAGCCTTTACGCAAAGGTCCGCATAAAATAGGCAAAACTCTGCGCACACGCTGGAGACAAAAAAGAAGGGGACGACTGACCGCCCCCCCCAAAAAAAATTAGTTAAAGGATATTACGCCCGCTCCGGCAGAGGAAGGAACATAAGATTCCGTTGCAGAAGCAGAAATAGCCGAATAAACATACTCTGCTCCACTGCGGGAAAGGAAAGTTTCTGAATCCGTCGCAGAAATATTCGAGGTAGCAGAAACCGTTGAACCGGAATTTCCGCTCGCATGAAGGACAGGTGTTGTAGCGTTTGTTTTTGATGCGTTGAAAGAATATTTCAAACCACTTCCAAAATAATTGTTCTCCGCATATACAATAGAACCGCTCCGTGCATTCACGGCAGACTGAGAAGCATAAGGCGAGCCAGAAGTCGTGTAATAGTTATTGTAAATATGGATTAAAGTATTCCGCACCATCGGCAGGCGTTGCCCGCAATTCTGAAAATAATTTCCTGAAAGAGTCACAAAGCGATGGACTTTGCTCTCATCAGCCAAGCTTGAACTGTACGCTCCATCACTATCACTGGAACCAATCAGCATTGTTTTGTCATGATTCCGAAAGATACAGTTTGAGACAGTCACATAGACATCAGCACTTCCCAGATTAGTAATATCGCATAAACCGTCATAAGTCTGCCATTTCTCGCCATTCGCGCCTGTCGCAAGTGTCAGAGTATCCTCGATTGTGCAGTGGTCAATCCATACATTCGTGCTTTTTTCGATATGGACATTATCCTGCTGGGCATTCCAACCGTCACCAGATTCATGCTTGGGGAAAGGGTCATAGGCATCTTGAATGACAAGGTTCCGTAAAACTACATTAGACTTACCGCTTATATAAAAAGCTCCGCCTTTGATTCCACAGCCAGAAGATTTTCCGATAATCGCCGTCTTGCTCGCGACTTGGATGCGGATAAGTGTTCCGTATGCAGAATTCAATGGATTCGTCCAGTTTGCACTTGCAGAAACAGATTTAACATTTGCGGCGTTATATGCGCTATATGTCGAATATGCGGAATTTTTCGCAACAAAAGCATCCAGGGCAGAAGTAGAGCCGCCGCCTGTTGAGGGCAGCATCCCCTCACTCATATCAATCATACCGTCAATAAAAATCGTATAGCCGCCTTGCTTTGCGTAGCTGACCAGGTCTGATTTTGTTGAGACCGTGACAACTTTAGCCTTATCATAAAACGAAGTAAATCCAATGCCGGCATAGCCAGTAGGAATATCCTCAAGAGAAGGAAGGCTTTCACTTGTAAAATGCTCGGCTTCCGTTTTACAGGCAAAAAAACACCCTGTGGCGACAAGCGCGAAACACGCACGACAAAAAACATTTCTGATTGACATAGACTTTCCTCAATATATTTATGTCCGCCCTTTCAGCAGGACAAATTCTTTGGAGAGTATAGCAAGACAAGAAAAACAAAGGAAGTCCGACTTTGGGATTTTTCAGACTTTTATAGAGAATTTTATATAAAAAGGCGCGAATCCACCGTCTTCCACCCTTCCGCAGCTTGCTGGTCGCGCGGTCGGGGGGCAAGCCCCCGACGGGCTACGCCCCTGCTCCACGGTGGCGCGTGCTTTTTCGGGCTAAAAAGAAAGCTCCCTGTCGAAATGAAGTGCACCCCAATTATTGGACACTTTAACTAGGCTGATTTTAAGGACTGATTCCTGAATTGTAAAGGGGTCAGTCCTTTTAATTTAGCCTTAATTCTCTTTTCGTTGTACCAAGACAAATATTCGATCAATTCTTT
>JAFUHS010000143.1 GCA_017468745.1 Treponema sp. | reverse complement strand
GGATTCATTCTCACTAACGATTAACTGCTCATTGCGCGCAGGTCACTCAGTTTTTGAGAGAATGTGCTTTAAGGCCGAACGATTAGAAAACAACGGCTCTGTTTACATGATTGGGCGCATGTTGCCAGAAGTAATGATTGAACAAGCCGAAAAATCAAATGAAATTCTTCAGGAACTAAAACTCGATGCGCTCACGGGCGTTTACAACAAAAAAGCAATCACAAGCTATGCTCAAAAGAGATTCGTTCCGGGCACAAAAGAAAATGCTGTCCTTGCGATAGTTGATCTTGACCACTTCAAACCTGTAAACGACGCTTATGGCCATCTGGCGGGCGATAAAGTTCTCGAAAAGGCAGGGCTCATTCTCAAAGAAATCGTCGGGGATAGCGGTGTCATCGGACGCTATGGCGGAGATGAATTCCTTCTTATTCTTGAAGACATGGACGAGACTAAATTCCGTGGCATTTTCCGCACTATAAACAACGACATTCGCGCCAGCTTTGAAAACATGTTCACCGACATAAAAGTCACGGCATCCATCGGCTCCGCCCTCTATTCAAAAGACGGCTCTTCCTTCGATGAGCTTTTCAAGAAAGCCGATTTCTGCCTGTATCGTGCCAAAGACAAAGGACGCGACCGTTATGTTTTCTTCCGTGATGATTTGCATGGTGAGCTTTATAAAAAGGCGAGCGAATCAAAAACTGAGGGAATCAAATACGATGTGCGCGAAGTCAAAGAACTCAAGAGCATGGCGGATTTTCTGGTCAATCTCGGCGCACAGTCAAAACCAGCAATCATCACGGTTCTTGAACACATGCTCAAAACCTACAATCTGGATGCAATCAACATTTATTACGGCGAAGCAATGGCAAGAATGCACGCTTTCGGTCAGCACAAGGAAAGTCTTTCTGAAGCACGATATATCTATTCAGAGGAATTCACTCGTGCCCTTGACGGAAAATCATTCATTAAAGTTGATTTCACCACGGAACTCAAAGAATCAGCAAAAGCCTTCGGGAAAATTCTCGATGAACGAGGCGTAAAATCCTCAATTCAGTGCCTTCTCGGCACACAAGAGCGAATTCTCGGGCTCATCACATTTGACCGCCTCAAAGAAGGAGCAATGTGGGCAGAATACGAGACAAACTGTTGTGTCATGGTGGGAGCGGCACTAAACCTTCTCCCGGAGTCAAAGCTCCGCGTCCTTTTTATGTAAAATTATAAGCTAGTGCGTGATATTATGAAGCCATTTCCCGCTTTTTACGCGCCAGAGACCGCAAACCGTTTTTAGAACCTGCTCGCTTTCAAGGCAGATTAGAATGAGCCAGGCAGGCTGATGCCAGACAAAAGTCGCGAGACAGCCCAGAGGAATCGCAAGCAGCCACATCCAGCCGTTATCAATAATAGAGGCAAAAACCGTGTCGCCACCAGAACGGCAGACACCCACGATAATCAGCATGTTAAAGGCACGGAAGGGATACATCGCCATAAGAACGAAGAGCATCGACTGAGTAATGGCGATAATATGCGGCTCAACATTGAAAATGAAGGGCAAAAGCCGGGAAATCGGAAAAAGCAGCAGACCGATAATCACACCCATAAGCGGAAAGAATGTGCAGAAACGGTGGGTATAAGCCCGCGCGCCATCTTCATCACCGGCACCAATTTTCTTTCCCAAAATGACCGAAGAGGCGCTTCCCATGCCGATAAAGAAAACCCAGGTCAGCTGGCTTACCGTGTTCATGATGCTGAATGCGGCAAAAGAATCAGTGCCTGCGTGGGCAAAAATCGAATTCTGAGTGGTAATACCGAAACCCCACAAAGTCTCCGAGAGCAAAACAGGAATGCCGACAAAAGCAAGTTTTTTTATAAATGCAAGGTTAAAGCCGAGCAATTCCCGGATTTTTCCCATCGCCTCAAATTTTCTCGCAATTCCCACGCCCACTGTGATAATCATCTCCACGGCACGGGAAATCACTGTCGCCAAAGCCGCACCGAGAACCCCCATTGCCGGAATCCCAAGCGGAGAAAAACCGAAGATAAAAATCGCGTTGAGGCTCACATTCATAACAAAAGAAATCGCCGTCGTGACCATGGGAAGAAGGACATGCTCCGTACTTCGAAATGCCATCTGGCAGGAAAAAGAAATCGCCAGCATGGGATAGCAGAAAGCGACAAGCCTGAGATAACGAATTCCTTCTCTTAAAACAGCCTCATCTTTTGTATAAAAACTAAGAAGTTTTTCTGGAATAAGAGTGCCGCCGGCTAAAAATACAAGTGAGACAAAAAAGCAGACGATGAGCATAAAGCCGAATGTCTTTCGGATGCCGGAAAGGTTTTTCGCCCCCCAAAACTGAGCTATAAAAATCGAGCAGCCCGAAGAGACTCCGAAGACCACCATGTTCAGCATGAAGAAAATCTGATTGCCAAGCCCTACCGCTGCAATAGGCACAGAACCCAGCCGCCCCACCATAATCGTGTCCATCATGTTCACGAAAGTCTGGAGCAAATTCTGCAGGATTATAGGAATCGCAATGGAGAAAAGTGTTTTGTAAAAACCATTAAGAAGCTGTTTTTTTGGCATGATTTATATGTTCCTCACAGAGTTAAGGAGGGCACAGAGAGTTTTTTATATAAGAAATCTAATACCCCAAATCAATATATCGATGAAAAAACGAGATTGGGGTATAAAGTTTTATTCTGCGAAAATCTCTCTGTGGACTCTGTGCCCTCTTTGAGAAATTTTAATTTCTGAAACTATGAATCGGAGCCGGGATTCTTCCGCCACGGTTGATGAAGTCCGCGCAACTGAATTTACTTACCGGCATGACAGGGCAGCCGCCCAAAAGTCCGCCGAACTCAATCCAATCGCCGGCTTTTTTGCCTGGAGCCGGAATCAAACGCACCGCCGTCGTTTTATTGTTCACCATGCCGATGGCAAATTCATCGGCCATGATGCCGGAAATAGTAGTTGCCGGCGTGTCTCCCGGAATCGCAATCATATCGAGGCCGACGGAACAGACCGTAGTCATAGCCTCAAGTTTTTCAAGGCAGATTGAGCCCTGCTTGACCGCGTTAATCATTCCCTCGTCTTCAGAAACAGGAATAAATGCGCCGCTCAAACCGCCGACGCTTGTGCTGGCCATTACGCCGCCTTTTTTGACCATATCAGTGAGCATTGCCAGAGCCGCCGTGGTTCCAGGGCAGCCTGCTCCCTCCAGACCGATTTCTTCAAGGATTCGGGCTACGCTGTCACCCACGGCTGGAGTCGGGGCCAGAGACAAATCCAAAATACCAAAATCAACGCCAAGCCGGGCGGCAGCCTCTGCTCCGACCAGCTGACCTAAACGGGTGATTTTGAAAGCCATCTTTTTGATGCCTTCTGCAAGCTCGTTAATGGGCTTCCCCTTGTAATCGCGGGCAGCCGCCAGAATAACGCCGGGGCCGGAAACGCCCACATTGATGACAGAATCAGCCTCGCCTGGGCCATGGAAAGCTCCCGCCATGAAAGGATTGTCTTCAGGCGCATTGCAGAAAACCACGAGCTTTGAGCAGCCGTTTACCGCACAGTCTTTGCTGGCCTCACTGGTCTTTTTAATAGTCTCACCCATGAGCTTTACCGCATCCATGTTGATGCCGCTCTTTGTGCTTCCCACATTTACGCTGGAACAGACAAAATCCGTCGTTGCCAGAGCCTCTGGAATCGAGTCAATCAAAATGCGGTCTGCGGGCGTGATTCCTTTTTGAACGAGAGCCGAAAATCCGCCGATAAAGTTGATTCCTAATTCCCTTGCACATTTATCAAGGGTTTTGCAGTATTCCACATAAGATTTAGCCCCGCTGGCACCTGCTACAAGGGCAATCGGCGTGACAGAAACGCGCTTATTGATGATGGGAACGCCAAGTTCTTTTTCGATATCCTGCCCAACTTTGACAAGATTTCCTGCCTTCTTCATGATTTTATCGTAAATCCTCTGGTTGGATTTTTTTGAATCAGAATCCGCGCAATCCAAAAGAGAAATTCCCATAGTAATACAGCGCACATCCAGTTTGTGGCGCAAAAACATATTGACCGTTTCTTGAATCTCGACAGGCGTAAAGAGCATAATTCCTCCAAAATCTTTAACTATCCTACTATAAAATAGCTTAATGTTCAAATAAAGGTCGGTTTTATACGATTTTTTCAGTTGACGGCAAGCAATTTTCCCTTTAATATAATAGAGGTTGATTTTATTTTCACAGAGGTAAACTATGGCTTCAAATACAGTTCCAGCAAACAAAACATCAGGCTTTGACTCGCTTCCAATTGCAGTTCAAATGCTCATCGGAATCGCATTGCTTCTTCTCATCGCGGTAATAGGATTCGCGGTATTCTTCGCAGTCGATCTTCTTCTTTTGGACTTTGACCCAATCGGAAAGCTTTTCGGATTGATTTTTGGTTAATCTCTTGGAATTTGATTTGTTCCTCACAGACCAGTCTTCTTCAGACTGGTCTTTTTGTTTTAAAGGGGAAAGCTTCCCCTGGAGAGCGGCTCTTCATGACAGTACAAAAACGCTTGACCAGTGTTTTCAGCAAGTCTCCTAGGGCTTTGCCCCAAGCCTCAAAAAGTGCTATAGTCTTTCCATGATTTTCTCTAATATTTTTGTTCTTATCTTTCTTGGCGGTACAGCCTTTTCATTCCTTTTAGACATGATTCTTGAACGAATCGACTTTTCCTTCCGCAAAAAACATGGCCGTGAAATTCCTGAAATTCTTTCGAATCAGATTGACGCTCAAACTCTCGACAAAACCTGCCGCTACGAAGACGCAAAATATAATCTCTGGATTCCCAGTATCATCCTTGAAGTCATGCTCTCCCTTTATCTCGTATTCTGCGGATTCTACCCGGCTCTCCTCGGCGAAATCTGTACCTGGACAGAAAATTCTTTCTTTACGGCAGTGCTTTTTTTGATTCTCGGCGGCATTCCAGGTGCCCTTCTCTCGATTCCCTTCGCACTTTATTCAGAATTCGGAATCGAAAAACACTTTGGCTTCAGCAACATGACATTCGGTATGTGGCTTGCGGACGAAATCAAAGGATTTTTCATCAATCTCGTCATCATGGCACCTCTTTTGCTGGCTATGATTGGACTTTTTAAATATGCCTCTGACTGGTGGTGGATTTTGCTCGGCTGCATATATTTTGTTTTCTCTCTGGGAATTTCTATCATCTATCCTATTTTTATCGCACCGATTTTCAATAAATTTACACCGCTTGAAGACGGTCAATTAAAAACACGACTGGAAGAATTGCTTAAAAAATGCGGGTTTAAGGCCAGCGGTCTTTTTGTAATGGACGCATCCCGCCGCTCTGGTCACTCTAACGCCTACTTCACGGGCTTCGGAAAATCAAAAAGGGTCGTGCTTTATGACACCCTCATCGAACAGCTCTCTCCCGAAGAAATAGAAGCTGTCCTCGGTCATGAACTCGGTCACTACAAACATCACCACATTCTCAAAAAGCTGCTCTTCATGATTCCGGCAGTTTTCGTCATCCTTTTCGCTATCAGCTTTCTCATAAAAATCCCGGTCTTATATACAAGTTTTGGATTTTTTATAGATGGAGAAGTTCCATATCAGATGATGTTTATCGGAATCTTTCTTTTAAGCCTTGTTTTCGGTGAATGGGGCAGCCTTCTTAGTCCGATTATGAATTTTTTCAGCCGCCGCGATGAATTTCAGGCAGACGCGTTTGCAAAGAAAATCTGCGGAACTGGCGAACATTTGTGCACGGCCTTGATTAAGCTCAATAAAGAAAACCTGAGTGAGATTCAAGTCCCGAAAATCTACAGCATCTTCAATTATAATCATCCGCCGCTGCTTGAACGCATTGCCGCACTCAGAAAATAAAATCGCAATAAAAAAGGTCAGGGAGACCATGCACAATTCTAATCTTCATAGAGCTGCTGCTTCCGCCCTGACTCGGTTTTGAAGAAAGAATTTGCTGGTGCCTGACCAACGGACTTACTCTAGCACAAAAATGAATTGATTTCAACTCGACTTTTGCACTATTTTATCTGCTTTTCAAGATATTTCATTTTGTCCTGACGGAAATTTGAGTCAATGTCACGGTCAAAAAAATCTATATTCGTATCAGCCTCAAGCTGATAGAGATTGTAAGAGTATTCTTCAAGAATACAATTGCGCTCATAATCAGTCGGAATGCGATTTGATACACGGTAACACTTATAACAAGCCTTTCCTTTGTCAAAATAAAGCACCATCCTATAAAAATACAAAGGGACAGCAACCCGATTATTCAGCATATATTTGCTTTTAAGGGAATCCTTTTCAAAAATCGGACCGGAGTAAACATAGACACTTCCATACACTTGTGCGAGAGCCTCAAAAGAAGAAGTAATTCTGGCCCAGACAGAATCTTTAAGCTGCTTATTCATGAATACGATATTTGAAGTAAGAAAAGACGACTCCTGTGCAAGGGTATCATTCATCGCATGAGTCTTAGGATACAACTGTACCGCTTCAAGTTTTTCGCCCGCAATGTCTTTTGCAGAAATACGGAAACCTTTTACACGAGAATCCGACTTCCATTCCTCCTTTGCGGCGGCTCCACCTGAAAGCATTTGTGGCAGAAGCATATGCATTTCCCAAATCGGAATACCATAGTTTTCAGCAAATCCGACTTTGTAAGTAGAATTTTCGATTATATAAGCATTTTTTGCATTTGAGACAGGCGAACTGATATTTTGCGCGAAAAGCGGTGTTACTAAAAATAATAAGAATATAAACTTTTTCATTTTGCAACCTCTCGTCTAATTTGTATTTTACCGTCATTTTGAGAATTTTTCCATTAAAAAATCTCTTATTTAGCGAATTTTCTTAGAATTTTGGGATTTTAATGTTTGGATTTTTGAAAAGGTATTGAACAGGCAGATTAAAGATTTAAAATAAAAAAACTCGCCCTTAACGAACGAGTCATTGAGACTGACACGATTCGAACGTGCGACCTCCACCTCCGCAGGGTGATGCTCTAATCCAGCTGAGCTACAATCTCACGCATTTTAATAGCTTTTTTTGTCAAAAACTATCTGCGTATACATGTATATTATTATATTTTAACGAATTATGCAACTGAAATATTTTGAATATTTTTGAGCAATTTTGAGTTACAAAAATTTTTCCGAAATCGTTACTGAAATCGATTCTAAATATTTTCCGAAATAATTTTTTTTAGAAAAAAATCAGACCCTCACCCTAAAAGGTGAGAGCATTACCCATTAGGGGTGGGGGTCTTAACTTTTGAAAAAGGGCTACTTTTTTGTTATTTCTTATATGCGTATCGTTAAAGGTCGTCCGCTCCAGGACTGCTTCGCAGACCTTCCGCGTCCTTTGTGCCTTCTTCCTCCCCAAGTTCCATCTTCCCAAAAGGTAGCAAACAGAGTGCTCACTCATTCAGCTTCACTTCGTTACGCTTCATTCGTTCACACACTGTTTGCATTTACTAGCGGGCTCGCAAGGGGGCCTCTGTCCAAGCTCGCAGGAAAGCAATGCAAGCACAGGCAGCTGCAGTCGCTACGGTACCGCTTCCCGGACCCTCCGCTTTGTGCATCTGCCTGTTTCCGCAGGCGGGCCATTGTTGCAGTAAGCACGCCTTTTGTATTAGCCGCCAAACATTTCCGAGTTCTACAAGTTGGACCGTAAATGAAAAATGCATCGGGTGGGTGTCGCAACTTAAAACGGTGGGCACGCAAAAGGTTTCCCCCTTCCCCCCTGCCGCGGGGCACCCCCCCACAACCCCCTTCCAAAAAATAATGAATGCTATATACCGCTCTCGGGGGGATTAAGGGGGCAACCTTTTGCTCAGCATTGCAGCTGTCCCACCGTTTTAAGATGCTCAGTTGGTTCTATAAGGGCGGCTTTTCGGGAACTCTGATTGGTGTGTGACAAATGGTTGCTTCACTCGCACAGGCACCGCTAGTGCCTGCGCTCCCTCAGCAAGGCGGCTCTGTTGAGCCGCCTGAGTCGTTCGCATACCTGGCAAGCCAGGTACGCTCTCTCCTTGTGGCGCAGAAAGAAAAGCAGAAAGCAGAACTTGCGCCACATCTTCCACCGAATATTCCACCTTCAAAAATGAACATCCCTGCATCCAGAAACACATTCATCTTTTTGTCTTACAGCGACAGTCACGGCTAAAAAAAGCGTTGTTACGCTTTTTTCTTAACGCCGTTCCTTCCATGCCTCGTGACCGCCTCCGAGCGCACATCCGTGTGCGCTCTCCGTCTCAAAACACAATGCCTTCCCGATGTCGCCGCTTTGCGGCGACGTGATGATTTATACTCACGCGAAAACTTCGGGGGGAGCGCGCGCAGCGGTCAAAAATCCATCAAAAAACTTTCATTTTCATACAAATATTTCAAAAGTACATATCACAATCTAGAGTCCAGTACACATACTTTTTCTTATATATTCTTATTTGTCTTATTAATAAAATTTCTTTTTTTCCAAAAATGTGTACTAAAGAAAAATATAAATATAAAAAGTGCTCTGAAAATATCTTCTATATAATTCAAATATTTTCAAAAGCACCCAATTAAAAAAAACTGCTTTTTATTTCAAACTGTACTTCATCCGTAGCAAAGTACACATTATGCGTACTTTTTGCAAAAAGCGGCCTTTTACAATAAGACTTCTTTCTTCATAAAAATATCTTTTTGCAGTACACATCCGTACTGGCGGACCTTAATGGGGGCACGGGGGGAAAGGCCGCAACAGCGGAAATCAGAAACTAGCATAAAACAAAATCTCAATTTAATACCTTTAATAATCTCCCCAAATATGCTAAAATATGTTCAAAATATGAATAGTGATGTAAAAACCTTACAAAGCATTGCAGCCACATTAGAAGAAGAACCACTGGCAAGTCAGCGAGTCCTTGCAGAAAATGCCGGAATGTCCATAGGCCTTATGAACGCCGTTCTTAGACGCTTTGTAGAACGCGGTTGGATAATGCTTACAAACGTAAACATGCGTAAGCTTGCCTATGCCATCACTCCAGAAGGTATTGAAGAACTCAAATCTCGTAGTCAGAAGTTTGCAAAACGCACCTTTGAGCTAGCAAACACTTATAACGAAACACTCTGCAATATTATTCGAGAAGCAAAAAGTCAGGGCAAGAACACACTTATTCTTTATGGAAAAAGTTACATCCGTTTTCTCTTAATTTATGCCTGCCAGATTCTAAACGTATCTTTCATAGAAAAAGAAACAGATAACCCCTTAGAAAACAATGCTCTCTGTGTAGTAGGTGAACTCAACAGCGAAGAAGAAATAAAAAGCCTAACAGAAAGAGGCTGCCTCAATCTTCTAGACCTTATAAACGAAAAGGAAAACACCCTATGAGTAAATATGCCATTATCTGCGGAGATGCCCCAGAAGACTACCGCATGAAAAAGACCGAAGAAATGTTTGATTTTCTCCAGACAAAAGAAGGTGGCTCACTTTCAGGTTCAAATATAATCTCTTTTCCAAACGGTGTTTCAGAGCTTTTCTTAGAAGCAACCTTAAACCGCTGTATTAACGAAGAAACAAAAAGCATCCTCTTATACATCTGTACAAAAGAACCTGTCAGAGATTCAGAAGCAAGCTTCTATATCGGAGGCGAAGAAATCCAGAAAGCAGTAATAGCCCACTACCAGAATCAGGCAAAAGAAGTCGGCTTTGATTTCCAGGTTATCTACGATGTATGCCGCGATTTTATCAGTGAAGATGATCTTGGCTACGAAAAAGTATAATTACTTCAGCCAGTTTTCCTTTACTCCAAGCCCAAGCCAGAACCTCATTCCGTTACTAACACACCGCTTAAAGCCTTTTTCCTGCAGCTGAATGCTCAGCCATTTCTGGCTCATAACACGCTCATTGCTTCTGTTACACCATTTCAAATAAGTCTCATACATAAGCTTATTAGGCAGTCTCCAGCTCATACTAGCATCAATATTAAGACATTCATTTACAAAAGTTCCAACGCTATCCATATCCATTCTATACTCCTCATTCGCTTCTTTTACCGCTGCAGGCTCTCCAAGTCCTTCCTTAGCCCACATAGAATAGCCCTTCAAAAGCCAGTTCAAAATTCCGCTATTTTCTGCCATCAGCTTTTCACTAAGCTTCTTATCTCTCTGTTCAGGCGGAATCGTCACCGTAAAAGGAATCATC
>JAFUHS010000142.1 GCA_017468745.1 Treponema sp. | reverse complement strand
CTGGACGGCTTAAGGGAAGCAGTCCACCTGCGCGGCTACGGCCAGCACAATCCTCTCACCGAATACAAAATCGACGGCTTCAACCAGTTCGACGCCATGATTGAAAAAATCCGCATCGAAATTGCAGGGCGTGTCTTTAAGGTACGCATTCAGATTAACCCGGCACCGCAAGCCCCCCGTCAGGCAATGCAGGGAACAGCCCAGCACTCAGAAGCCCAGAGCATGAGCGATCAGGCACGGGGAGCACAGATGGCACGCGCTTCCCAGCAAGGGGCAAGCCGGACAATGGCAGGAGCCAGCACAGGCCAGAGCGTCACCGTAGTGAGAACGGGCCCTAAAATCGGCCGCAACGATCCCTGCCCATGCGGAAGCGGCAAAAAGTACAAAAACTGTCACGGACGCTAGACCGGGACAGTTTTCGTAAATCTAATGCGACCTACGGGAGCATTTTCCTTGCATGGTAGATAAAATTTAGATGCGGATATACGCGGATTCACGCAGATACAAATCTTTCAAGTCTGCCTGCATCCGCGTTTTATTTTTAGGAGCTATTCATGTGGATTCTGAAAGATTTTGTAAATGATAACATCATCCCTCTCTTACCCTGGGCCTTGATTTTCCTGGCTCTGGTGATTTTCTGCGCGGAGTTCGTCTGGTCTGACCGCAAAGTTCTTTCAGAGCGGCAAAAAGAAGTCGTCAAATCTTTCTTTGCCTGTGCCCTTGCAGGCTTTGTTACGGTCTACTGGGCTCACAGGATTCTTCCGCCGGCAAAAGAGCCTATTCTCATCGCCTGTGTCATTCTTCCGGTCCTTATTTTCTTCAACAACAATTTCCTTAAAAAACACGACATTCCCAAAGACTGGCAGGCAGTCTTGTATATTTCACTTGTATTCGTACCTCTCGCCGTAAAAAGTCCAGCCCTTCTCGTAACCGGCTGTGTGCTTGATTGTATTCTCTATATGATTGCAAACTTGCGTTCTTCTTCAAAAAAGCTAGATGAAACCGTAAAGCAGGTCGATACAAAAAAAGTCAGAAAATCAAAGACTCTTTACGGCGGAATTATCCTCCTTTCATTCGCCCTCGCCGTTCTGCTCACCTACGCCTATCAAAGACGGGCACCTATTACCTTTATTTCGGCTCTTGTACTCTCTGCCATTGCTGCAGCATCCTTTGCCATCTGGTATATCATCAACGACAAAGAGAGGATTCATTACTTTACAGCTTTTGAAACTCTATTTATCTTCGCACCATTTTTGTATAATCCCTTTGAGCATTTCTGGATTGGTATGGCGGTAATTATCGCTTCACTTCCCTGGAACGAATATTTTTCAGGAATTCTTGCAAAAAAATATGGGCAAGATAAATTTTTTCTCTTTTCACTTGGACTGGAACTTCTCTCCATTTTTCTTTCGCTGGGAATCATCTGCGCCAACTTTTTCTACACTGCCCTTCCGACTCATGCGATTCTGCTTGTGAATCTGGCTTCAATCATTGCCCTTGCACTTTTTTACTTTCTTTTTGGAACAGAGAATTATTGGGTCTACACTCTTTTAACGCTAGCCCTTGTATTCGTCTCCCTCTTTTCAAGCCCCTTCGGCGAATTCTGGATTGTGGCTGCTGCTCTCTGTATCCTTCTACCACTTATTATCGCTTCTTTCCGCAAATATCACTGGCTTTTGATTACGGCTCTCGCAGCCCTTATGCTTGCCGTGGCATGGCTTTGTATCATGTTGCTTACTGGTCAGATGGATTTCGACGAGATTTTCTCTCATGTGCATATTTTCGGCGCCATAACAGGAAAAGGCATGATTCAAAAGGATATTATCCCATTCGCTATCAAACTGGCTCTACTTCCAGCTCTCTGTCTGGCTGTTCCCCTAATCATGGAACTGGTTTTAGGCACTATGATTCTGCTAAGGAGGATACGAGAGAAGAAATCTCGTTAATCACACGCTTCTTGTCGCTCGTCCACAAGGGAGCAATGAGCGTTTTTTTCGGCGGATCTCCCGTAAGACGATGAATTACGCAGTTTTCTGGCAAAAGAAGCAGGGCTTTTTTAAGTACGGCAAAGTATTCTTCTTTTGAAAGTGGTTTTACTTCACCATTCTCATACATTTGGGCAAGTTTTGTATTTTGAAGAACATAAAGAACCGTAATTTTTAGACCGAAAAAATCAGAAAAATTCCTCACAGAGCTTTGGAGCCCACAGAGAGTTTTATCCACAGATTCGCACAGATTATCACAGATTTTGTAATCATTAGTATTTACGGCAAATTTCACGCTTTCAAGCATATCCGCCTCGCTTTCTCCGGGAAGGCCGAAAATCAAGTGAGTCACGATATGAATTGCAGGATTCGCCGACTTAATCCGCCTTACCGCATCAGAATAATCATCATTGCCGTAGCAGCGATTAATAACTTTCCCTGTCGATTCATTTGAAGTCTGCAGCCCCAGCTCAATCTGGACAAAATAATTTCTTGAAATCTCCGCTATTTTTGAAAGGATTTTTTCGCCAAGACAGTCAGGCCGAGTAGCGATTGCAAGACCCGCCACATCTTCACAGGCGAGAGCCTCTTTGTATTTTTGGACAAGAACTTCCTCGTTCCCGTAAGTCGAAGTAAAATTTTGAAAATAGGCGATATATTTTCCTTTACGATTTCCGCTTCTGCCCTTTACTTTCGAGTCAACCCTTTTTTTCGCCTCAAAAATCTGCTCTTTTACAGGCAGATTTCGGCTCGAAGCAAAATCCCCGCTCCCGCTTTCCGAGCAAAAAATGCATCCGCCCCAGCCCTTTCTGCCGTCACGGTTGGGGCAAGTGCATCCTGCGTCAATAGCAAGCTTATAAACCTTACAGGAGAAAATCGACTCATAAAAGTCAGAAAGTGAGAGCATAAGGCTCCTAGCCTATTCTTTAGTAGCCTTTTAGAGCCAGAATTCTTAAAACACTTTCTTCAAGACGCTCCATACTGATTCTACCAGATTTTACAGCAGCAAGCAGAGCATCAAAAGCCGCAGGAAAATTACGCGGCATCAAGAGAATGTCATTTCCAGCCTCAAAGGCAAGCACAGCGGCTTCTGCTGCCCCATAATTTTTTGTTATAGCTCCCATATCAAGCGCATCAGTCAAAATAATGCCCTTGTAACCAAGCTCCCCCCGGAGACGTCCAGTAATCAACTCCTTGGAAAGGGAAGCCGGATACCCATCAGACGCGGCTTTAGAAAGCGTAACATGAGCCACCAATATACAGTCAGCCTGCTCCAGATTATTCACAAAGGGAATCAGTTCACATGATTTTAACTCTTCCCAAGTCTTTGTGACGGCAACATAGTCTGTATGAGTGTCGTCTTTTGTGTCACCGTGCCCTGGGAAATGCTTGAGACAGCCCTGCACACCCGCAGAATGCAAGCCGCTCAAAAATGCCCCTGCCATATCAGAGACCAGCTTCGGATCCGAGCCAAAAGCCCGGTCACCGATAACGATATTTTCAGGATTTGTGTTCACATCAGCGACAGGTGCTAAATCAAGAGTAAAACCAAATTCCAGCAGATAACTTCCGATGATTTGACCAGCCACCTGCGCATTCGCCTTATCACCCGTATCTCCGATGGCATTCATACTTTTAAATCGAGGCAGGTAGAAACTTTCTTTTTTTGCAAGACGGGTAACACGACCGCCCTCTTCATCAAGAGTGAGGATAGGCGGAATCGGACACAAGGATTTGAGCTCAGAAATAAAAGAACGGGTCTGCTCCGGTGACTCAATGTTCCAGCCGAATAATATAAAACCACCCACGGGATAGCGCTTATAAGAGCGAATCATGCGTTCTGTAAGACTCGTAGCCTTTACACCTGCGTTTTTTTCGCGAATTGCCGCGTCCAGCTGATTGGGCGTAATCACAAACAACTGACCGATTTTTTCTTCAAGAGTCAGCTGAGAGAGAATTTCCCTTGCCGAGCCAAGATTATATTTTTTATAAGGAGAAATCAAACTGCGCTGAGACGCACAGGACATGAACAAAAAGGACAAAAAAAAGGCAAGGCGGGAGATAAAACTAAAAAAATATTTTTTTTGCATGGTTAATAATAAAATAAAAAGAAAGTCAGCACAAGCAAAAAAAAAGGAGTCAGAAAGATCAGTTCCTAACTCCTTATTTCTAATTGCTAATCAGCTTATCGTTTCAAGCTCAATACAGTTTCAAGCAGGGTGTCTGCCGTCTGGATTGTCTTTGCGTTTGACTGGAAGCCGCGCTGGGTGACAATCATATCCGTGAACTGCTCGGTGAGGTCAACGTTTGACATTTCCAATGCGCCTGCAAGGAAGGTACCGCCACCAGCGATTCCGGCCGCATTGATTTTTGCCTCGCCAGAGTTATTGCTCTTTACATAAGTATTGTCGCCGGCTTTTTCAAGACCGTTCTGGTTGGCGAATGTTGCCATTGCCAGCTGACCGATTGTGCGGTTTGTGCCGTTTGAGTAAACGCCAGTGATTGAACCTGTTGAGTCAATTTTGAAGTTCTCAAGGTAGCCCAATGTGTAGCCGTCTTGATAGAAAGCCTTTGTTGAAGAAGCTGAAGCGCTCTGGGTTACGGTGTTAATCATGCTTCCGATTGTTCCCAAGTTGATATTCATTGTCTGCCGATAGGGGTTTTGCTGCCCATTCTCATCTGGTACAGTATTCGAGTCAGGAACATCATAAGACGCCTGAAGGATAATCTCACCCTCAAGATTTGACTCAGCACCAACTCCATCAGTAACTCGCGCAAGAGTTCCGTTGTTGTCAAAATAAACACGGAAAGTGTTCAAATCTCCATTGTTTGTAGAACCAAATCCTACGCGAGTCCTTGTCGGATTCTGAGGGGTTCCAGCAGCATCAAGGTTTTCGGTGTCTGGATCAACGATAACAGTTGCATCCCACTGGTTAGGATTTCCGGTAACCCGTCTAAAGCTTACGTTCAAAAGATGTTCGTTACCGAATGAATCATAGATTTTGAATTCTGTGTTCCATGTTCCCTTTGCGATGTCAGCTTCTGTAGGATTCTCAGGGATTTCCGGTGTATTTTTGTTCAAGTTACAAGCGAAGTTGATGTTCTGCGTTGCTTTTGCCGGGTCTTTTGAACCAACAGGAATTACCAAGTCTGTAGGGGTAGCGGCAGTCTGAACGACCATTTCTCCGTTCAGTTCGCGGGCCATCCAACCCTGAACCCGCATTCCGTTTGCCGGATTTACGAGAGTTCCGTTCTGGTCAAGAGAGAAAGCACCCGCACGAGTGTAATATGATTTCTCGCCGTTTTTCTCGATGAAGAAACCGTTACCCTGAATCGCAACATCAGTTGAGATGCCTGTTGACTGCAAGTTTCCCTGTGTGAAAACAGTGTCGATTGCGGCGACTGTCATGCCGAGGCCGACTTCTTTCGGGTTAACGCCGCCTTTTTCCTCAGTCGG
>JAFUHS010000141.1 GCA_017468745.1 Treponema sp. | reverse complement strand
TTGATTACGCTCATGGCATAGTAATACTGGAAGGCAACGAAAGAAGACTCGCCGTTTTTTCCCAGGCGGAGACAATCGTTCCAGTCAGCGTAAAGACCCGCCGGAAGACCGTGAGGCCCAAGCCGCTCCATAGAAAACTGAATCGCCCTCTTCAAATGCTCGTAAACCGTGCCGGAATCCTTGTTGGCAAAAGGAATCACTTCATCGATAAAAGCCAGGTTTCCTGTTTCGGCGACATATTTATAGACCGTGGGGAAAAGCCAGAGGGCATCATCCGCCCGATAAGCCGGATGGCCAGTTTCCTTGACATAGCTTGCATCATCGGGGGTGTCTTCCTGCCCCGCCTTGTGGGTGAATTTTACCAGAGGAAGACCGCCGCCGTTATCAACCTGAGCCGAAAGCATGAAACGGATTTTTTCAAGAGCCATTTCAGGAGCCAGATGAATCACGCCCTGAATGTCCTGAACCGTATCCCGGTAGCCGTAGCCGTTTCGCAAGCCGCAATAAATGAAAGAGGCCGCACGGGACCAGATAAAGGTCATGAAACAATTATAGGCGTTCCAAGTGTTAATCATGGTGTTGAATTCCGGGCTGGGCGTTTTGACCTGGAAGTTCTCGAATTTACCGTGCCACCATCCCTTAAGGGCCGCAAGTTCTTTTTCACAAGTTTTTTTAACATCAGCGTATTTCGCTATGATTTTCTCAGCCTCGTCAGAATATTTCATTCCCACGATAAAGGCGATTGATTTCTCTTCTCCTGGAGCAAGCGTTATAACAGTAGAAATCGCTCCGCAGGAATTCTCGTTGTAAGAAAGCCTGTTTCCCAAGTCGCCTTTTTCTATTCCCAGAGGATTTGAGTAAGAGCGGTATGCGCCCAAAAATTCCTCTTTGTCGCCGCAATAGGAAGCGACATCATTTCCTGCCAGTCCAAAGAAGCGCTCCGTGACGATTTTATTGTCTACAGGCTTATTCTTTTCCACATCGGCAAGATTCCCGTGAACGGCCTGCATAATCCTGTTTTTCTCAAAATAAGTCCGTGTGATAAAAAGCGAATACTGCAAATTCACTTGATCCTGTTCGTAATTTGAATTGTTGGTGAATTCAGCATAAGCAGAAACCGTAAGAGAGCGTTTTTTTTCAGAAGTGTTTTTTACAGTAAGATTCCAGACTTCATAGGAAGCATCAAGGGGAACATAATACAAAGCCTCTGAGTGAATTCCCGCATAATCAGCAAGCATTTTCGTGTATGCCGTTCCGTGACGACATTCGCTCTTATAAGAATTCAGATTTTTTCCCACAGGCTGCCATGAAGCCGACCAGAAATCACGGCTCTCGTTGTCCCGGATATAAATGTAGCGGCCCGGCTGGTCAAAATTATTGAAGATGTAACGCAAAAGACGACCATTTGCCCCAGATTTCGCAAAACTGTAGCCGCCTGCGTTGTTGGAAATGATGGCACCGTATTCAGGCGAGCCAAGATAATTTGCCCATGGAGCCGGCGTGTCCGGGCGGGTAATCACATATTCACGAGCCTCGTCATCAAAAAAACCGTATTTCATATTTTCTCCTTGAACTCCGCGTCAGCGGCGTTGCCTCCTAGTTTTTGCTAAGGCATTTTTCACTAACAGGCATTATAGGCTCTGGTTTAAAGGCTAAACTAACATTTTTTTGGGAAAAATATCAATAAAATCAAGGGAACTTTAAATTAACTCTTCCCCTTATTCGTACGCTCCAGAAGATATTGGTGAAAGCCGCTCCCGACGCAGACACAGGCACTGCACGAGGATTCCGGGCTTTGTGTGTTCCAGATTGATTTTGTAAACTCCTTTTTTGAGTACAAGCTGAACCGCTACAGAATACATGGTCACGCCGTTGGTACTGCGGCACTCAAATGAACCTACAGGCTCACCATTAATCAGCACATTTGTAATGGACTGGGAAAGGGTATCTCCGCCATCCTTACTGAATCCGCCGAAAAGCTCATAAGTCGCCGTCTCAGGAACAGCAAAATACATGGTATCTAAAAGGGCGGAAGCAAGGGCATATTCTTCTGGAGCATAGATTTTCACCCCGTCTGGAATTGAATCAAGCGAAGTCGAAAGCGTGATTTCTGATTTTAACGGACGGAGGGGAAGATGAGCTGCATAAGTCTCTGTAATAAAAAGAATAATGTCCTTTGCGCAAAGCTGCAGCTCTGCCCTTGTAAGAGAGCCGTCTTTTAAAGCCTCAGGCAGATTATCGCCAAAGCCCCCCGACTCAGCCGTGTCATTTACGACGACCATGTAAATGTCATTTCGGGCGCGAATCATGTAAGACATGTTTCTTCCGCTAGCTTCCCCGCCTTTTTCGCAATCGTTCATGGCCGCCCACCAGTCCGTCATAACGAGACCTGTAAAACCCCATTCTTTCCGCAAGATTGAAGTATTGAGGTCATAATTTGATGCCGATTTGTGACCGTTCACGCCGTTGTAAGCCGTCATCACCGCGCGGGCATTTCCTTCTTTGACGGCAATCTCAAATGGCCGGAGATAGATTTCCCTAAGGGCACGCTCCGACACCACAGAATTCTCGGTACGGCGGTGGGACTCCTGATTATTGAGGGCAAAATGCTTGACAGTACCGATTGCCCCAGACCGGGCAAGCCCCCTGCACATTGCCGCCGCCATTTTTCCTGAAAGGAGAGGGTCTTCTGAATAATATTCAAAATTCCGTCCGTTGAGGGGGCTTCTGTGGATATTGCAGCCCGGCCCCAAAAGGACATCGATATTTTTTGAAATCATCTCTTTCGCAAGAGCCTCATATAAATCTTCCACAAGGGCAGGATTCCATGTACAGGCAAGAAGAGTTCCGATTGGCACAAGACTGGCTTCCTTTCCGTTATCCATGCGGATTCCAGATGGCCCGTCAGAACAGGCGACGGCAGGAATTCCCCTGTCATGCAGGCTCCTGCTGATTCCGCCAAATGCCGATGCCAGTCCCGCCGTAACCTTTCGGCTCATCATGCCTTCCCCCCTCACCAGAGTCATAAGTTCAGTGTCAGAAAGCGAGGCGACGAATTCATCGGCAAGGGCCGGATTTTTTACCACATCAGAGAAGTGGATTTTCTGAGAAGAAGGGGCAAGCTCTTCAGGAAGGTTCGCCTTTATTTTTTCGCCGAGATTTTCCTGGCTCAAAGGAACTTTTTCTGAGCCAAGCTCAAATTCCCCGCCTGATTTCTGACCGACAGCCTTAAAACGGAAAAATTCTTTTTGGGGAGCGCAGCACTGGCTCAGTTTTTCAAGGCTCATCGTCTTCTCCACCGTAAATTCACTGCCATCAGCAACTCTTCCATTCTTTGAAAGGATTTTTTCACCGTGTAAAGAGTCGCGTCCCAGATAAAGTGAGTAAACGCCTTCTTCCAGAACATAAGAATATATATTCCCGCTCTCACCAGAATCATCGTAAGAGGCAAGATTCTTGATTGGGAAGGAGATTCTTACAGTTTCGCTCTCACAAGGCTCAAGTTCCTTCGTTTTTGCGAAAGCACAGAGAATACGGGCAGCCTTTCCCAACTTTCCCTGCGGAGGCTCGCCATAAATCTGCACGACATCGGCTCCCGTCAGTCTTCCCAAATTAGTGACTTCGACTTCAAGAAAGAGATTTTCCTTATTAAAATCATATTTTTTGACTTCCTGCCTGAAAGTCGTATAAGAAAGACCGAATCCAAAGGGAAAGCGAACTTTTTCTTTTGCGAAAGTCGAAAAATAACGGTAGCCAACGAAAATATCCTCTTCATAGACCTCATCTTCCGCGCTTCCGAAATTTTTTGTCGATGGATAGTCTTCAAGTTTACAGGCAATGGTGTCTGCAAGTTTTCCGCCGGGAGATTTTTTGCCGCACAAGATGTCGGCACAAGCCTGACCGCCCTGCATCCCGCCCTGCCACGAATAAAGCAGAGCCTTTATGTGACCTGAAAACTCATCGGCTTCCATCCAGGAAGTATCGATTATGTTAGACACATTGAGAACCACGCAAACCTGCTCAAAATGAGCGCATATTCTCCGCAAATTTTCCCGTTCAAGTTTAGTAAGATAGAAACTGCCCTCTTCCGCCCGATTGTCCTGATCTTCGCCAGCCGTCCTTCCGATTAGAACGATGGCTTTTTTTGATTTTTCTGCAGCAGACTTTGCCAGCTCATCGCTCACTTCCATTTCCACCTGACACCATGGCTCGCTTGCCCATTCGCCGTTTCCGCTGTCAAAAGGATGGTCTTTTATCCAGTCAGTATAGATTTTTATCAATTCATGATTCAAATCAGGGATTTTAAATCCTTCTTTTTTTAGATTTTCAAAACCCTCCAGAAGATTCACGCTGAAAGGCACATGCACCGAGCCGCCGGAACCGGTTCCGCTTTTATAGTAGTTAATCTGACATCGCCCGAATACAGAAAGTGAATCAGAGCCTCTCAGAGGAAGCATGTTTTCTTCGTTTTTAAGAAGGACGATGCCCTGCACGGCAGACTCGCGAATCAAAGCTTGAAAATCCATAAAAACTCCTTGCAGATTCATTCTCACAAGAGCATTTTTCTTTTTATGTTAATTTTTTGGTTTTTCTATCACTTTATTGTTCTTTTATGCCTCGGTCTCTGCCTCATCGCTTTTATGGGGAAGATTCGCTCTGTAATGAACCTCGCGGTATTTTTTGGGCGTTATTCCGCAGAATTTTCGGAAAACGCTGATAAAATAGCTCTCGGTACTGAACTGCAGATAATTTGAGATGTCGCTGACAGAATAATCCGTGATGGAAAGCAGATTTTTTGCCGCCTCAACCCGCTTTTTCTGAATGTATTGGGCAATTGTAACGCCCACTTCTGAATGGAAAATTTTTGAGATGTAGGAAGTGCTCATGCCCGCCGCGTCCGCCAGGTCTTCAAGAGAGATTTTCTCGTGGAGATTATCGTAAATAAAATCGATGCACTGTGAGACCGGCTTTGAATAGAGCTTGCGTTTTTTGTGAGCCTGCATACGCCGCACATAGGCCTCGCATAATTCCTCGTGAATTTTGCGGATGTCTTCAGCGCTAGTGCAGACATCGATTTTCTGAATGTATATGTCGCTCAGATTGTAGGCGGCTTCCATTTCAAGACCGGCCTCAATCACATAGCGGGTAATCATGGCCACCGTTATAACAAGATGATATTTGAGATTCCTGAGAGGATTGTCGCTAAGTTTTCCAAAACCCTCAACCGTAAAGGGCATGAAAAGCCGCTTCATCTCTTCCATGTTGCCGCTTCCAATCGCCTGATAAAAGGCCATCTCACGGTCGTAAGAAATATGATTTACAAGATATTCCCGGTTTTTAAACTCAACCTTTGCTAATTCCCTTTGGATTTCCATTTTATTTGCTTTTTTCTTTAAAGAGATTGATACTAATATTATACAACAGCTTTTTGAAATCTGACACCGAATTTTATCGATATTTTTATTATTTTTCCAAAATTATTGATATTTTTAGCTAATATTCGGACTTAGACTCATACAAAAAGAAGGAGGATTGATTTATGAAAAAAATTTTTGCCGCTACAGCCGCCCTTACGGCACTGCTTTCCCTCACAGCCTGCAAATCTGAAAAAAAGGCAGATTCTGCAAAAGCCGGAAAAGTCCTGAACATCTATGTATGGAACGAGGAGTTCCAGGACAGATTCAACACATATTACGCCTCAAAACTTCCGTCTGATGTAAAAGTCAACTGGATTGTCACGCCATGTCAGGATAACGCTTATCAGAATAAGCTCGATGAGGCTCTCATGAGACAGGACTCTCTGCCACTTGACGAAAAAATCGACCTTTTCCTCGTTGAGGCAGATTACGCCCTCAAATATGTCGACACAGACTTTACCCTCGATGTCATTAAAGATCTGGGAATCACTCAGGAAGATATTAAAAACCAGTACAAATACACAAAAGACATTATGACCGACAAAAAAGGAAACCTAAAAGGACTCACCTGGCAGGCCTGCCCGGGCGGATTCATCTACCGACGCTCAATCGCAAAAGATGTTCTCGGTACAGATGCTCCTGAAGAAGTTGGAAAAGCCCTCTCTGACTGGAATAAATTCAACGATGTCGCAAAAGAGGCAAAAAAGAAAGGATATTTCATGCTCTCTGGCTACGATGATGCCTTCCGCGCATTCAGTGACAACATGACAAAACCCTGGGTCGTAGACAACAAAATCACCATTGACCCGCAGATTGAGTCATGGATTGCACAGACAAAAGAATTCGCCGACAAGGGCTACAACAACAAGGCCTCCCTCTGGAGTCCGGAAAGCACTCAGGGCATGGGCAAAAAAGGAAAAGTTTTCGGATATTTCGGTCCTGCATGGTTCATCGATTTCGTTATGGCGCCAGGCTCCCTTGATGACCAGAAGGCTCCCCGCACACTTGGCAACGGCTCTTACGGAGACTGGGCATTCTGCAAAGGTCCTCAGGGCTTCTCTTGGGGCGGAACATGGATTTGTGGTGCCAGAGGCAGCGACAACATCGATATTATCCGCGATGTTCTCAAAACCCTCACCTGTGACGAAGAAGTCATGACAGAAATAGCTAAAAAATCTGGTGACTTCACAAATAATATCCCTGCAATGGAAGCAGTTGCAGCAAGCGACTATCAGAATCCCTTCCTGGGTGGGCAGAACCACATCAGATTCTTCCTTGATTCAGCTACCAGTATCGATAAGAGCTGCATAACCCAATATGATCAGGGCATGGCTGAAAAGATTCAGGCTTCAATGAAGGATTACTTCGACGGCAAAGTCAGTCTTGAAAAGGCATGGTCAAATTTCTATACCACCATTCAGGAACTCTATCCCCGTCTTCAAAAATAAGAGGCAGCCCCGAAGCATATTCGGGGGAAATCAGAGTGATTTGAGAGGATTACTATGAACGATACAAAAAAGACAGAAAACAAAAAGAAAACAAAAGCTTTTGATTACAACCGCTGGGGATATTTTTTCATTGCGCCGTTTTTTATCGTCTTTACGATATTCTCGCTTATCCCTCTGATTTCAACATTCGCGAACAGTCTGTTCGAAAACTACCGTGACGGTCTGCAGCAGATTGGTCCCCGCTTCGTTGGACTGGCTAATTTTGTCGCAGTCTTCAAGAGCGATATTCTCCGCTACATCGGAAACACTTTCATTATCTGGATGGCGGGTTTTATTCCCCAGATTGCCATTTCCCTCCTTCTTTCAGTCTGGTTCACGAGCACGGATTTGAAAATCAGGGCACAGCAGTTCTTCAAGACGGTCATCTACATGCCAAACCTGATTATGGCCTCAGCCTTTGCAATGCTCTTCTTTACGATTTTTTCCGACAATGGTCCTGCAAACAGCATTCTGCTCCGTCTGGGCTTTGCAGATGAGCACATCCGCTTTCTCAGCTCACAAAAGTGGACCCATGCCCTCATCGCAACGATGAACTTCCTCATGTGGTACGGAAACACAACAATTCTGCTCATGGCCGGCATTATGAGCATCGATGAAAGCATTTATGAGGCGGCAAAAATCGACGGCGCCAATCCCTTCCAGATCTTCTTTGAGATTACTATGCCTATGCTCATGCCGATTTTCATCTATGTATTGATTACCAGCCTTATCGGCGGCATTCAGATGTTCGATGTCCCCCAGATTTTGACCAACGGCGAAGGAAACCCCAACCGTACCAGCATGACCCTTATCATGTACCTGAACAAGCATCTTGCAAGCAAAAACTATGGAATGGCGGGTGCAGTCTCAGTCATCACCTTCTTCCTTACAAGTGTTTTCAGTTTCAGCATTTACTCAATGACCATGAAAAAATACAAAAATATGACTGGAGGACGAAAATAATATGGCAGGCATACGATTTGCATTCATCAAACGAAATTTTGTCTATATCTGTCTCGTGATTCTGACTATCATCTCCCTCTTCCCCTTCTTCATTCTGCTGGTCAACTCAACGAGAAGCCATGCCCAGATTCAGCGGGGATTTTCGGCATTTTTCGGCGTTTCATTCTTCGACAATCTCGCAAAATTGCTCTCAAATCCGAATATGCCGGTCGTCCGCGCCCTCTTTAACAGCGTCATTGTCTCATGCATGTCGGCCCTGCTTACCACATATTTTTCTGCAATGACTGCTTACGGAATCTACATGTACCATTTTAAGGGCAGAACCACGGCTTTCAAAGTGATTCTCGCCATCATGATGATTCCGACACAGGTTTCTTCCCTTGGCTTCATTCAGCTTTTGATTAAAATTCACCTGATTGATACCCTTGCAGCCCTATATATTCCGGCAATCGCCTCACCTATCGTCTTCTTTTATTTATATCAGGCGATGACGGCAAGCCTCTCCTACTCTATCGTTGAGGCCGCCAGGATAGACGGCTGCCCGGAATTCATGACATTCAATAAAATCGTCATTCCCCTGATGAAACCGGCCATAGCAGTTCAGGCAATTTTCGCCTTCGTCGGCTCATGGAACAATTACTTCATCCCGGCACTGGTAATCAACAGCAAAATGAAGAAAACGATTCCTATTTTGATTGCCCAGCTCCGAAGCGCGGATTACCAAAAGTTCGATATGGGACAGGTTTACATGATTATTTGTCTTGCAATCATTCCGCTTATCATCGTATACTTATTATTGTCACGAAACATCATTCGTGGTGTATCTGTTAGCGCAGTAAAAGAATAATAAAAAGTATACCGAGGGACAGCATGAATCAGTCCGTAAAGATTTTTTTGGCTCAACATGGTTTTTATCTTGATTTGGATTTAAATGCACTCACAAACGAAATCCTCACCGATATGGATAAGGGGCTTTCCGGTAAAAAATCCTACCAGGACATGATTCCTACCTACTTTGACCCGTCCGCAATCAAAATTCACGAAACTTCAGTCATCGTGATTGACGCAGGCGGAACCAATTTCCGCTCTTCTCTGGTCACTTTCAATAAAGACGGCTCGGCAAGCGTCTCAGACTTTCAAAAAACAAAAATGCCCGGCACCGATTGCGAGCTGAGCAAAAAAGATTTCTTCTCTCAAATCGCCAGAAATATCAGTCGTTTCAAAGGCAAGTGCAATGAAATCTGCTTCTGCTTCTCTTATGCCATGGCCATCACCGAAGACCATGACGGAATCCTTACAAGCTTCTCAAAAGAAGTGAAAGCCCCCGAGGTCGTCGGCTGCAAAATCGGCGATGAGCTGAAAAAAGCCCTCAGAGAAGAGGGCTGGCAGAACGAACTTAAAGTAATCCTTCTCAATGACACAGTTTCCGCCCTTCTGGCAGGTACGGGCAAAAAAAATTACTCATCATACATAGGCTTTATCCTGGGCACCGGCATGAACTCTGCCTATGTCCAGCCTCAGAAAAGCGGATACGGGCTTAACCGGCAGATTATCGTCTGCGAGAGCGCGAAATTCGGCGGCTTTAAAAACTCCGATTTCGACATTCTTCTGGACGAAAAAAGCCTGCATCCGGGCTCTTCTCCCTTTGAAAAACTTTGCTCAGGAGCCTACCTCGGCCCACTCGCCCTTGAAACAATCCAAATGGGAGCAAGGGAAGGTCTTTTCTCTCCTGAATTCAGCTCATCCATAGAAAAAAGGGAATCACTCAGCTTAATCGAAGTCAGCGATTTCCTGGAGCAAAGTGAGGGCGAAGAAGGCCCCTATTCAGACTTATTCAAAAAAGAAAATGCAAATACCGAAGACTGCGAAAAACTTTTCTCGATTTTTGATGCCCTGGTAAACCGCATGGCTCAGCTCGCATCATGTCTCATCGCGGCCGCCCTTATCCAGTGTGAGGCAGGCTGGAATGAAGAAGAGCCTGTCTGTGTCTCATGCAACGGAAGCTCCTTTTTCAAAAGCTACAAAGTCCTAGAGCGCACGAAAGAATACCTCAAAAAACTCACCGAAGCAAAAAAAATCCACTATGAAATCCTTCCCGAAGAAGCGGACATCACAGTGGGAACGGCAAAAGCCGCCTTTATTTAAACAAAAACCCCCGCTTTCTGAAGCAGATTTCACAAAAGCGGGGAGTCTCTCTTAATCCTAGAATACCGTTACAACTTCACCGTTGGGGTATCGCTCAGAAATATAATTCTTGATTTTTTCGCTCTTAAGAGCCTCGATTAAAGCCTTGATTTCCTCTTTCTTTTCATTGCCAGCTTTTACGGCGATAACATTTACATAGGGAGAAGAAGAGCCTTCAACAAAAATACCGTCTTTCTTCGCACTCAACCCAGCCGGAATAGCGTAATTTCCGTTGATGACAGCACCATCAACATCTTTAAGCGTGCGTGGAAGAGATGCAGCCTCGATTTCCTTGAATTTAAGTTTTTTCGGATTTTTTGCAATATCAAGCGGAGTGGCCGTAATTCCAGCTCCTTTTTTAAGCTCGATGAGGCCAGCTTCCTGCAAGAGAAGAAGCGCCCGACCTTCGTTTGTCGGATCGTTAGGAATTGCAATTGTAGCCTTTTTCTTTAAATCGGACAGTTTTTTTACCTTGTTTGAATAGAAAGCGAACGGCTCAACATGGATTCCTGCCGCATTCACGAGATGATAATTCTTTTCTTTGTTGAAAGAATCAAGGTAGGGAATATGCTGGAAGTAGTTAGCATCAATATCGCCAGACTCAACAGCATCATTCGGGGTGACATAATCAGTGAACTCAATGACCTGCAAGTCAATTCCCTTTGCCTTCAAATCGTCTTTGACAAGATTGAGAAGTGCCGCATGAGGCTCAGGAGTCGCACCGACTTTGAGAACTTTCTGAGCGAAAAGCGATGTTGCCGCAAAAGCAATTGCAAAGAATGAAAGGATTTTTTTCATATAAGTACTCCTAAAATCAGTTTATTACCTAGTAACTTGGTATGTTTGTAGTTATACAGCGAATTGATTTTTGTGTCAACTCAATTTAAAAAAATTGTTGGGATAGCGATACAAATTTTATTCTCCGCTGACCGTAAAATAACGACGGCACAAGGCCTGATAATCAATACAATTGTTGAAGGCATCCTTTGCGGTGCAGACAGCCCGGCTTTGGTTCAAGGCATTTACGGCAAAATGCGCTTCCGTAACTTCCTCATAGAAGCGTCTGGCATAAACGAGGAATTCTTTTTGTGCCAAGGCCGCATCTTCCGCCGTAATAGGTTTTGTCCTGCTGTTAGGCAGGATATAATTTTCTCCCCCCAGAAAGAATTTCAACTCCGCGTTTTTGATTGAGCAGAAGGCCGCCGCTCCCACATTCAAGCGATTTTCTTCATCAACATTGTTTTCAAGAAGATAGCGGTACATTGGCATCTGGAAGTCAATGACTTTTTCTGCCTTGCCCTCTTCCCTCTCCTTGACTTTAAGATTTCCGGGAAAAGATGAAGTCTTGTAATCGATAATGACAAATTCGCCCTTATTGGGGCTGGCGAGAATACAGTCGATTTTTCCGTCAAAATAGTAACCGTCCGCCGCACAGCCGTTTTCGTCTAGTGGAAGAGCCTGCACTTCCTTTTCCACAGCACAGACAGAATATCCGCGGAATGTGGAGCAGAGTTTTGCGATTGCCTTTTCCAGCATTCTGAAATTTCCGTTTTCCTCACAACTTTCTTCCCGCTCGATTTTATATTGAGAAGAAATAACTCTAATTGTCGTGGGACTTGCGGTGATTTTCTCCCCGGATTCACCGTAAATTTCCTTAAAGGCAGAATTTTTGCCCTCGGAATCTACCGCCTCGTTTATCACAGAAAGCAAAAGTTTCCGGTATTCTGGCCCCAGTTTGTCCCCGTCATTCTCGTCTGCCGCCAGAAGCCATTTTTCATTTTTAAGAGAATCGAAGAAAAGCTCCAGGATTTTGTGATTTACCGTACCCGTAATGAATTCGTCAATCAGCTCGGCCTCATTGTCCGGCGGGTCAAGGCGAAGCACATTCTTAAAAAGCCAGCGGCGGGGGCACTTGAAGTAGTTTTTGAGCGTAGTCTGGGTAATTTCAATCCGTCCGAGCAAAGCTGGATTTCTGGCATTTTTCTGGGAATTCTCAATCAGATAATGAAGTTTTTTCTGAATCAAAGCCGTGAATTTTTCATTTTTGGCGAAAAGCCCCGAATCTTTTTTATCAAGCGCATGGATATTTTTCCATGAAGTCAGACCAACTGCCTGACTGCTGAAAATTTTTGCGGGGGATTTTGAAACTTGTTTCAGGAAGCTCTTTTTTTCCTCAGCAAAGGCATCTTCCCTCACTTTTGGCCGGAGATTTTCATCCGTGCGGGACATTTTTCCGTAAACAAAGCCATACTCGCCCTTGTAAGCGTGTCGGGAAGCGGTAAAATATGCTTTTTCCAGGGCAGAATGCTGGTAGAGCTTTACGAAATCAAAAGTCGGATCAGTATCGGAGAAGCCCAGAAAAGGGTCAAGACTGCCCATCTTCATGAAAAGCCGCCTTTTATTCTCGTTCATAAAATCCAGCGGCTTAAAGGCATCGGCCACAGAAAGGGAATCCTGCGTTGCATCAAGAACGACCTGCACTTTGTAGGGAGCGAGAGCGGCGCTTCGGTAAGGATAGACTTGCACCGCCCTGCTTTCGCCCTGCGCCAGATACTGCACCTTTGAAAGATGGGTGACAAAAAATGAGAAGGGAGAAGAAACGGAATAGTCGGGGAAATCTTTTTCCAAATCCACGATTTCATTCAAGGAAGAAATACAGCGGCTCAAAACATTGTTGCTCAGGGGAAGCTCCTGAAAAGATGCCATGTCAAAGAAGATTTCCCGGAAATTTTCATAGGCAGACCTTACCTGAGCAAAAGTCTTGGCCTGTACCATAGGAACAATCAAGTCCACCAGATTCCGGTAAAGATTTTTAATCAGCTCGTCCTTGTTCAGTCCTCTTCCCCTGTCGTCTTTTGGAGCTTTAAAAGCCTGATCCCAGACGGTGACGAGCCTGCCTTTTTCAAAAACAGGATTTCCCGCCGTACAGATACAATTATTCATGCGCCCGAAGAGCAGGAGACTGTCAATCGTTCCCTTGTTTTCCCAGGGAATATCCTCGTTTAAAAGAAGATTTTTCAGGCTTTCATAAGAAAACTGATTCTCCACACATTCCTGAATCTGACCGAAAAGGGCACCCGCTCCGTAAGAAGAAAGGGGGCGGCTGTAACGCATTGTGTGGGGAATTTCGTAGAGAGAAAATGAGCGGTCAAGGTAAGAGCCGAAATTATCCATATTGGGAACATTCACCGCCATGTCACTCCACTCTATCCCCTTTTCATCGTGCATTTCCCGCAAAAAAAGAGTCACATCCCGGACTTCC
>JAFUHS010000140.1 GCA_017468745.1 Treponema sp. | reverse complement strand
TAGAGCTGGCCGAAATACATGAGCCCGCGAAGGGGCATGTTGGGATTGACGGTGCTCTGGTGCTCGAAGAGGTTCATCTGGCAGTCAAGGAGGAAGGAAAGGTCGTTTTTCATGGTCAGGTAGATTACATTCTCGATGGTCGTAATCCTCAGACCGCTGATGTCGGTGTAGTTCCGTCCGCTGACGGCATTGTAGAGGGAGAGCAGCCATCTCCGGCTCCGCTCGTCGTTCCCGCTGTAAATCAGGCGGAAGAGGCTGTCCTTGTAGCTTTTGCTGGTGGCACTTCCAGCCAGCCCGCCCATCTCAAGGTGGGTCACGGGATTGTTTTGCGTAAGATTTTCGTTGAGCATAAAATCTCCTTTTTTGGAAAAAGTTTTCTATGCCTATATATAGCGAAAGAAAGTCAATTTTCGGCAATGACGGGGGAAATTTTTAAAAATTGCAAAAAAAACGAGATGTAAAGAATTTGATTTTGTTCGTAATAATACAAATTTTAGCCCATTTATTTTTTCGTTTTACATTATATACTTTGAACAATATCAGCGAAGACTTGCTCTCTTTGGCTGATAATAAATATTTTAATTTTCATATTACAAACATGGAGGACAATATGAAAAAAATTACAAAAGTTGCAGCATTGCTTGCTGCTAGTGCACTTTTATTTGGTGGGTTGTTCTTGTCTTGCTCAGACAGCGATGATGATAACAACAATGATTCAGGTAATACTGAGAAAACACAATCAGATACTGTGCCAGAAAAAGCTGATGACACTGCTGGTGACGATAAGGGCGGTTCTGTCAAGCAGAGCGTGACAACGTCTACTGGCAGTTGGGATTTCTCAAGCCGATCAGGGACTCCTGACGGTGCTAATTCATGGGATGCATCAACAGCATTGACTTCCGATGTTGTTCTGGCTGCCGATTCTGGTACAGGTACCTTTACAGTTTTGACCGGTGTAAAAGCAAAATACAACAGTGGTTTACAGTTCTCGGCTTCAAAGACGAACACTTCAAAAGGAACTGTTTCATCCTTGAAAAACAACTTCAAAGTTACTGGAACTGGAAAGATAACTTTTGAACTAAAAGTTGTAACAGCAAGTTCTGATTATACTGCAGATGGCGGACAGAAAACAGGAATTGCTTTATCTGCCGATATTGCAGATTCAGAACTCCTTGACGGTTCAACCGCTGGTACAAAGTATACAAAGTCATTCGACATTGACGGTGAAACGAATTTTTATATCGGAAACTTGAAAATTCTTTCAGCAAAATTTGAGTAATCCGACAGACAGTTTTTGCTAACACAACAGGCTTCCTTGCTTAAGGAAGCCCGTTTTTTATTTTAGGGCTCGTGAGCCCTAAAAAAGAGCTGCTGCCGGAGTGACAACTGATCTTCGTGTTAAATAAGGTTTGTACTTAGAGGCTTATTCTGCTGGTGTGACTGTGATTTTCTTTACATCCAATCCGCCTGTTCCTTTTGAATCTTTCTTCGCACTGTTTCGGCTGAATACGAGGTAAACTGAAGCTGCTGAACTGACTGTACCTGTAATAGTTACATCTGTTGAGCTTGCTGTTACTTCATCAGAAGCAACTGTTCCAAGAAGTTTTCCGTCTTTGCCTACGAAAGCTGCTTTGAAAGGTCCACCTGTTGGCTTATCATCTTCTTTTGCACCTTTGAAATCAACAGTTGCAGTTACTGTACCAGCTCCGTCAACAGGAATCTCAATATAGCGGTCAACAGTTGAGAGTTCAACACCGCTTGACAAGTCACCGTCTGCCAAACCGCCGTTGTAGTTGAGGGCAGTTACTGTATTTACAATTGCTTCTGTCAAAGATGCACCTGCATCATGTGTTGAGCGGAAACGGAAAGTTCCTGCTTTTGAACCTTTCCAATGAAGAACAGCACCGTTAGAAAGAGTCTTTTCAGTCAAGGTAGAAGCTGCAGGAGATAAGATTACATCTTTTGTTTCCATACCCCATTCAGCTAAATCTGCAAGGACGACACCATTTGTTCCACCTGCAAAGCTGTATGTTTTTGCTGTAGCCTTTGTAACTGCCCCCTGGTTTCCACTCTCCTGGTTCCCAGAACCGCCCTTATCGTAATCTGGGCGTGATTCTATTTAATCGATAAAATGCGGCAGGGGCCGTGTAGCAGCGGCGTAGCCGGCCACTGGACTGGAGCGAACGGAAGTGAGCGAGGAAAGCGGCTGACCGTTAGGGAACTGCGGAAGGGCCTGAGACAGTTGATTTGCCCCAAATTCATGATATAATGACTTTCAAGAATATTTTCTGGAGCATTTTATGAAAATTTTGATTCGACCGCATGATATTGGAAAGGGAAGCGCTGACTGGCTCGGAAAGACTGCCCGTGAATGGGGCTTTGACGGGGTTCAGCTGGCCATTGCAAAGGCTGTTGAAGGACAGAACGGAAATCCGGGCACTCTCACGCCGGAAGTTATTTCAGAAATCCGGAATGGATTTAACTCACACGGCGTTGAGATTCCTCTTTTGGGGGCTTATTTTAACCCCGTTCACTCAAACAAAGACAAGGTGAAGACAGGGGCAGAAAAATATGCCGACCATCTCCGTCATGCCGCTGAGTTCGGTGCGAAATTTGTTGCCAGCGAGACCGGCAGCTACAATGATGACAAGTGGACTTACAATCCTAAAAATCAGACGGAAGAGGCTTTTCAGGAAGTCAAGAAGATTTTCGCCCCCATGCCGGCTGTCGCTAAAGAAGTCGGTGTCTGCATGGCACTTGAAGGAGCCTGGGGTCACTGTATGTACAAGCCTGAAATGCTGAAGCGGCTGGCTGACGAAATTGATCCGGGGCAGGAGAATTTCCGCTTTATCGTGGATATTTACAATTATCTTTACATCGGAAACCACGAGGAGAGGGCAAAGATTTTTGAGACCTGCCTTAAGCTCTTCAAGGGAAAAATCTGCGGCTTCCACTTAAAGGATTATGTGGTCAATGGCGATGAGCTTGAAATCGCTCCTTTAGGTCAGGGAATCATGGGCTGGAAGGACTTTTTGCCCATGATTAAAGCAGAGTGCCCGGACGCTTACCTTATTTTCGAGGGCGTAAAGGATGTACCTGCTTCTCTTAAATTCGTACGAAGCATTGTGGAATAGTTTTTGACGCAGATGGACGCAGATAAACGCGGATTATTTATTTTTTATCTGTGTGTATCTGCGTTTATCCGCGTCTAATTTTTATCTGTGCAATCCGCGTCTCTGTGACCTCTGTGTCTCTGTGAGGAATTTAAACTTCGCCTTCGCAAGTCATTCCGCCCCAGATGTGGGAATTTGCGCGCTCGTGGGCGATTGTGGCTTCAAAGTCTGCCAAAGGCTCGCAGTTGGCTTCGATTTGGCGGGCTGTGGCGTTTAGGCTGCGGATACACTCGCTTTTGTCATTGTAGCCCAAGCGTGATTTTTCGATTGCGTCGCCTAAGATTCGGATTGACTCGTCGTAGATTTTTAAGGGAACAGGGAAGGGGTGGCCGTCCTTTCCGCCGTGGGCAAAGCTGAATCTGGCAGGGTCGGTGAAGCGGCTGGGAGTTCCGTAAATCACTTCGCTCACCAAAGTTAGGCTCTGCAGCGTTCTGGGGCCAAGCCCCGGCGTGAGCAAAAGGCTCTCAAAATCCTGATTGTTGCTTTCGTAGGCTGTGGCAAGGACGCTTCCCAGTCGCTTTAAATCCACATCTTCTGCCCGGACATCATGATGAGCGGGCATTTTTAAATTCCTGTCATTGTGCAGCTCAAAGGTCAGGGCATATTCTTCATTCGAGATTTTCGCAATTTCCTTAATCATTTTGTCGGGATTTTCCTGAGTCAGGGAGAGAATGCTTCCCCTTGTTTCCTTGGCGGCCGAGTCCGTGAGATTTAAGATTTTTCCCTGATTTTCGCCAGTGACGCCTGAGTGAGGCTCTTCCACAAAGGAGCGGAGATTTTCCGAAGACCAGTGATAGCGGCGGGCTGTGCGGGTGGCCGTGTTCATTCCCTGCTGAACTACCACCCAGTCGCCCTGATCGCTCAAGACAAAATTGTGCATGTAAAGCTGAAATCCGTCCTGAACTGCGTTTCCGTCAACTTTTGCAGTGAGCCGGCTTGCGTTTACGAGGGAAGTTCCGTCCAAGCCCGTGGCATCTGCCAGGTACAAAAGCTCATCCGGCGTTTTACGGGAATATTTTCCCCTTCCGCCGCAAATACAAAGGCCGAATTCCCTGGCCCGCTCGTTGATTCCCCGCTTCAAGGCGTACATTACGCTGGTGGTGATGCCGCTTGAATGCCAGTCCATGCCCAAAACCGCCCCCAGAGACTGAAACCAGAGGGGATCTGAAAGGCGGGTGAGAACTTCTTTTTTTCCATAATTTATCAGCAGTGCCTCGATTATCTGGGTTCCCAGAAGCTTCATCCTGTCGGCGAGCCACTTGGGAACCACGCCCGTGTGAAGGGGTAAATCGGCATAGCCTGAGCGTTTGAGCATGAGAAAAGTATATCAGAAAACGAAAAAAGGGAAAACGACACCTTAAAAAGGTTTCTTTTTCCCTTTCAATCCTTTTATCTTCCAAAAATCAGGGCAAAAATCCTTCTTACCACAGGCCCCGCGAAGCAGAGCTGCCAGAAAAAGGCCATTGGAAAGTTCATGATGGTGGTTTTAATCCAGATTGAGATGATTTCGCCTTGTAAAAGGCCGCCCTTAAACAAAATCGTTGCGGCAAGGCTCATGAGCGGGCACATAAAGATAACTGAGAAAATAGAGATGGAAAGGATGATGAAAATGGGCTTTGTCTCAGCCGGATTAAAAATCTTGAAAGTGAAGCGTTTTGCCAAAGGTCCTGCCACCAGCATGTCCAGCAGAATGGCGATTGGTCCCATAATCACCAGTTCCTTGAAAGCGCCCAGCATAACCGCGTTGGTAAAGTCACCGATGGCGAGGGTCATGTTGTAGCAGATGAGCGCGTAGACCATGAAAAAGACCATGATGATTGTGAAAATGATTTCCTGAAATAAAGACTTTGGCATTTTAGTTTACTCCTTTGCCTTTTAGTATGATTGCCTGACTTTGCCAGACAATTTGCAAAGATTGTTAAACTACGCCATTACTGATGGCAAAACTGCCGGAAATAAAAAGCGCATGAGGCTCAATCGCGGGAGTGATTAAGATTCAATCTCAAGCAAGATAAATTTAGCAAATTGTAGAAAATTGTGCAAGTCTTTTGAGAATCTTGCGGTATTTTGCTAAGGGGCGTTGCGGGGAGTGAAATGACGCTTAATTTCTCCCCGCAGAAGGGGTAGCGACCAACAGCGTGGGCGCGTAGGGGAAGACTTTCCCCTTCCATCTTTTTTTTCAACTTTCAATTTTCCCTTCCTTCATGTTATAATCTTCCTATGGAATTTAACTCACTCACATCAACTTACACTCTTGCCAACGGAAACAAAATCCCCTGCCTCGGATTCGGCACCTGGCAGAGTGCGGACGGCGATGAGGCTTACAATGCCGTTCTTTCAGCCTTAAAAAACGGATACCGCCATATCGACACGGCGACGGCTTACGAAAATGAAGAGAGCGTCGGTCGGGCAATCAATGATTTTTTGCGGGAGAGTGACCTTGACCGGAGCGAACTTTTCATCACGACCAAGCTCTGGAATGCTGATCACGGCTATGAGGCTACAAAAAAAGCTATAGACCTTTCCCTTAAAAAAATGAATCTGGATTATCTTGATTTGTACCTGATTCACTGGCCCAATCCCCTAAAATTCCGTGACTGCTGGGAAGAAGCGAATGCGGGAAGCTGGAAGGCTATGGAAGAGGCCTATGGCGAAGGAAAGCTCCGCGCGCTTGGTCTTTCAAATTTCCGTCAGCATCACATCGAGGCTTTGGAAAAAACGGCAAAAATCGCGCCTATGGTGAACCAGCTTATGGTCTGCCCCGGTCAGGCACAACGGGAACTTTGCGAATTTTCCAGAAAGCGGGGGATGATAATCGAAGGCTACAGCCCCATGGGAACAGGAAAAATCTTCTCCAGTGAAAAGATGCAGGCTCTTTCAAAAAAATACGGGCGCACTATCGCCCAGATTTGTATCCGCTGGAGCTTACAGGAAGGAGCCATTCCCCTGCCCAAGAGCGTTCATGAAGAGCGGATTATTGAGAATGCAAAAGTCTTTGACTTTGAGCTTGAAAAATCCGACTGCGATTTGATTGCAGGCCTTACGGGGCTTGAAATCCGCCAGAACAGAAATCC
>JAFUHS010000139.1 GCA_017468745.1 Treponema sp. | reverse complement strand
TGATTCCGTTGCAAAATACTATCCGCGAAATGCTCTCGATTCCAAGCGAACAACTTAAACCGATAACAGAAATAATTCATAACATGGCAATTTTATGTAAAAAGTGATTATTCCTCAAACCAATTTTCCATCATGAGGGGCGAAACTTCCTGAATCGGCTCGAAGTGCTTTGTATTCCTTGTGACAAGAATCATGCAATTTGACACGGCAATCGACGCGATTTGTGAATCGGGAAACTCAATCGACCTGCCCTTTTCTTTGAGCCGGGAACGGATATCCGCATGAATCCACGCCGCATGATTGTCGTAGTGGATAACACCGTACTTTGCCTGAATGTCATTGACTAAATCTTCAAACAAAGCCTGTTTTTTCTTTCCTTCCGCCATTATATTCACGCCGTAAAGCAGTTCATTCCAGACAGTTGAAGGAATGGCACAAAGTTTTTCGTTTTTATGAATCATCCGAACGAGATTTTCATTTGGCTTTGGCTTAAAAACCTCAGAAATGATATTCGTATCTAGCAAATAGAAAGGCTTTACCATGCTCACACCTCATCAAAGATGTGCTCATCGCCAGCACGACCGAAACAATCTCGTTCCCGAAGAGAATCGAAATATTCAGTATAGTCAAAATCATCGTCATCAAGACCGTATTTCTTGTGTCGTTCCCGAATTGTCTCCACGACGCTTTTTGGCTTTGAGACCGACATGGCTTCGTAATCTTCTTTTGAAATGATAAAAGCGACTTCCTTGTTACGGCGGCTGATGGCAACAGGCCCTTCAGTTTCGGCTTTGTGGATAAAAAATGGCAGGCGGTTTTTCGCCTCAAAAATAGGCACTGCGTTCATAAGCTCCTCCAGAATCAAAATCTAAAGGAAGTATAAACAGACAATAGCTATCTGTCAACAAAATAGCCATAGTCTGAAATTATGAATTATGAATTGCCCTTGCACCATTCAGTTTTCCGCCAGTCAAAATCCCCTAGATGTGGCAGAAGTTCCTCAAAATAAAATCTGTCCTCAATCTTTCGGTCGCCGCTCGTTCTTCCTAAATGCCGGTCAGAGCGCAATCCCTTTCCGTGAAAATCGCTTCCTGCGGTGACGAACATCCCCAGTTTTTTTGCAAGCAGCTCCAGTTTATAGCCCTCGTTGATTCTTGCCGCCGGATGCCAGGCCTCAAGCCCCTGAACTCCGTGATTTTTGATTTTTTCGATGGTTTCGTCCATTTTACCCCAGGAAACATAAAGCGACAGAGGATGAGCCAAAACAGGAACGCCACCAGCCGAGAGAATCGCATCAACCGCCACATCCAAATCGGCTCCATCATGAGTGACATAATAAGGCCGGCCGCTTCCCAAAAAACGGTCGAAGGCTTCCTGACGGTGCTTCACTTTTCCGATTTTCATTAAATAGGAGGCAAAATGAGGACGGCCAATTTGACTCTCGGCAAAGAGTCCTTCAATTTCCTCCAAAGTGACTTCGATTCCGTCTTTATTCATTTTATCGATGATTTCCTGATTCCTGTTGCGACGATATTCCGTTAAGTCGGCGACTAAATCTTTTAACTCCTGTGAGTATCGTCTGAGTCCCATTCCTAAAAGGTGGAATTCTCCGCTCGGCCAGCGTACATTGATTTCAATTCCAGGAAGAAAGATGATTTCGCTCTCACTTGACGCACAGGTTCCTGCCGCTTCATAAAGTCCGTCTACTGTATCATGGTCTGTAAGAGCCCATACTTTCAGTTTTTTGCCAATCGCGTATTCTGCGGCTTCTTTTGGGCTGAAAAGGCCGTCTGAGGCTGATGAGTGGGAATGCAAGTCAATCATAAAAAAAATAATAGCATATTTTCAAGTCTTGTGTTATACTTATAATGATTTTCTTTGATTTTTGAATCGGGAGTACAAAAAGTATGCCAAAGGCTATTTCATACACAAAAGGTTCAATAGTTTATTTTGAAGGTGATACGGATGACCGTGTATTCATTCTACAGAAAGGCCGTGTTGTTATCACTACAACCGATGTCGAAACAAAACTCCAAACAACGGAACAGGTCAAACAGGGTGAATTTTTTGGTGTAAAATCTGCGATTGGTCATTTTCCCCGTGAAGAAACCGTAATGACTCTCGAAGAATCAACTTGTATCGCCATGTCCTCACAGGAATTTGAAGCTCTTTTCAGCACTAACAAACAGCTTATCATGAAAATGCTCAAAGTCTTCTCAAATCAGCTGCGACAAATTCACAAAAAAACAGAGTCCGTCCTCAACAAAAACGATTCAGTAAACCAAATGAGCGGTCTTTATTCAGTCGCGAAAGCTTTCTACGACGACGGCAAATGGCAGAGCTGCCAAGATGTCTGCACCACATATATCAAACTATATCCTTTAGCCCCCCATGTCAGCCAAATCAAAGAAATGCTTCTTAAATCAAACGCCTATGTCAAAAAAGGAATCTCATCTTCTGACGAATATGATGAAGAAGTCTCAGAAGGAAGAAGTTCCATCAAACTCTTTGAGCTTCCGGCCTTCAAGCGATTTGAAAAGCACTACGAAAACGGGCAGGTTATCATCACCGAATTTGAGAGGGGTGAAACATTCTATTTGATTCAAAGCGGAACCGTTCAACTGACAAAATGCGTAAACGAGTCAAACAAAAACCTCGACATTTTAAAACCAGGAGAATTTTTCGGTGAAATGGCTATTCTCGACAACTCCCCCCGCTCTGCCACATGTGTAGCTCGCGGTCATGTTGAGTGTCTCGAATTCAACAAGGCAAACTTTGAAATGCTCATCACAGGTAACCCCCAGCTTGCCCTTATCCTTCTCAAACTTTTCTGCAAACGAATTTACGACCAAAAGCGCCGTCTCAAGATTCTCGTTATCTCAGACCCACAGGCTCGTCTTGCCGATGTATTCTGTATGTTCAACGAAATGAATCCCATTCAATCCGCTGACCGCCGCAGAAAATTCTCTGTAACTGAGTCTGACATTGCGCACTGGTCAGGGCTGCCTATGAACACAGTCCGAGACGAACTCAAACATTTTACAATGTCGCGCAAAGTTGAAATCTTCGACGGATACATGGTCGTCAACAACATCTCCGATATGCAGAGAATTGTTGATTCCCGCACAAACACAAAGAAATAACCGGTATAAAAAAAGCTGCCTCGAATCGAAGCAGCCTTTTTAGATTTTATTTCTGAGCCTGCAAGTCTTTGAAAATCGCTTTAAGCTCATATACGAAAGAATACAAATCGTTGAAAAGCATTTCATTGTCGCTGGCACATTTTGCAAAAAGCTTAAGGTTTTCCTCGTTGACCTGCTCAGTTGATTTTACATTCTTGATGACATCGTTGATTCCGCGAACATTGTTTTCGATGACAGAGCCGATACGCCCGATATTCATGTTTGAGGAAGAATTCGCCTCACGCACCTGAGTGAATGTGTTAAGGGTTTCTTCGGTTTCCTGAGCGAGCCGCTCCAAAGCAGAAGTGTTTTTCTGCGTGATTTTCTCAAGATTTGAGATAGAATTAACAAGATTCTCTACATTAGAATTGATTTCCTCAGAAGTTTTGCTCGTATCTCCGGAGAGTTTTTTTACTTCATTCGCAATAACGCGGAAGCCTTTTCCTGCATTGCCGGCACGGGCGGCCTCGATTGAAGCGTTAAAAGACAGGAGATTAGTTTGAGCCGAAATGTTCTGAATGTCGGCGATTTGACCCGAAATCACTTTTGCCTGAGAGATAAGGTTTTCAAACTGAGCCGCATACTTTCGCTGTTCCTGCTCAATTGCATCAACAGAATTGCGGAGAGATTGTATTGCCTGAGCGATTGTACCAAGTCGCTGGATATTTCCCTCAACGCTCTCAGAAATCTGCCTGTTACCAGCCTCCATCGCACTGGTGTCCTCAAGTAATTTTTGAAGAGCCTTCTGCTGTTCCTGAGCGGCATGAGACTGAGCCTCACGGCTTTCAAGATATTGTTTGAGGAAGTCGCCGCCGATTGCATCTTTTGCAAGATAGGCAATCAAAGTCTCAACGGTGTCGATTCCGCTTTTTATAAGATTTACTGAATCCATTTTTAGTCTCCCATTACCAAGCTTACAAGTGTCTGATTACAGTGAACACGCCCAATCTGCTCGCCGTAGCAAGAGAAGCCGCAGAATGTGGGGAAGGTCTGCTGGTATTTTCGGATAATGCTCGATGCTATATTCATACGGTCAAAAGCCATAGTTCGCGTGATACAGGTCATAAGAAGCGTGAATTTCGGATTTGGAATCACCTGCCTGATTCCCGCGCAAGTCTCATCGCATTTTGCTTCCGGGTCTCCGATGTGCATCATCTCCAGCGTTGAGTTCGGAACGACGCGGGCAAAAAGGGAGCATGAACCGTCGCCTGAAAAACCGGCGAGCGCCGCTATATGAATAGAACCATTGATATGCCGGCCAAAAGGATTCTCGAATGTCATGCTTTCTGCCTGAGACTCTGAAACTCCGAGCTGCTGGGCATAAACAGATTTTGCACTCTGACCATTGAGCCTGAAAATCGTGCGGTTAATCGTGTCTGACTGGGTGACATAAATTATTTTGCCAGTCGGATTGAAGATGTCTTCCTGACGGATGTCGAATTTGCAGCTTGTTTTTACAAACAGAAAAACGGCTCCATCCTGTGTGGTTTTTCCGTTGTAACTTACGAATGTTTTTGCCTCGCTGCCGGTAAAGCCAGCCGTTCCTCCGGCAAGGGCAAATTTATCATTCTGAATGATTGAGTAGAAGTTTGAGAGAATAGTTTCTTCAGCATTGAATACACCATTAATAAAGGCAATTGCAAAGGCCGAGGTATGGGAATAAGGATCTCCGCAAGAGATACCTGCCGAGCGAAGGGCAGCTTCGATGTCCGTCTTGTTTGCGACAGGATACTTGCTGCCGTTTTCGACAAGCACTCCCTTTACTTTCGTGCGGCTGTCAGTCATTGTCGTGAGAACGACAGAATCATTCTGGAATCCCTGCGTATTTATCTCACCGGCCGTACTGGCACCGATTACTTCACAATTTGGGAATTTTGCCTTGATAGCCACAGAAAGAGCGGCAAAATCATATTTGATTGCAGCCATAAAAATAACTGCAGTGTATGAATCAGGTCTTCCACGCAACTGGCGTACTAAATCGTCAGCCGCCCCCTGTGCATCACTGATTTTTGTTGAAACTACTTCTTGTACCATATTAAGCCTGTTCCTCGACTGGTTAAAGTCTATTTATTATAGTATAAAATGATATGAATTGGCAAATTTATTTGTAAGAAAGTTTTAACGCAAGCGAAAAAATCATGCCGTCTGCCCCCAAACCATTTACAAAAGAGCCAATGGGAATATATGCGCGGAATTCACCGCCCACTTTCCAGATGTCAGAAAGCATGTATGAATAAGAAAAAGCAAACTCTGGATAAAGAAATTTTAAATCGCTGTAAAAATCAGAATTGATGTCGGCAACATCGTCGCCGGCAGAAGTTCCCGTATCGCGGTTTCTGTCGCTTTCACTCACGCCATTTGAAAGAATACCATAACGAAAGAAAAATCCCAAACCAGCTGCCAGCGACAGAAGATGTTTTTGAGATTCGCCGGCTTTGAAAGTGTAGCCACCAGTCAAATCCAGCAGGGCAGAAAGAGCGGTCGCGGTACGATTCTCTACTTCTGCCGGACGCGCGTGCTCTCCGTTCCACAGATAATAATTCGTAAAAAAAGAGCCGTGAGCCTGCATAAATATATTATTATCAAATGTGAAATCTCCGCCAATTCCAAGGGAATACATGACTGGAGATGGGGCAGACTTTGATGAATCATCAGTATTGAGCATAACTTTTGGCCCCAGCGTAAAAAAAAGCGATTTATCGAGGGCCTGAAGAGAGGAAAGCGAGAATTGAAAAATTAAAATCAAAAAAAGTAAAGGTAATTTTCTCATAAGCAAAGCGCAAGGGGGTGGAGCCCCGAAGTAGCCGAAGGCTATGAGCGTAAGCGAAGGGCGGAAGACCCGACCGACGCAAAGCGGCGGTTGCGCCCATTTCCGTAATATTTTAACCCTTATAGAACAATTTTTCCATATCGACAGTGAGGAATCCGCTTCGTCCTGTTTTATAGAAATCACTCTCTTCCCATGCCACGACAAGATATTTTCCGCTGATTATAAATGACTGATAGGAATAACGAAGAGGAAGCTTAGGCAGACGGAAAGCGACTGTTTTCCCCTGATTGATGAGAGGAAAACCGTCAAGAGCACCGCAGAAATATGTAGTTCCATCGCTGAATACCGCACAAACCCAATTGTCTTTGATAATCGCATTCGCAGCCGTACCGTCATCTTCGACTCCGTTATCATAATAGCGGGGAGAAGTTCCACCGAAATCCCGGCATGTCAGCAGGAAATTAAAGTCATTGGGTATAGATTTCAGAAGAAGTTTTAGCCGGGGCGGTGCTTTTGAAAAATCCTGAGGCGTAACAAGATTTCTGTAGGCAGATTCATTGGTCTTCGCGACAGTAATACTTTCTGAATGAGAAAAGGGCTGAATCGTCGCCATATCCATCAGGGAATTCCACTTAATATAACGGAAAGAAACCCGGTCATTTTGGGTCGATTTGACTGAGCTAAACCAATCAGAGCCGTCAAAATAAGTTCCTGTGACTTCGCCGTTGTATTCAATGTGCAAATCGTTATAGGCAACAACCGGGAAAAAAAGTTTCTGAGCTTCCGACAAGCGGATTATATGATTCTGAGACTTGCTCTTTGAGCTTGTTTTATTGAAAAAAGAGTTTTTTACCAGCGTGAAATATGGATTGCCGTTATCGAATACGAGATTTCCCGCCGTTGAATCAGAAAAAAGCTGATAATCCTGTATTAAAAGAGGATTGTCGCTTGCCTCAAAATAGAGGACTCCTAAATGGTTCACCAGCAAGATTCCCTTTCCGGCCGGGCTTACATTTCCGTCACAGACCCGTACGCTCTCAGTCCATGGCTTGAGGGAATGAATAGGAGAATGCTGGGGTAAGTCGACTTCAGCGTAAGTTTCCTCGCCAAAATAAAACCACCTGTGATCACTGGACTTTTGTTCCATCTGAAAGACTTCGTCTTTCTGCGCAGTTTTTTTTCCACACCCGCTAAGCAAGAGGCAAAGGGTAAATATAGAAAAAATAATTCTCGACAATTTCATACAGTAATTGTCGGAGAAAATCTTACTTCAATTTACTCATTTCGATTTGGCAGAGCTGGTCACAGCGTTCGTTGTATTCCACGCCCGCGTGTCCTTTGACCCAGTTCCATTCCACATTGAGGGAAGAATTGAGAGCGTCAAGTTTCTGCCAGAGTTCCTGATTGAGGACGGGCTTTTTTGCCGCAGTCTTCCAGCCGTTCTTTTTCCAGTTGAAAATCCAGCTTGTGATGCCGTTTTTGACATACTGGCTGTCGATGTTCACTTGAATAGGGCGATTTCTAAGGCGGTCGGTATTGTAGATTGCCGTGAGGGCAGAAATTGCTGCGGTAAGCTCCATGCGGTTGTTGGTGGTGAGTTTTTCGCCGCCGGAAAGTTCCCGGGCTTCGCCTTCTGCGATTACTACGCAAGCCCAGCCGCCCACGCCGGGATTTCCCCAGCAGCCGCCGTCAGTGTATACGATTATTTTTTCGCCGGATGACTTCGGCTTCATTTCGTCAAAGGAAAATTCAGTCTGCATGGGGGAAAGTATACAGGAATTCAAGGAAATGTTACACTGAAAGAATGAAAAACACAGACGACACATTAAACGGCTTATTCAATTTTATAAAAAACAGCCCCACAAGTTTTCATGCGGTGGCAAATATACGCGATATTTTAGGTAAAAGCGGCTTTACGGAACTTTCTGAGTCCGAACCGTGGCAAATTGCTCCGGGCGGAAAGTATTTTGTGACACGGAACGGCTCTGCCCTGATTTCATTTTGCGTGCCGGAATCTTACGAAAAGGCCTTCATGCTCTGCGCATCTCACAGCGATTCGCCCTCGTTCAAGATTAAGGAAAATCCTGAGCGGAAAGAAGCTGGATGCGTAAAGCTCAATGTCGAAAAATATGGCGGAATGTTGATTGCCCCTTGGTTTGACAGGCCACTTTCTGTAGCCGGGCGGATTGTCTTTAATGATGGCGGCAAAATCAAAGAAAAACTGGTTTGCGTTGACCGAGACTTGCTCGTGATTCCAAACCTTGCCATTCACATGAACCGCGATGCAAACGAAGGTCACAAAATAGATGTGCAGAAAGAGATTGAGCCTGTGCTTTCACTTTCCGAAAAAGCTTCACTTCTTTCTATTGTATCTCAGCAGGCTGGTGTTCCAAAAGAAGACATTCTGAGCCACGACTTGTTTTTATATGCCAGAAGCGAGCCGACTAAATGGGGTGCCGAAGAAGAATTTATCTCAGCCCCACGACTCGATGATTTGGAATGTGCATGGGCAAGTTTACAGGGATTTTTGTCGGCTGAAAAGCCGGTAGCGATTCCAGTTTATTGTCTTTTTGACAACGAGGAAGTTGGAAGTTCGACCCGGCAGGGAGCGGATTCTACATTCCTTTCGGATACATTGGAGCGTCTTTCGGAAAAGCTGGGCTGGAAAAGCGAAGATTACAAGATTGCGCTCTCAAAAAGTTTTATGCTGAGTGCGGACAATGCACATGCCCTTCATCCGAATTACGCCGAAAAAGCAGACCCAATCAACCGCCCGGTTTTGAACGGCGGAATCGTAATCAAGTACAATGCGGCTCAAAAATACACTTCGGATGCAGTAACATCAGCTTTCTTCAAAATGATTTGCAAAAAGGCGTGCGTGCCTTACCAGGTTTTCACGAACAACTCAAATATCGCTGGCGGAAGCACGCTGGGAAACATCAGCCAGAATCATGTTTCAGTTCCATGCGTGGATATAGGTCTTGCGCAATGGGCAATGCACTCACCCTATGAAAGCGCGGGAGCAAAAGATGTGGAAAGCATGATTAAGGCGGTGAAGTGCTTTTTTGAGGAAGAAGTCGTTTGAAAATGACATTCACAGTGGTTGCGTTCGCCGTTTTTGGATATTTACGACACCGCAATGGCTGCTGTGTGCTAGATTGTCTTCATTTCTTCGTTTGTCATGACAGACTCCTTTTAGCCACTAGAAATATTAAAATAATTTTAACATGGCTTAGAATTATCCGCAATTTTTTTGTGTCTGCGACACTTCGAAAAGCTCAATATGCCGATCCGCACAACCACAGCATGTTTAATATTTATACGAGTGAATTTGGAAAAAGAGTAAAGATTTCAATCCCCGCTTTCATAAAGCTATGTCAAAATAAGTTTTAATGAACTCAAAAGGAACTAGGGAAATATTACAGACAAAAGAAATCAACGGCATCTTATTGATTAGTGCACCAGGCCGCATCGAAACACAAAATGCACAGGAAGTAGAAAAAAAATTTCCGGGCTATAAAAGAAGAGCACGGAAACATGCCGATTGCAATTGACGCAGGCAAGCTGGAATACATTTCAAGCGTCGGTTTGCGTATTCTGCTGAAATTTACAAAGGAACAGAGCGGCACACAATTGACCGTACAGGATGTCTCCTCGGAAGTGTACGAAATTTTTGAGACAACCGGCTTTTTGCAGATTCTGGATGTTACCGAAACCGATATTGTGATGCTGAGGGGGAAATTCCTCACCCCATCCTCACAATTGGAGTTGGCGTAAGAGTATAACCGATAGAATGAAGAATATTCCAAATAGTTGAGAATGCAGGGTTTCCGTCTGGGGACAAAGCCTTATAAAGCCCTTCTCGTGAGATACCTGCTTCTCTCGCAGTTTTTGTCATACCTTTTGCTCTTGCGACATCATTTATTGCTTTGAGCAATTCTTCTTGTGTTCCGTCTTTTGCAACAAGTTCAAGATAATTTTCTCGGAGCTCTTCATTATCAAGGTATTCTGCAACATCAAATTTTGTGGTTTCGAGCATTTTAGACCTCCTTCGCCATTTCTATGGCAGTTTTTATATCATCATCTTGAGTAGATTTGTCTCCACCTACAAGAAGAATTACAATCTTGTTATCTTTGTTTGTAAAATAAACGCGATAACCTTTTCCGACATCGACACGCATTTCAAAGACACCGCCACCAACAGTTTTGGAATCTCCGAAATTTCCATATTCAAATCTCACAATCCGCCGCGCAATAGAAGCTTTAGCAACATTATCTTTTAGTTTTGAAAACCATTTTGAGAAGATTTTTGTTTGCCGAACTTCATATTCCATATTTATATTGTAATCTATAGTTCACACTGTGTAAAGTGAATTTGGTACCCACCGTTATAGGCAAGGGTATGTAGCCCAAAATTTAAAAAAATTTTTCTTGTCGATTTTTAGCAAATATGAGGATTTGTGCTATAATTAACTTCATTGTAGTTTTATTGCATTTCTTTTTGTAAATTTTCTATAGCTTCTTCAAGTAATTTTACAGTTTTTGAATGGTCATTTTTTCTGTTATTAGATTTTCCAGTTACTAAAAATTCCACAGAAGTATTAAGAGTATCTGCAATTTTTACGGCTTGCTCTGCGTTTGGAAGCCTATCACGATTTATCCATGATTGTAAAGTATTGTAACTTTCATTTATATTTTGAGCTAAATCTCTTTGCGTTGAGTCTTGAAAATCTAACTTGTCTTTTACTCTTAACCAAAAATCTAACATAGTAAAAAAATAGCACGAATGTACTATTCTCTACTTGATTATTATGCTAATAGTACCTAGAATAGAAAAGAGTTAGCACAAATGTGCGAAATTTTGCTTAGTGTATACTGGGCAAAGATAAGAATTTGGGGGCTTTTATGAAAAAGAAATTATTATGTGTTTTTGTTGTATTTACAAGTATATTATTATTTGCAAGTTGTGAAAGCAAAGATCCATTTGCAGGAAAAACTTGGGAAGGTTTTATGTTTACTAGAACAACTCTTGAATTTGGTACTGACAATTCTGTTGTTGTAAATATAGGTATATATGAAAATGAAAAAGGAACTTATTCATTTGATGAAAAGGCCGGCACAATGGTTATAACTTTGGAAAATCATGACCCTATGGATTTTACATACGATTCATCAAAAAAAAT
>JAFUHS010000138.1 GCA_017468745.1 Treponema sp. | reverse complement strand
GTAGAAAGGCTGGTCAAAAGGAGCGGGGAAAGTCTGCTCGCCGAAGCCAGGCCTTTTTGTAAACCAGTCCTTTGCGGTTTTGTAATTTACGCCGTCACAGTACCAGCGGATTTCGCCAGGCTCCCACTCCACGGCGAATGTATGGAATTCATCGGCAAAATTGCCTTTATCAAGGATGCGCGTTCCCTGTACCATTGAGTGAGGCTCGCCAAAGTGAAGGGTTCCGTAGAGCTTGTTGGTCTCCTGCCCCATTACTTCCATAATATCTATTTCTCCGCACTTAGGCCACTGACCATAATAGCTTTCGTCGTCAGGCATCATCCAGAATGCCGGCAAAAATCCCATTCCCTTGGGAACTTTAAGCCGGGCCTCAAGTCTTCCGTAAGTGAAAGCGTGTTTTCCCTGAGTATTGATTCGACCGGAAGTGTAAGCGGAGGTGCCGTCTTTCTTTTCGCTTTTGAGAGCCTGAATCACCAGGCAGCCGTCTTTCAGATATGTGTTCTTTTTTGAGTCGTCGTAGCTCTGCAACTCCGCATTGACCCAGCCTGGCTCATGGAATTCATAATTCCAGTCTTTGGTGTTGAGTTTTTTCCCGTTGAAGTCATCTTTCCAGACTAAATCGGCTTCCGTGTATTCAGAAGCTTTTCCCTGAGAAAAAGCAGAAGAAGCTGCCAGCAGGAGGGAAGAAGTAAACAGGATTTTCGCCATTTTCATAAGATTTCTCCATAGTTTAGTGTAAAAAAACCGCCGGCAGAAATAGAGGTTAGGTGCAATCTACCGGCGAAAAAAGTTGAATCCTCTAAAAACTGTCAGAATTTCCTCATGACAGTTTTTTCTTTTATTTTTTTGTAACTGAAAATTCTGAGAGCGTGAGTGTCACAGGCTCTGCAGTGGCATCTGTGTCTCCATCATAAAACCAGAAATACCAATCTCCATCGGCAGTTCCATTAAATGTGACATCTACAGAAACTCCGTTCTGTAAACCAGTAAAATCTTTTCCTCCTTCCATTGCACAATTTTGCCAGTCATAATCAGTTTCAAAGCCAATGCACATATTTGAAAGGTGTGTATAGTCGCTCGCTTTTCCTTCCATATAGATTGTATAGGTTTCACCTTCAACAGGAAAAAATTCGATTCCCAAATCCGCAATCTTTTTGCGGAAAGAAAGGCCGTGGTTTTCGCCATCATAGAAATTCTGGGGAAGTTCAATTATTATAGCATCCTCATCAACAGGAGTCTCTGGCTCTTCCGGAACAGTGCCGTCGCCTTTTTCAAAGACAACTTTTGTAATCGTTACGCTGTTCCCCTGAATTGCAAGACCGTTTGCTTTAAGGTCGGCAACTTCCGCAGCCTTCAGGACATGCGTGTAAGTGCCATCGGTTGAAAGATCTTTGATTTCGTCAAAGGATGTGTTTTCTTCCGCAACAGGAAGATTCCACAACTGGAACATGTGATAGCCGGCATCTCCGTCCTCGTTCATCTTGTAGGTAAGGATGATTTTGTCTCCGGCGGCAGCGTTTGCAAATTTTTCAGCAGGAATTTTTACAGCCGTGCCCCAGGCCATGGTGTTAAAGTCAGATTCCAAGAGACCGTGATCAGCCTTTACGCCGTCATCAATTTTTGCATCAGATTTAACGACTTTTGGATAGCCGCCGTTTTCTTTGCTGAAATCTTTCTCATAGGCAAAAATCTCTTTATACCAGCCGACTTTTTCGTCCGCGTCAATCAGAATCGCCTTGATTTTCGGCATGATGTCGTCTTTTGTCGCAGTCGCGCCTTCTTCAATAGTAAATCCACCCTTTACAAGCTGGAATTTTACCGTGTCGCCTGTTTTAAGACTTTCGGCATAGCTCAATTCACATTGATATTCACAAGCGTCAGTTGCCGGGTCTTTCAATTCGGTAGAACCGTCCTTATATTTTCCGCTTGCCTTGCGCATTTCGTCCGTAACCGGCTTTCCTTCCTCAAAGCCTTCTTCAAAACAGCTGCCGTAATTGTTCAGGGAGAAAACCAAGTCACCTGTCTTTTTTACGATTGTGCCACTATTATGCTGAACAAGGTATTCCGCACCGGTGAGGGTAATCTTTTCTTTTGCGCTTTTTGCGCTTCTCATATATTTGAGCGTGATTTTATTGCTCGTTCCCGTTGAATCAGCATTTATCATAAAGGTGATGATGTTTCCGATTCCATTTTCGTCAAAAGATGTAACGGTGTCGCCAGAAGTCTGATTTCCGCCAGTTTTTCCGCCACCTTCCTGAGTGCCAGCGGGTTTTACTGCGTATGGATCTGACTCGTCATCTCCGTCATTGCTGCAGGAAACAAATGTTCCAAACAGAGCCAAAGCCGCATAAGCCGCGACCATTGTTTTAAGCAATTTTTTCATAATATCCTCCTTTTTTTATCCGACTGCCAGCTTTCCCGGCAATGCCTTTTTTAGAAATTCTTGATTTTTACAAAGAAGGGGATGCTGAAAACCCACTCTTTGTCGTATTTGGTCTGTGCGTAATCAGAAAGCCTGTCATATTTCAGGCCGATATCGATTTCAGCAATCGCAACCTTGAAATTCACGCCCAAAACACAACTCATGTTGAATGAATCTTTGAAATGACTGTCCAAATGCCAGGCACGAAACTGGGGGTCATAAAGGGCATCATCGCGGTTGGAGCCAAGCATGATATATGGGGAAACATCATCCATGTTTCCGTGAGAACCAGTGTTATACATTGCCTTGACAGTCGGCTCGATGTAACTTCGGTCTGTGTCTGAGTCCGACCAGCGGAGAGTAAGAGGTGCATGAAGGATGACTTTGAGCGCATCGATGTAAAGTTCGCTGTACATATCGAAACACATGCCGTTCAGCTCCCATTTTTCATCTTTCTTGTTGTAATCGAAACCAAAAATCGGCTGGATAAACGAACTTGTCATGGGATTTGTATAGCCAATACCAAATCGCGCGATTCGCCATGTGCCGTCCCTGTCTCCGTCCTGTCCGCCGTCCCGGAAAGATGCCTGAAATTCAAAATTCTCATTGAGGAAGTAGCGGGCACCGAATCCCCAGGGAGCAATTTTCGTTTTATCGTCGCCGTCTTTTTTATAGAAAGAAGCCTTGTCAGCCACAGAAACTTTGTTCGCATCAGCAGGATCAGTGGCAAGGCTGCCCTTTTTGCCCGGAGTGATTCCCGCATTAATGATGAGGGGCTCAACAGGACGAAGCTCTAAGCCAAAGCCCCAGCCTTCCACATCGTTACAGTTAATGTATGCCGGATGTTTGCCCCAGTCCCGTTCATCCATTGCGAAGGGGTTTCCAACCTTCCATTCATCGATTTTTTCTTTAAAATGCTTGTCGCAGCCCACATAGCCCAGCTGGATTTTGAGCATGTCTACCGGCTTGAACCAGACATAAGTTCTTCGGAAGTAGGCAAGCCAGTCATCATCGTCATAATCATCTGCTCCCTTATTCACCTGAATCGCACTTTTGTACCACATAGCCATGTGAGCGCCCGCAAGACCAGCATCCACATCAAGAATGAGACCGTCTCCAGGATTGTCTTTCTGTAAAACGGGATTGTTCAGCAAATAGGCTGACTCCAAATCTCCAGTTGATTTTTGTTTTTCGTATCGCGCCATGTCTCCGCGTACCATGATATTCGCCTTAATATCTACGGCAAATGCAGAACTTGTCCCCAAGAGCGCAAGCAGACAAAGAGACGGAAGTCCCTTCACGATTCTTTTAGCAGTCATAGTGCTCCTCCTTTTTTCATAGATACACTATCACTGCGAAAAGTTGGAAAAAATATCAATTTTTTATCTCAAATACTGTATTTTTATTCAAAAATAATTTTTTCATGATTTTTTTCTAAGCGTTTTTATCCGAATTTTAAGGGCTGCTACTTTGCAACAGAATCTTGATATTAAAACAAAGTTTTTGATATTTTTTTCCAAAGTCCAAGTCAATAATTCAAAAAAGTATTATAAAAAAGAAAAATCAGTCCGGGAGGAAATGATGAAAAAAAGTGTTTCTGGAGACATGGTCTTTTTGGACGGCGAAGAATTTTACAAAATCGAAAATTTTGACTTGATGAACGATTTTTTCATGACGATTACCAGCTCCACTGATGTCTGGAATTTCTGCTGGGCTCAGGGCGGAATCACTGCGGGACGCAAGAACGAGTCATTTTCGATTTTTCCCTATTATACATGCGATAAAATCCAGGACATGAAGAATGTGACCGGGCCTCTCACCATAATCAAAATAAAAAACGAAGGGAAAAAAGGCATTCTCTGGCAGCCCTTTGAGAATCTCTACAGCACTGGCGCGAAACGCTACAAAGAAGAAGCTGGAATCGTTCGCAACTTGTATAAAAATTTGAACGGAAACAAGGTCTGGTTTGAGGAAATCAACCTGCTGGCGGGAATTTCTTTCCGCTACGGCTGGACTTCAAGCGCAAGATACGGTCTCGTGCGTCTCTGCCGCGTGGAGAATTTAAGCGATAAAAAAGTTCGTCTCACGATTTTGGACGGAAGCCGCAATATCCTCCCCTCTTCCTGCGATTCCGCCATTCAGAACACAAAGAGCGTTCTCATCGATGCCTACAAAAAATGCGAGGTGGAGACTGAATCAAACATCGCCCTTTTTACGCTTTCTTCTATTATAACAGACAGAGCCGAGCCCAGCGAATCTCTCAAAACAAACATTTCCTGGTTCACCACGAAAGACCCTCTTATTCTCTCTGAAAATGCCGTGGAATATTTTACGGAGGGAAAGCTGGATTTTCTTCAGGCTCAGAAAAAAGAACTGAAGGGAAAGCGGGGGCAGTGCTTCATTATTCATGAGAGCGAGCTTATAGGGAAAGGGGCAGAATGTTGGGAGCAGGTTTTCGATGTGGACTTTGATGCCTCAAAACTCATCGCCCTTGAAAATGAAATATCTGACAGGGACAAGGCATGGCAGCTCCTTGAAAAGGACATTCGAGCTACGAGCGAGGCACTTGAAGCAAAAATCGCTCAGGCGGACGGAATCCAGACTTCGGGAAACAAAATCACCGACCTGCACCACCGAACGAATGTAATGTTCAATATTATGAGGGGCGGCCTCTTCGCTGACGGAGGAAAAATCCGCACGGAAGATTTCATCACTTTTGCAAAAATGAGGAATTCTCTGCTCGGTCATGAAATTTCCAAAATCATAGAAGCAAGTTCCCTTGCAAAATCCACGGTAAGCCGTCAGGAATTGCGCGATTTTCTATTTAAAAGCGAAAATCCCCAAATCAAGAGGCTCTTTTTGGAATACCTTCCCCTTACCTTCTCACGCCGCCACGGAGACCCAAGCAGACCGTGGAACCGCTTCAACATCGATTTGCAGGGCGAAAATGGCGGAGAAAAAATCAACTACGAGGGAAACTGGAGGGACATTTTTCAAAACTGGGAAGCTCTTTTGTGGTCATATCCAGAATATGCAATAAATGTCTGCGCGATTTTCGTAAATGCCATGACTGCGGAAGGTTTCAATCCCTATAGAATCAGCAGGGCCGGTGTAGACTGGGAAGTTCCCGAAGAAGGAAATCCATGGGCTCAGTTCGGCTTCTGGGGTGACCATCAGGTCATCTATTTGCAGAAAATCCTTGAATTCTTATGGAAATACGAAGGAGAAAAATTCATCCCGCTTTTAAATGAGGAGCTTTTTTCCACGGCAAACATTCCCTACAGAATCAAAAGCTATGGCGAGATTTTAAAAGACCCCAGGAATTCCATTCGCTTTGACTACGAGCTGGATTCAAAATTGCGAAAAAATGAAAAGGAATTCGGCACTGACGCGCGCTGCATTCAAAACAAAGACGGCTCCCTCCAGCTGACCACGCTGACAACAAAAATCATTCAAATCATTCTTGCAAAAATGCTCAATCATATCCCGGAGGCAGGCATCTGGATGAACACCCAGCGGCCGGAATGGAATGACGCGAACAACGCTCTGGCGGGCTACGGAACTTCTGTCGTCACGATGTGCTATCTGGAGAGAATGCTTTCTTTTCTGGTGAAAATTTTTGAGGGCAAGTCAGGCTCCTTCTGCCTGAACGGACTTGTCGCAGAAACCCTCAAGGAAACTGTGGAAATTTACAAGGATTTTGCCTCACAGACGGCAGAAAAAGTCACAGACTCTCAACGGAAAGAATTCACCGACAAAATCGGTCTTCTTTTTGAGAGAGAAAGAAAATCACTTTACGAATCGGGCTTTTCCGGCAAAAACGAGCAGATTTCAGCACAAAAACTGGTCTCCCATCTCAAAGTTTTCCTCGCCGCCATCCGAAAATCAATCGAAGCCAACCGGCGGCAGGACGGACTTTTTCATTCCTACAATTCGGTCCTTCTCACGGACGGGGAAATCCGCATCGTCAGGCTGAAGCTCATGCTGGAAGGACAGGTAGCCGCATTGAGCGGCAATTTTCTTGAAAAAAAGGAAAAGAGAGTGCTGCTTGAGACTCTTCGAAAGAGCGATTTGTTTGAGGAAAACCAACATTCTTATCTCCTCTACCCCAATGCGATTCTTCCAAATTTCATGGAGAAAAACTGTCTGGTCGAAAAAGATTTGCGGGGACTTACGGATTTTGTCTCACGCAGCAAAAATGCGGTCTTAATCAAGGATTTGCGGGGAATCTATCACTTTAACGCGGATTTCAGGAACAAAGAATGTCTCATCCATGCGCTGGATTCTCTGCCGGAAGAAAGGGCAGCTAACAGGCACGAGAGGGAAAGTCTTCTTTCCCTCTACGAAAAGACTTTCAATCACCAGACTTTCACCGGTCGGTCAGGAACTTTCTACGCATACGAGGGTCTGGGAAGCATTTACTGGCACATGGTCTCAAAACTGCTGCTCGCCACTCAGGAAAATATCAGCAGCGCAAAAGACCCTCTTATCTCTTTCTACAAGGACATAAAAGCCGGGCTTGGATTCAGCAAAAGCCCTTTAGAATACGGAGCTTTTCCCTTCGATCCCTATTCCCATACGCCATTCAAACAGGGGGCGAAACAGCCGGGCATGACAGGACAGGTAAAAGAAGAGATTTTAGGCCGCTGGCTTGAACTTGGGCTGGACATTGATGACGGAAAAGCTGTCTTCAATCCCATTTACCTCGATAAAAAAGATTTCGATGAAAAAGGCGAGATTTCCTTCACTTGGTGTGGGACCGGCATAGTCTACAAAATAAAGCAGGGCGGAGAAAATCAGCTGAAAGTCATCTTTGCAAATGGAGAAAGACGGGAATTTGCAGGAAAAGTTCTGGGTAAGGAAGAAAGCCGTCTCCTTTTTTCACGGAGCGGAAAGATTCTTAAGATTGAGGTGCTGGTTCGCTGAAAATGAAAAAAATCGCCTTGCTGGTACAGGATTTAGACTCAGACTATTTTACTTTTATGGTGGACGGTGCAAAGCGCTACTGCCAGAAGTACGGTCATCAGCTTTTTGTCTTCATAATCCGCAGCAAGAACTGGAATCACGGTTCTTTCGATTATCAGTTTTATGCCGCCTGTAAACTGCTCACCAAGGAAAACATCGACGGAATCCTTCTGGCAACCAACACCTACTGTCAGAACGCCCCCGAATCGAAGCGGGTCACGCTGGTCAAAGAATTTTCCTATCTGCCGCTCGTGAGCATTGGTGCCCATATTCCCGGTGTTTTCAGCGTACTTTCCGACAACAAAGCCGCATTCAAAGAACTTCTTCGTCATCTGGCGGATGTCCACGGCAAAAAAAACATAGTCCTCATGCTTCCCCTTTCCACTTCGGTGGATATTATCCTGCGCAAACAGGCCTATGAGGAATTTTTGCAGGAGAGAGGAATTGTCCCGGACGATTCAAAATTCATTTACGCTGATTACACTTACGAAAATTCGCGGGAGAGCCTTTCTCATATCTGTCCCAAAAAAGAAAATGTTTACTTTGATGCAATTGTCACCTGCAGCGATGACCTCGCCTTTGGCTGTATTGCTTACCTTCAGGAACTTGGCATTTCCGTTCCAGATGAAGTAGCTGTCACCGGTTTCGACAACCAAAGACGATGCCTGTATTCAAACCCTGAACTTACGAGCATTGACCAGCAGATTTCCCTTCAGGCCTTTCAAGCCGGAGAATTCCTGGAAAAACAGTTTGAGAAACATGACACACAGGCAGAAATTTGTTCGATTCCTTCTATTGTCTTTTACCGGGAATCCTGCGGCTGCCCAGAAAGTCAGAATCCTGAGGAAATGCAGCTCAAATTCGATCGCGAAGGCCTTGTCCTTCACCGGAAGGAAGTTCTCTCTCATTTTCACTTTTTTCTGCAGGAAATGCAGGCTTCTCTTTCCCTCACTGAATTCAAGCTGCTCTTGATTCGAAATCTGCGGGACTACGGAATTCACTCCTGCGTGATTTGCCTCTACGATGACCCCGTTTATTACGGAAAGAACGATGATTTTTCCCTCCCCGACTCAGCTAAAGTCCTGATTGCCTTTTCGGGTCTCGACTATTACGAGGATTTAGAATCTGCGGTCACGAATCCCAGAAAGAAGATGATTCCGGACGGATTCTCTTTTGAAGAAGGAAAGCCCGTGGTGATTTCAAGCCTTTTTAACACTTCATTCCAATACGGTTATGTGGCTTACACGCCCGGAGCAATTGAGCCGAGAATGTATGAGCTTATTTTCAGCGCGACGGGAATAGCCCTGGCCTCAAACAGGATGCTTTCCCTCAAAGACGAGGAGACAAAAAAACTGTCCGACGCAAATCAAAATCTTGCGACCGCTTCTGTCACTGACTCCCTCACAGGTGTGTTTAACCGTGGTGGATTTATGAAATACGCCGAGCAGATTATAAAAATCGCCGCCGAAAAGAAAGAATCTGGTGCGGTCATCTACGGTGACATGGATCATCTCAAAAAAATCAACGACGAGCTCGGTCATGACATGGGAGATGTCGCGATTGTGGCAGAAGTTTCCGTCCTCAAAAAAGTATTCCGGGAATCAGACATAATCGGCCGCATGGGAGGCGATGAATTTGCCATAATTGCCCCAAAACTGACTGAATCAGGATTCCGCAAAATCTGCACGAATTTGGAATACGAAAGCGAGAGCTACAACAAGAGTAACAAGGCGCCATTCATACTCTCAATCAGTCTGGGCATGGTCTCATTCGATTCAGAAAATTACGATTTAACCGCCCTGCTCAAAAAAGCCGATGAACGCCAGTATGAGCAAAAACGCGCCCGTCACAAGGCGCGTTCATAAGATTTCCTACATTACCAGCTTAATTTCGGTCACGGCGGTCAGCTGCTTTTCGCTCACATAGTTGTCTGCCTGCTTTTCACCGTTCACATAGAATTCGCTCCAGCCGCTTTCCTTTCCCTTTGGATTTTCCACCCGAATTTTAAGTTTTTTCCCACGGAAAGTTTTTTCCAGCTCGAAAGCCTTCCACTCGCAGGGAATTGATGGCGCAATCCGTAAGCCGCCAAAATCAGGTCTCATTCCAAGGATTCCTTCCACACAGCCCACCATGACAGTTGAGGCCGTTCCCGTAAGCCAGTGAACATGGCTGCGCCCAAAGTGAGGGCTTGCCTTTCCCTCGGTGAACTGTCCGTAACAGTAAGGCTCCAGCTTTCGGATTTCTGCCATTTCGTTCTGGGCGGAGGGGGCATTTTCCATAAAATACTGGAAAGCCCGCTTTCCGTGACCGCACAAAGCCTCGGCAAGGATAATCCAGCCCTGAGTCTGGGAGAAAATTCCCGCGTTTTCTTTAACGCCCGCATTGTAAATGACAGCCAAAGCTCCGTCAAAAGCGTGGGAATGATAAGGCGGATCCATCAAAACCGCGCCGTACTGAGTGTTGAGCTGCTTGCTCACTAAATCCAAAGCCTTTTCTGCCTGCTCTTTTG
>JAFUHS010000137.1 GCA_017468745.1 Treponema sp. | reverse complement strand
ATGGCAAATGACTACACGGACGGTCTCTGTATTCAGGCTATCAAGATGGTATTCAAGTACCTTGAACGCTCTTACAACAACGGGGCTTCTGATGTGGAGGCAAAAGAGAAGATGCACAATGCTTCTTGTCTTGCAGGTATGGCATTCGCAAACGCCTTCCTGGGCATGAACCACTCAATGGCTCACAAAATTGGTGGTGAGTTCCACGTTCCACACGGACGGGCAAACGCAATTCTCCTGCCTTTCACAATTCGCTACAACGGAACTCAGCCGGATAAGCTCTCAACATGGCCGAAATACAACTACTACAAGGCAGCTGAACGCTACTGCGAGCTTGCCCGAATGCTGGGTCTCCCTGCAAAAACAGTGGAAGAGGGCGTAGAGAGCTACGCTAAGGCTTGTGGTGAGCTTGGAAAACGTCTTGGAATCGTCATGAACTTCAAGGGACAGGGCTTGGATGAAAAAGACTATCTCGCTAACGTTGAGAAACTCGCTTACCTCGCTTACGAGGATCAGTGTTCACCGGTTAACCCACGAGTTCCGCTCGTTGAGGATATGAAAAAGATTCTCACCGACGCTTACTACACAGAGGAGTTTGTGGAAAAGAACTAAAGTTCTTTTCCTAACGAGAATCGCTTTGCGGTTCTCGGTCGAGAAAAACTAGCGTTTTTCTCTTACAAGAACTAAAGAGTAATGTAAAGCAAACTCCGATTAGGGAAACTCCGTCGCTCGCAAGGGTGGCGGAGTTTTTTTGTCCTTTATCAGTTTCTGTAAAAAGACTATACTTTCCTTCACGAGAAAACTCATGACAACCAGTGAACTTTTTGGGCGGGAAAAGGTCAGCCGCCTGCTTTTCAGGCTTGCCCCTCCTGTGATGTTTGCCCAGCTGATTCAGGCTCTTTACAATATCGTTGACAGTTTTTTTATCGGCCGGAATGGACTTACAGGGCTTACGGCTCTTTCGATTATTTACCCCTTTCAGCTTCTGATGATTGCCCTTGCCGTGGGAACTGGTGTCGGAATCAACACGGCCATGGCCATGAAAATGGGGCGGGGTCGAAAAGAAGAAAGCGAAAAGTTTGCCCAAATCGCCCTTCCTCTTGCCTTTATTCTCTGGCTTTTGTGCGCGATTCTGGGTTTTTTATTCATGCCCTCTTATGCCAGACTCTTCACTGATTCGACCGGGGTAATTTCTGAAGTCATAACATATGGAAGAATCTGCTGCCTTTTCAGTTTCGGCCTTTTTTTTGAAAGCGTCTGGACAAAAGTCATTCAGGCTTACGGAAACATGCGGCTTCCCATGCTCGCCCAGATTGTCGGAGCCATTGTAAACATAGTCCTGGACCCTTTTTTGATTTTCGGGCTCTGCGGCCTTCCCCGTCTTGGAATCGAGGGGGCGGCAATTGCGACGGTGGCAGGTCAGATTGCGGCGGCTCTCCTTGTCATGCCAAAGGGCTTTCGTCCACCTCTCCCGCTCAAATTTTTTGCTCCTTATGCTTTTCTTGTCCTTAAGCTTGGCCTTCCTAATATGCTCATGCAGGCGGCCTATACTTTCTATATTCTCGGCCTCAACCTGATTCTTGAAGGATTTTCTGATGCGGCTGTTACGGCACTGGGCCTTTACTACAAGTGGCAGACTTTCTTTTTCATTCCTCTTGGAGCCATGCAGACTTGTGTCGTTCCGATTTTGAGCTTCAATTTCGGGGCAGAGAATTTTGACCGCTGCAAAAGGATTGTCCGGGACTCTCTGATTTTCGGGCTTTTATTCATGGCTTTCGGAACTTTTTGCTTTGAGCTTATTCCAGGTCCTATGTTCCGCTTTTTTACAAGCGATGAAGAAGTCATAAAAATCGGCAGCTGGGGCTTTCACTTTATCGGAATCAGTTTTCTTCCCATGGTGACTTCCCTTATGTTTCCTGTTGTTTTTCAGGCCCTTTCCCTCCCGCTTAAGAGTTCTCTTCTGACGATTATCAGGACGGTCGTTCTCTTTGTTCCCTTGGGCTGGATTTTTTCAAGGTTCGGCCTTGATTTCTTCTGGCTCACATTCCCCATTACGGAAAGCCTGACTACTCTGGCCGGATTTTTGATGTACCGGGGCATTTTTGATAAGAAAGGGTGAAGGGGCTTTTGTGGGTGCTAGAAATTTTCCTCGACAAATTTGCTTACATATGAGATGAAATCTGTGCTCATTATCTTCCTTGTGTTTAATGTGGATTTTGATGCGTTTCTTAAGAATAAGTCTGCGGGATGGATTTCGAGGGCTGTTGAAATCTTGAAAAGCAAATCAAAAGACGGAAATTGCCTTGCACACTCTATGCAACCTATCGTTGCGGGTTGACACTGGCATAGTTCCGCAAGTTTAGCCTGCGAATAGCCTTTTAAAGAACGGTAATATTTTAGATTTTCAATAAAATCTCTCTGAAAAGACATTAGGTGCTAATTATAAATAAGTTTTTTTCATATTTAAATTGCTTCTAAATTAGTGACTTTTGACTGTTATTGCGTTAAAATTAGTGAAAAAATAATGTTACATAGTTTGTCTTAGTGTTATCGGAGCAAATATGAAACGAAAAATACTTTTAATTATATTACCTAAAAACTTGATTTAAATAGGAGCTAATACTTTATATGCTACATCAATTACAGAAATAATTATTCCAGAAACTGTGACTTCGATAGGTGCCTATGCTTTTGCTCATACGAATTTGTCATCTCTTGTAATTCCACGAAATGTTAAAAAATAACAGGATATTATGAGTGGTGTTACTATCAGTGGTATAGAAAGGATTAAATCATATATATTTTGATAATTCTAGATTTATGGAGGCTTCCCCAAAAATGAAAAAAACATCCCTTTTATTGCTTTTACTCGCCTTTACCGTAGCTTCTTTTGCTCAATCCCCCAAAATCACCGAAAGTGAAAATCATGACTGGATATTCGACACGTCATTCCCAGAATTGATGGCAAAGGGCATAGATGAAGAAATTCAAATTCAGAATAATTCTAGTGTGAACTTGAATCATGTAACATGCACGGTCGTCATAAACGGCAAGGAGCACAAAATGCAGACAATCCAGAAAATCAAGTCTGGCGAGAAAGAAGAGTTTGATGGATACGAAGATGATGAAATGCAGGATGAATTCCCTCACTATTTCGGCGAAGCTGGTCGATTTACGAGAAAAAACACAAATAATATTCGCTTTATAATCAATTTCAAGGAACACAGAAACGATGTAATAATTTCCGATGTCTACATGAACGACAGACATCTTCTTTTCATAATTGAGGATTCACCAAAGCGTCACATAAAATCCGAGGAAGAATCTTTGGAAGGAACTGGAGCACAGGTAATAATTGTTGAAGGTAAAAAATATCTCCTTTATGGTGGAGTTGCTTATCCTGTGAATTAATATCTTCACAGAGCCTTAGTTGTATTGAGAGCATGAGCTTCAGGAGTGATTTTCAAGCAAAAGAAATCTCTCCGTGAACTCTGTGTTCTTCGTGAGAAAATCGTTTTTTCCGTTTTCAACTTTCCATTTTCCGTTTATACTATCCCCATGACACCAAGCCAATTCCAGATTTTTTCCGCTTTCAGAGATGATTTCCGCACTTACTGCGACAGCCTCAACCAAAAATACGGCCCCCTTCTTAGTCCTTTGCAAATTGCAGCCCGCTTAAAGGATACGCCCGAATATCCGCTTGAGACTCCGGTTGTTTACAACACCGCCCTTGACGAGCTGACCGGGCAGAGTGAAATCCGCCTCATCGTCATTGGTGACAATCCCGGGAAAGATGAGCAGCGTTATTCAAACAGAAAGTATCTAGTCGGTCAGAGCGGTAAGATTGCCTCAGGTTTCTTTGCGAAAAACCCGGAATTTCAGACTGACTTCCGCAAAAACGCAATTATATTGAACAAAACTCCGCTTCACACGGCAAAGACGAATCACCTAAAATATCTTCTGAAAAATGGCGGCGAGAAAATTGCAAGAATCATATCGGAAAGCCAGATTTACATGGCGCAAAAAACGGCTCAGCTTCATAAAGATTTGTGTGCCGCGGCCAGTGAAGGCGGAATAATGCCTGAAGTATGGCTTGTAGGCTATGCCGAGCTTAAAGGGAAGGGGCTTTTCCTTGAATACAGGGACGAGCTGAAAAAATCT
>JAFUHS010000002.1 GCA_017468745.1 Treponema sp. | reverse complement strand
TCACGGCCTGCATAGTTTTCCCCCTTCTCAATGTCGTGCTGACTCCAAAGCTCAAGGACTTTGTCTCGGTGCTTTCTTCAGGCGTCTGGCACAGGGCTATGGTCAACACGCTTTTGGAGTGCGTCTCTTCCACTACGCTTTCCCTTCTCGTGGGCTACATTTTCGCCTACGCGGTGGTTAAGGCAGACATTCCATTCAAAAAGCTCTTCGGCTTGATTCCGATTCTGCATCTGATGACTCCGCCTTTCGTCGGCGGTCTTTCCTTTATCCTTCTGTTCGGCCGGCAGGGATTTTTCACAAAAACTTTGCTGGGGCTTGACGTGAGCCTCTACGGATTCTGGGGGCTTTTAATCGCCCAAGTCCTCTGCTTTTTCCCGATTGCCTATTTGATGTGCTCCCAGGTCCTGCAAAGGATTAATCCCTCGCTGGAGCAGGCTGCCAGATTAATGGGGGCTTCAAAGGCTCGCATTGCCTTTACCGTTACCATTCCCCTTTGTGCCAACGGCATTTTGTCCGCCGCCCTTTTTATCGCGGTTTCGGTTTTAAGTGATTTCGGAAATCCGATGATTGTGGCGGGACGATTCCGCGTCCTTGCCGTCGAAGTCTACACACAGCTCACAGGCTGGGTCAACGCGGGAACAAGCGCCGTTCTTGGACTCATTCTTGTCATTCCCTCTGTGCTTTTATTCATCCTGCAGAACCGGCTCATGAAAAAACAGATGGCAAAACTTGCCACCGTGGGCCAGAAAGGAAGCCCCCTTCCCGAAAAAAAATCTTCTTTCGCCACAAGGATTTTCCTTACTCTTTTCTGCTCTGTAATTTCCCTTTTGGTTTTGGCTCAGTTTGCCTCTATTCTGGCGGGAGCTTTCCAGAAAATCTGGGGAATAAACACGGCTTTCACTCTGGAACACATAAAAATGATTGGAAAATATGGCAGGGAATTGCGGAATTCCATTTCTTTTGCCTTTGTCGCCGCCCTTTTCAGCACGACTCTTGCCCTTTTTGTCACATTTTTCGTCTCCAGGACAAGCCTGCCCTGCAAAAAATATCTGGACATTTGTGCCCAGCTTCCGGCGGCGGTTCCCGGCTCCCTTTTCGGTCTTGCCCTTTCCCTTGCTTCAAACCGGCTGAACATTCATTTTTCTGCCCTCATGATTGTCATCGCCATGACCGTGGGCTTCATGCCCTTTTCTTACAGGATTATCACAACGGTTTTCTCACAGATTAAATCCTCTCTGGACGACGGGGCCAGCTCTCTGGGAGCAAACAAAATGCACCTTCTTGCGACCATTCTCGCCCCCCTAAGTTCCAGCGGCATTTTCTCTTCTTTTATTTACGATTTTGTTCGCGGCGTGGGAACAATCAGTGCGGTTATCTTCCTTGTTTCTTTCAACACGCCCCTCGCTTCAATCAAAATCCTTAATCTGGCGGAGCAAGGGGAATGGGGAAAATCAGCCGCTTTGGCCACGGTTCTCACCCTGCTTACATTCTCGCTTCTACTGATTGGAAAAATCACACTCACAATGTTAGAATCAAAAAAGGGTGAAAAAAAATGACTAAACTCGAACTGAAAAACATTTCCTTCTCATTCGGAAAAAGCCTCGCAATCGACAATCTTTCTCTAAATGTGGAAGAAGGCAGCTTCACCACGCTTTTAGGCCCCAGCGGCTGCGGAAAAACAACTCTCCTTCGCCTCATTTCGGGATTTTTGGAGCCAATTTCCGGCGAAATCCTCATTGACGGCGTAAATCAGGCCGGTATCGAGGTGAATGAACGGAAGGTAGGCATGGTTTTTCAGGATTACGCTCTTTTTCCCCATCTTTCGGTGGCTCAGAATATAGCCTACGGACTAAAAATCCAGAAAAGCTCAAAATCTGAAATTGAAAGCAAGGTTTCTGAAATCGCCCAGGCTTTGGGAATCGAAGATTTGCTTGGTCGTTTTCCCAATGAGCTTTCAGGCGGCCAGCAACAACGCGTCGCCCTTGCCCGTTCCCTGGTTTTAAAACCGAAAATCCTTCTGATGGACGAGCCTCTTTCTTCGCTGGACACAAAACTCCGCACGAAAGTCCGGGAAGAGCTAAAGGAAATCCAGCAGAAGCTTAAAATCACCACGGTTTATGTGACCCACGATCAGGAAGAAGCCCTTTCTCTTTCTACAAAAATCGCCGTGCTGGACAAAGGAAAAGTCCTGCAGGAAGGTAGCCCCAAAGAAATCTACTTTGAGCCGAAAAACGCTTTCGTGGCTGACTTTGTGGGAAAAGCAAACCTGATAAAAAAAGACGGAAAAGAGTTCATGATTCGCCCCGAATGGTTTGAACTTGCCCCCCAGTCTCCCGCCTATGAAAAAAATCTCCTGCCCGCCGACAAGATTCTGCTTTCAGGTACGGTCTTGTCCGAGGAATTTTTGGGAAGCAAAAGCCGCTTCGTGATTCAGAGCGACAGCAGCAGCGGAAAAGAAATCATTACCGCGGATTTTGACACGATTTCCAGCGAAAATGTGAGAATCGGTGACAGAATCCTCCTTGCCGCGAAGAAATTCTGGGAAATGGAAGAAGAATAATTTTTCAAGAAAAACGCAATAAAATGATGTTTTTGCAAATCTGTTTCAAACAGTGACAAATTTCCGAAATTAGCTCAAATATTTTCAAAAGTATTACATCATTTTCAAAAATCTGATAGTATAATCGCTCATTGGACATGCCAACAAATGTTGACCGTCTATCATTTTTTGGAGTCATTTTTTTCATGGATATTACAGAAATCATCACGAATCTTGTTTTTCAGCTCGCTGTCATCATCTTTGCCGCCC
>JAFUHS010000136.1 GCA_017468745.1 Treponema sp. | reverse complement strand
TGTCTGACTCGAAGAGCTCTGCCATTCAGAACTTGCAAACGCTGTCATCCTGAACAAATCGTTGTCATTCTGAACTTGATTCAGAATCTCTTCACACAGTAGCGGCACTGCTTGGGATTCTCACCCAATTCCCAGTTAGGCTCGCCCCCAGTTTCCTGTTATGCGAGCACCTAAAATCTTACCTACTTTATCACAAGGGTGATTTTTGTGCAATTATTCGCCGATTTTCACTCTTACAGAAAGGGGAAGTGTCCAAATCCAACGATAATCACTGTCCTTGACTTCCATGTAAGCTAAATGCCAGCCCGCCGTAAGAGTAAGCTTCTTATAATCATAGGAAATCTGCGGATAAAGCAGCCATGTGTCAAAAGAATTTGCCGAATTACTCGTATCATATGCGGCAAAATAGCCGAATATAGGTTTGAAGGAAAATCCGTCGCCGAAAGGAAAGATGAATTGCAAGGCAGTATAAAAAGGAATCATGTCTCCATCAACTGAATGTCCGATTTCAGTCTCACTGACAATCCTGAATTGCTCAATATATGCCTTAACCGCCAGAGAAAAGAGATTCGTACGCTTTAAGTCAGCATTCTTGTAGTTTGCCACCGGTGCGAATGATACATTTGCTACATAAGGCTCTGCATTGTGGGAAAAAGCAAGGAAAGTTGAGAACCTGTCAAGGAATCCCAGATTTTTTTTGTTGTAATAGACAGAAAAACACTCAGAAAAATCTTTTTCAGAAACAGAAGTCACATCTGAATCTCCGTCAGCCGTAGCGCTGTATTGTACATCCGCACCAAAAGTAATCGGAAGATTGTCGGCTACCGTTGAGACATCGTAAGTCGCGGCGGCAGAAAGTCCCCAATTCGTCTTAAAAGCAATATAGGATTCTGTAACAGGCAGGGCAAGTCCGAAAGAAAATCCCTTGTATTCTGTTTTTGCAGCAATGCCTGTCTTTCCCCAACGGCTGGCACCTGTGTAAATTTCCATGAGGGAAAAATAACTTCCCGGAAGGTAATAGGAATAGAGCTTGCCGATTGCAAATTCAAGGAGATTTGTTCCGAACGGTCGGACAAAAGCATAAGCCCGCTTCAAGTCGATTTTCTGGCTTTCTGATTCGATTGAATCCGTTGAAGCGAGACGATAATATAGTTTACCGCCCAAAGTAACATATTTATCGCTCATAACAGACTCAATACGGGAATAAGCGCCACCAAAACTAACATCTTCATTATAGCTGAGCGGCGTGACTGAAAATTTGATATTCGTGCTGTTCTTCATTTCTGAAAACACGAATCCGGAAAAAATAAGAGAAAATAAGAAAAAGGAAATGAATTTTTTCATAATGCGGAGAATATAGGGAAAAAAGATTGTTGCGTCAAGTGACACAGGCATAAGCCTAAAGCCAGAAAACAGCCGGGACTAGCTCCATACAGCCTTACAAGAGCAAAATACCTATAATAAAAGACTTTACATAAATGACAGAAATCTCTAAAATGTCAATATGACACTTTTTAAATAAATGTCAGACTATTTTAAGGAAATAAAATCATGAAAAAAGTTCTATTCACAGCACTAATTACCTTTATCTCCGCTTCCCTTTTCGCAGGCGGAATCGAAAACAAAACCAACATGAGCACGGGCTATCTCAAAAACCCCAGCCGCAATACAGAGAATAAGCGTCCGGACGCAGCTTTCTACAACATTGCAGGTACGGCTTTCATGAAAAACGGTCTTTACATCGAAGCAGGAAATCAGTTCATTATCAAAGAATACAAAAACACGCTCCCTTCTGATATTGCCAATCCCCTGACGGGCACGGTCGCGCTTTCTTCACAAGGCTATAACGACGAGACATTCGTCTATCTCTATCCTGACGCAGACATCGTTTACAAACACGACAAATTCGCGGCTTTCGCAAATTTCGGTATCTATGCAGGTGGTGGAAAGCTTGAATATTCAGAAGGAACCGGAGCAACGGCACTGGCTTTCGCTTCAAGCGCATTGACCTACGGAGCAAAGGCAAAAGAAGCTCAGGCTGCGGCAAGTCAATGCGCAGCTGCCGGGGATTCTGTTAATGCCGCTAATTATGAAAATGCCGCAAAACAGGCTAGTGCTGCCGCCACTGCCCTTCTCACTGCGGCAAACAATCACTCCTTTACAGTAAATTCCGTCACATACGGCTGGCAGCTGGGTGGCTCTTACGCCGTCACAGATTATCTTGCCATCGCCCTTGCAGGCCGCCTCACTTATGGAAGCCAAGAACTCGAAGTTACAAGTTCTGACCTATCAGCATTGAACGGCGGAGATGAAATCAGCTACAATGCAAGCGCTCTGGGATTTACAGGTCTTTTCGGTCTTCATGCAAAACCCCTTGACGGTCTTGATGTTTCCGGGCAGTTTGCATGGCGCTCAAAAATGAACTATGAAATCAGCGATAAAAAAGGAACTTTACTTTCAAAATTCGTTAAGGAAGATGAATTCCGCACAGATTTGGCTCCTGTTTTGAATCTTGGCGTGGGCTATCAGGTAATGGAGCCGCTTTATATCAGCACAAGTTTCAACTACTACTTCAACAATCTCGCAGACATGAATACGGCTTTAGGGAAATCAGACTACAATAATTCTTTTGAAATCGCTTTGGGCGCAGATTACGACATCATCAAAGAAGTTACTGCAAGCGCCGGTATCGCTTACGGTCATCAAGGCGTGACAGACACTGCGAACAACATTTTCAATCCGGTCTTGGATTCATTCCAGATTGGAGCAGGTGTGGAAGTCAAAGCCATCGAAAATCTCACAGTCACGGGCGGAGTCACATGGGTCAAATATTTTGAAAAAGACTATTATGCTTCTTCAAACGGACAGACGGCTAAACTTGAATTGAGCAAACCCCTTCTTTTTATGTTCTCTCTGGGGCTAACCTATCACTTTCCAAATCTTTAATCAAAGAATTAAAAAAGTGACCATCTCTGAAAAGTCCACTTCTTAAAGGTATCTCTCCCGGAAAACCCTGAATTTTCGGGAGAGTTGTCTTTTTCAGGCTTTTCCGTAAAAAATTCAACTTTTTAAGGAAAAATTCCACCTTTTTTCCAAAATAAATTCAAATTCTCCTCCAAAAATCCTAAAAATATCAAAGAAAAATCCTAAATATTTGTATTGAAAATTTAAAATCCGGGTCTATCATAAGAATGTAATTCAAAACCATCTAAAAAAGGAGGATTCTTAGATGAAAAAAATTATCGCTTGTGCAATGGCTCTCGCTCTGGCGGGGTCACTCTTTATCTCTTGCAACAAAAAAGCCGCTTCTCCCGCAGCAAACGGCCCTATTAAAATCGGCATCATCAACAACCCGCCTTCTGAATCTGGATACCGTGCGGCAAATGTCAAAGACTTTGAATCAGTCTTCGGGAACGCAAAGTATGATGTAAAGACTTTCTACAGCCTTAAAAACGATGAACAGCTCAATGCGGCATCTCAGTTCATCACAGACGGCGTTGACTACATTCTTCTCTCAGCAGCAGCTACTGACGGTTGGGAAGCAGTTCTCAAAAAGGCACAGAAAGCCGGCATCAAAGTCTTCCTCTTTGACCGAATGATTAATGTCAAAGAAGAGTATTACGAGGCAGCAGTTGTTTCTGATATGGCAAAAGAAGGCGATACGGCTGTCGCATGGCTCATTTCTCAGAACCTGCCCGAATACAATGTAGTTCACATTCAGGGAGCTATGGGTTCAGACGCTCAGATTGGCCGAACAGGAGCTTTGGATGCAGAATTTGCATCTGGAAGAATGAAGAAAGTCGTTCAGCAGACGGCTACCTGGGACGAGGCTGAAGCTAAGAAAATCGTTGAATCTGTCATCAACTCAAAGGAAGACTTCAATGTAATCTACGCTGAAAATGACGGTATGGCAAAAGGTGCTGTCGCCGCTCTTGATGAAGCAGGTATCACACATGGCGTTGACGGAAAAGTCATCGTAATGGGCTTCGACTGCAACAAATGGGCACTCCGGGAGCTTCTTGCAAAGAGCTGGAACTATGACGGTCAGTGCTCTCCTTTCCAGGCAGCTGTAATCGAAAAAATGATTTCAACGGGCAATGTTCCTTCAAAGAAAATCATTTCTGACGAAAAAGGATTTGACGCAAAGACAATCACTCAGGCTGACATAGACAAGTACGGTCTTGGTGACTAAGGAAAGAGGAAGTGCTGGTTAACCCTTCAAATGGAGACCGGCACTCCCATAATATCCGACTTTTTCTGTTGCTTGTCTGATATTTCGGCGTAAAGTGTGTGATTGCATATTTTACGCCCTTTTTTTTAGACTTTCTTTTTAAGGTAAAAATTTATGGAAGTACATGATATTGTTTTATCGATGCGTGGAATTTACAAAGAATTTCCTGGCGTAAAGGCTCTGCAGAATGTGGATTTTACGCTTCGGGAAGCTGAAATTCATGCGCTTATGGGTGAAAACGGTGCCGGAAAGTCCACCCTGGTAAAAGTTCTTACCGGCGTTCACATAAAGGATGGGGGCGAAATAAGAATTGCCGGACACGACGAACCGGTGAATATCCGCTCCCCTCAGGATGCCCAAAATCTTGGCATCAGTACAGTTTATCAGGAAATCACGCTCTGCCCTAACCTATCAGTAGCAGAGAATATGTATATCGGCCGGGGAAATTACAAATTCGTAAACCGAAAGGAACAGGAAAAAAAGGCAGCCCGGCTTTTGAATCAGCTCAAAATTCCGGCAAAAGCAGGACAGCAGCTGGGAACATGCTCCCTTGCCGTTCAGCAGATGGTTGCCATTGCCCGAGCCGTTGATATGGACTGCAAGGTTCTGATTCTCGACGAGCCGACTTCTTCTCTTGACGAGCACGAAGTTGAGCTTCTTTTCAGCTTGATGCGTGACCTTAAATCTCAGGGCGTGGGAATCATCTTCATCACGCATTTTCTTGAACAGGTCTACGAAGTCTGCGACAAAATCACAGTTTTGCGAAACGGCGAGCTGGTGGGCGAATACACTGTAAGCGAACTTCCCAGGGTAAAATTGATTTCAGCCATGCTGGGAAAAGACGCTGAGGACATGACCAATCTAAAAAACCAAAAAAGGACAATCCCCGAAAATACAGAAAGCGTATACGAAGCGGAGGGGCTTTCATCCACCGAAGGAGTCCGCCCATTCGATTTCTCTATAAAAAAAGGCGAAGTCAACGGTTTTACGGGCCTTTTGGGCTCAGGACGAAGCGAGAGCGTGCGCGCGATTTTTGCGGCTGACAGGGTAACAGGCGGCAAAGTCAAAGTCAAGGGGAAAAGCGTAAAAATCACAAGCCCTAAAGAAGCGATGAAAAATGGCATCGGCTATCTACCGGAAGACCGAAAAGGCGACGGAATTATTCAGGATTTGTCTGTCCGGGAAAATCTTATTCTGGCCATGCAGGTTTTAAAAGGTTTTTTCAAACCGATTTCACGCTCTGAATCAGAAAAAATCGCCGATGAATGCATAAAAATGCTTGAAATCAAAACGGCTTCAAAGGAAACGCCGATTAGATCACTTTCAGGCGGAAACCAGCAGAAGGTAATTCTTGCCCGCTGGCTTTTAACCCATCCCCAGTATCTGATTCTTGACGAGCCTACTCGGGGAATTGATGTAGGAACGAAAATCGAGATTCAAAAACAGGTCTTAAAACTTGCAGAACAGGGCGTGAGCGTAACTTTCATTTCTTCGGAAATCCCGGAGATGCTTTCTGTCTGTCAGCGACTCATCGTCATGCGAGACCGAAAAATCGTCGGCGAGCTTAAAAGCCAGGATTTGAGTCAGGATATTATCATGCAGACGATTGCGGGAGGAAAAGCAAAAAATGACTAATAAAATCCTAAATCAGATAAAAAAACTTTTTCAGTCTCAGCTTGCGATTCCAATCATCGCCCTGCTGATTCTGGTAGTCTTCAACCTTATCCGCGATCCCAGCTTCTTTTCGATTGTAATCAAGAGCAACAATTTGGGAAACACAGTCCTTTCCGGAAACTTAATCAGTATCCTGAACGGTGCCTCAGAGCTTGTGATTCTTTCGATTGGAATGACACTGGTGACATCTGCCACAAAGGGACAGGATATTTCTATCGGTGCGGCGGCTGCCATCGCAGGCTCAGTTTTCGTAAAAATCCTTCGTTCCGGCAGCATCAACGGAGGCACGATTCTTCTTGCCCTCATTTTTGCCTGTATCATCGCAATCATCTTCTGTCTTTTCAACGGCATCTTAATCGCACGATTCAACATTCAGCCGATGATTGCCTCTCTGATTCTCTACACGGCAGGCCGACCAATCGCTTACTGGATTAACGGAGGGGCAACACCGAATGTGGAAAGTCCTCTCCTCACCTACATCGGCGGTTTCATTCCCCACATCGCGATTCCGACTCCCATTCTCATCGTAGTGGCTTTTGTCCTGCTCATAAACCTTCTGCTCAAAAAGACCACATTGAGCCTTTACATTCAGTCGGTCGGCATCAACGAGCGGGCTGCAAAACTCAACGGAATCAATCCGGTCATCTGGAAACTGGTGGTTTTCGTAATCCTTGGTATCTGCGTGACAATGGCAGGCTCTATCAATGTCTGCCGAATCGGCTTGATTAACCACGAGACAATCCTTCTGGACATTGAGATGGACGCGATTCTTGCGGTTGCAATCGGCGGGAACTCCCTGGGCGGCGGAAAATTCAAGCTCTCTGGCTCGATTTTGGGCGCATACATTATTCAGGCGCTCACAATCACATTGTACGCGATGAAAGTTTCATCAACGGCAGTAAAAGCCTACAAGGCAATCGTCATCATCATCATCGTTGTCGCCGGTTCTCCCGTGGTAAAGGCATGGCTTGGACACATGAAAGACAAAGTCATGGCAAAGAAAACAGCGAAAAATGTAAAAGTGGAGGCAAAATAAAATGGCAGATATTATACAGACTTTGCAGAACCTGAATCCCTTCGCAAAAGGAAAAGACAGGCAGCCTCTCTCAAACACAGCCCTGTTACTGGCGATTACAATCTGCACTTTTGCGGGAATGTACCTGCTGGCCATGCTGATTTGGGGCGGCGGCTTCTTGAACCCCCAGCAATTTCTAGACCTTTTCAACAACAATGCTTACCTTATCGTAACGGCCTGCGGTCTTACAATCGTAATGATTACTGGAGGAATCGACATTTCGGTGGGCGGCTCAGTTGCACTGATTACCATGGCTTCAGTCGTATTCATGGAAGACCATAATGGCGGTATTTTCAGCTCAATTCTGATTTCCCTTGGAATCGGTCTTGCTATGGGTCTTATTCAAGGATACTTTGTGGCCTACTTAAAGATTCAACCCTTCATCGTAACTCTGGCTGGAATGTTCTTTACCCGAGGCATGACCACAATCGTAAGTAAAGTTCCCCGCACAGCGAGCAATGAGCTTTTCCTTGCCCTTAAAGGCTGTGAAGTTGATATTCCTTTCCTGGGAACTTATGCCAAAAACGGCAATTGGATTCCATCTTCGATTGAGGTGGGAGTTCTTATCGCCATGCTCGTGGTTCTGATTTTATGGGCCATGCTCAAATGGACAAGATTCGGACGAAATCTTTATGCCGTTGGCGGAAACAGCGAAAGTGCCCTTATGCTGGGCATCAATGTCCGGCGCACGCAATTCTTCGCCTATGTTTTATGCGGTCTTCTGGCAGGAATCGCGGGCTTTATCTACCTTCTGCACACGGGCGCGGGAAACGCCTCCAATGCCAGCGGAGCAGAAATGCAGGCAATAGCGTCATCGATTATCGGAGGAACCTTGCTTTCTGGAGGCGTTGGAAGCGTAATAGGAACTCTTTTCGGTGTAATGAGCCTCAAAACAATCAACAACATCGTCGTGGCTTCGGGCTTACGCGAGCCTTACTGGCAGAGCATTACGACTGGTCTCATGCTCTGTTTCTTCATCTTGTTGCAGAGCGTAATTCTCGCACAGAGAAAGAAAAAACTGGGAGCGATGGCAGGCTGATCAATGGCAGAAAATTAAGGAGTCACTGTCATTTTATATTCACGGGGCGAAAGTCCCGTGTTTTTTTTGAAAATATAACTGAAATAATGGGGATCGGAAAATCCACACTCATAGGCTATGTCATAGCCTTTCATTTCGGTATCTCGCATAAGCCGTTTCGCATTTTCGAGGCGTACCGAAGTTAAATATTCGATGAAAGTAGTCTTACATTCCTGTGAAAAAATTGTGCTGAAATGATTGGGACTCAGGGCAACCGCATCGGCGACAGTCGTAAGCGTCGTATTCTGATCGGCATAATGCTCATCAATGAAGCGTTTTGCTTTCAGAATCACATCGGCATATTTACCAGATGCTTTTGAGTCCCGATAGTCAAGGGCAAACAAAAGAACTTGCTCCACATTCTGCCTGAAAGCTTCTTCATTTTGAACAGCATCATCAATAAATCTTCTCTGCAGGATTTCTGGTTTTAAGAGCTTTATGTCTCCGCCGAGTTTTTCTACCAGTTTGGAGACAGCAAAAATCAAGTCTACAAGAATATAGGATGCGAATACATTAAACTGCCCCGGATTATTTTTTATAAGCTGCATGGATTCTTCGATGATTGCAGAAATATCGTTTTTTCCAGCATACTTAAGGCGATCCACAACAGGATCATTTTCTTTTAAATCAAGAAGAGCTGAATTGAGAAAGCTTCCGTCCTGAGTAAGGTCATCTGAGCTGATAATCCTGTTCCGACTCTCGTTTTCCCCTAATTCAAGGATACGCTTTGCATCCCCATAGGAGATGGCAAGCTGCGAAAGATGTTCGACAGTCTTACCAATCGCCGTAAGCACTGTACAGTCATCATTTTTTCCTACGATATGACCGATTGTCTCGGCCGCATGAAAGACACACTCGTCCAGCTCATTCTGGCTGCTTCCCTTAAAGATACAGACGAAAAGATTTGAATGATGAAAAAAACAGTCCGCTTCTTCCCAATCAGCCGAATAGGAATTCAGAAGAGAACAGGCCTGCTGCTGACTCTGGGCATTGTCGCTGCTGCTTTTTATCCTGCTCACTAAAACCTTGTAAAAGCGGGAAATTAAATGAAGTCCGACTTCCTGACTCTTTTGTATGAGGCTGGCCATATCCTGAGAACCGTGAATAAGATTATTCAGAAATTCTTTTTTCTTTAAACTTTGGCTGGACTTTAGTTCATCCTTAAGTTTCCTGATATCCGAAAGCTGCTTTCTCTCACTGTCAATCTGGAGGGCAGTTTTTTTTAGGCTGGCAAGAATTTCTTCCAGAGTAAAGGGCTTTAAAAGATAGTCCTCGATTCCTATTGAGATTGCTCTTTTTGCATAATCAAACTCATCATGCCCTGAAAGAATTATAATTTTTATCCAGGGTTGAATTCTCTTCACCGCCTGAGAAAGCTGCAATCCGTCCATGAAAGGCATTTTTATGTCCGTTATCAGGATGTCCGGCTTTAGTTCCTGAAGCATAGACAAGGCTATCTCACCGTCACTGGCCTCTCCTACAAGCGTAAATCCTGAACTTTCCCAATCAATCTTAGAACGGATTCCTTCCAGAACAATGGGCTCGTCATCAACTACAAATACGCTATACATTTCTGCCTCCTTCAGATTCTTTAAAAACCGTGCATGGAAGGGTAAATGAAATGCAGCTGCCCTTTCCTTCCTCAGACTCTATCACCAGTCCATCTGTCTCCTCGCCATAATAAAGCTTCAGTTTTTTATTCACATTGTACAGTCCGTAAACCGAAGTCAGTTTTTCTGAATCCTGCGCTCCGGTTGAAAGCTCTTCCCTCACCTGTCGCAAACGCTCGTCCGTAAAACCCGCTCCGTTGTCTTTGACCTCAAAGAGGATTTTAGAATGGATTTCATCTGCATATCTGGCAGTCACCGAAAGTTCTCCTCTTCCCCGCCTGTTCTTGATTCCGTGGTAAATCGCATTCTCAACCAGAGGCTGCAGGACAAGTTTTATCATTTTTAAATTCAGTAGATTTTCGTCAACATCAATTTTATAATTCATAATATCTGCATAACGGATTTTTTGAATCGTGAGATAATTTTTAATATGCTCCAGCTCCTGACCGACTGTAATCCATTCATGCCCCCGGCTTAGGGAAATCCGCAAAAAATCGGAGAAAGCCTTTGTGATTCTGACAACTTCCTCTGTTTTTTCCTCTTCTGCCAGCCATACAATCGTGTCGAAGGTGTTATACAGAAAATGCGGGGTAATCTGAGCCTGCAAAGCCTTCATCTCAGCCTTCTGGAAATTTTTCTGCTCCTCCATGTTTTTTTGAATCAGGAGATCTATCTGTCTGGTCATCGTGTTGAGGTTTTCGGCAAGTGTGTCCAGTTCTTCAACATGAGGAATATCAATCCGTGCTGAAAGGTCACCGTTCGCAACTTTTGTCGAAAGTTTTTCCATCTCATTGATTGGTTTTTGAACCGACTCCGAGACCGTAAGGAAAGAATTCATTGAAATGAGCAAGGCCAGAATCGTGATTGCCAGCTGAATCGCCGTCAAGATAATTGAAGTGTTTTTTATCGATACATTCGTCTCGGAGGCAGACTCAATTTCTGCCAGAATAAAATCCTGCATAATTTCCGAAAAAAGCAGCGTTATCGTGCGGATTTCATCAAGTTTCGCCTCATTCTGGCTGACCGTACTTCCAAAGCCCATCTGCTCAACCAAAATATGAATATTCTGCAGAAGTGTCGCATTCGCCCGATTCGCGACCTCAAGCTTTTCCAGACTCAGAGGATTTTTTGTCGCCTTGAACATTTCAAGAAGACCCGTGGTTATTTCATTCATCAGCTCATATTGCCGGCCGTCTTCTATTTTCTTTTTTCCGCAGATTATGTTCCATAGTTCGGCAGGAATGTCGTTTTTTGCGATTCCGTTGATTCTATTGGCATTGCTGACATTGGAGATTATCCTGTCATAACGGCGGGTGTGAATATGAGAGACCATGATTGAATATATCGAAGGAATCAGCATAATCAGAAGAAGGGCTATATATGTAATTTTGAGCGTTTTTTTAAGGCTTTTGTTTTTCACTTAATAACCCCGAGGCTCATAAAGAGTGAAATCATCCTCTTCGGTAAAAACGCTTTCCTTGTTGTAAGTGATTCTTGGAATCGGCTTCCCCTGCACGACTTGCTTTACCAGCTGCATGAGCATTTCTCCGAGATTCGGATTACATTCCACCACGCAATCAAGCTTTCCCTGAACAAGAGCGTCAATCGATTTTTGCTCCGCGTCAATGCTGATTATAATCGTATTCGCAGGATTTATGCCGTAGTTCGCAAAAGAATCCAGAAGCCCCAAAGTCATCGAATCATTGTGGGAATAAATCACATCGATTTTTCTTCCATAAAGATAGAGAGCGTCATTTTTGAAATTTCCAGCATCGCGGCTTTGCTGGATAAGATTTTCGGCAATCTCCTTGCCTCTGGAACGAAGGAAATCACCGTTTGCTGAATGAATAATCCTGAATTTTTTGTCGTTGCGAATGACTTCCCGAAAGCCTTTTGCCCTTTCTTTTACCACCGAAGAATTTTCGGTTCCGGAAATTTCAAGGATATTAACAGCTTTATTGCTGCCGGCAGTTTTTTTAAGAAGAAAGCGGGCAGCCTTGCGTCCCTCTTCAAGAGAATCCTCTCCCAAAAATCCGGCATAAAGAGACTTGTCGGCGTTTATATGCCTGTCCACCAAAAGCACAGGGATTCCGGCATTTTTCGCTTCTCTCAGGACAGTATCCCAACCGTCTTCAACGATAGGAACAAAAGCTATTATGTCTACCTGATAAACGATAAAAGAACGGATTGCCTTTATCTGGTTTTCCTGTTTTTGCTGGGCATCATCAAAGAGAATCTGAATGTCATTTGCGGCCGCTGCCTCAAAAATTGACTGAGTATTGCGCGTTCGCCATGCACTTTCTGACCCAATTTGCGAAAATCCCAGAATCAATTTTTCACTTTTACCTTCATTTTTGTTTCTGTTGATATTGGTAAAGAAAAATGAAAGAAAAGCTGTTAAAGCAAAAATCACAAGCAATGAGACAGAAAGAACCATCAACACTTTTATTCTTGACTTCATTTTATATATAGATTTAATTTTATGGGTGAAATTTTAATAAGTCAAGTTTATTGAAAGATTATTAATAAAGGAGACAGGGAAATCAGTTTTCAAGTAAATCCGCCATTTTTTTAGCGGAAACTGATTTCCCATGAGCCTTATGCAATCGCCGCTTTTATTCTGCCTTTGCGGCAGCCCGTCGAGCGTTGTGTCGGCCTTTCAAAGCCACACCTTCAACAACCAGGAAGATTGCGAGAACCGCCATGGCGAGGGCAAAGCAGAGCTGGAACCAGTTGCCCCAGTGGAAAGCGTTCGGGCTGTTCGCTGCCATTGCGGAAATTTTCGTTATGACAGTGCGGATTAACTGGGTGAGAGTTGCGGCCAGCATGAAAATAGACGGGAATATGAACATCTTGTTGTTCTTGCCGATGTCACTAATCCAGGCGGCAACAGCCATAAGGGCGATACCTGCCAAAAGCTGGTTTGCAGAACCGAAGAGTCCCCAAATCTGAGAAAGCGAAAGACCGCCGAGAGTACAGCCGATTACGACCATAAGAAGAGTGCCGAAAAGCGGATGAGCGAGGCATTTTCTGGCTCCCGAAGCGTCTTTGTAAGACTCTTCACCGTCTTTAAGGAACAATTCGCTGAACATGAAACGGCTCAATCGTGTAGCTGAGTCAAGGGATGTAAGGGCGAATACAGAAACTGCCAGAGTCAAAAGAGCGTAAATCGCATTCTGATTGTTGGCATAGCCGAACATTTTTGCGATACCCTGAGCGAATGCTACTGGAGGAGCGCCTTTGAAAGCTCCGTCAATGATGAACGACTTTGAGACCATGCCGACGGCAATCAATGAGATAACACCCAGAGCAGATTCAATGAGCATTGAGCCGTAACCGATTGCCTTAGCGTGCTTTTCGTTGTCAAGCTGTTTTGAAGTAGTACCAGTGGCAATGAGTGAGTGGAAGCCGGAACAAGCTCCGCAGGCAACAGTGATGAAGAGAGCCGGGAACATGGGACCGATTGAAGTTTTCCAGCCAGTAAAAGCCGGAAGCTCAAAGTGAGCGCTTCCTGTAATTGCAGAAACGACGATACCAACCAAAGCCAGAGCCATCATACCGTAAAGCAGGAATGATGAGAGATAGTCTCGCGGCTGGAGCAGGCACCATACAGGAATCAAAGACGCTACAGCGATATATACGCCGATGAAAATAATCCATGCGTTTCGACCCATTGCGAAACCGAAGTTCAAGCCGATTATGATTGAAAGAACGATACCGACAAGACCGATGATTGTGGCCGGAAGAGTTTTAAGACCGCAGCGGTTTGTCAGTAGTCCGTAGATGACTGCGAGAACGATGAAAAGAAGAGAAATCATTGCCGTTGTCTGAGGACCAGTCGGGTTTTTGACAATGCCGAAAGCCACATTTCCCGCCTCATTTGCAATCGTAGCGAATGTACCGGCAACGACATTGACGAATGACGCGATAACCAGAATCAAAACGAGAAGGGCAAAAATGATGAAGAGTTTTTTTGCGCGGGGACTGATAGAAGCCTTGATGATTTCACCGACAGATTTTCCCTCATTGCGGGTAGAGGCAAACAAAGAACCGAAGTCCTGCAAGCCACCGAAGAAAATACCGCCGATAACACACCACAGGAAGACCGGAACCCAGCCGAAGACAGCAGCCTGAATAGGGCCGTTAATCGGACCGGCACCAGCGATTGAAGAAAAGTGGTGTCCCATAAGAACCGCAGGTTTTGCGGAGACATAATCAACACCGTCTGCATGAGTTTCAGCAGGCGTTTTTTTAGCGGGGTCAATTCCCCACTGCTTTGCCAGCCATGAGCCATAGAAAACATAGCCACAGAAAAGCAAGGCGATTGCAGCAATTATAATAAGTAATGCTGTCATTTTGCTTTCTCCTCCTTGTAGAGAAACTTTTTTTATTTTAGCGAAGCCACGAGTCTTTTTAAGTCTGAGCCACGCCGATTGGTGACAGCCCGTCCTGTGGAAGACTCGTAAGCCAATGCCCTGAATGAAGACCAGCCGTAAAGGCCGAATTTATATGATTTGTAAAACTTTTGCTTTTTTATGATTTTGAAGGATTCTTCTGGAATTGTGTCGGAAAGGATGATGAGGGTGATGTCGGTATTGCGGTGCCCGTAGTATGGCGTGATTCTCGCAAGCCCCCTCTCCCATGCAAGTTTTGAAAGCTCCGTGATTTTTTCCTGACTCAGAACTTCAGTATTTATATAGAAGAAAACAATCTCATTAGAGTCTATGTCTGCGATTTTGGCAGCCTTGACCAGCATGTACTGCTCATTGTGGGATTTAAAAAAGGCTTCAGCGACAAAGGGGGCGACTATATTTTCTTTAGAGACTGTGTAATAGTCCCCGAAGGATTTTAATAATCGCTCCAAAACTTCGCTACTATCCATACTGATAATTGTAGGTCTATTTAATGTTTCGGTCAATAGAAACAAAATTTAAATTTTTGCAAGATTGTCTTTACTCTTTTGCAAATTCCACCAGCTCCGGATAAAACCATGTTAAGTTTTTTCTATTAAAATAGCCGTGTCTCTCCCCTTTTTGTCCGGCCGGGTAGGTTACCATGTTGTCCCAAAGTACTAGGGGGATTCCGGCGGATTTTGCCTTTGAGACATAAGAATCAGTCCACTTGATACGCTCGCCGAGATTTCCCTTGTCGCTTGCGCTCATCTCACCGATTATAACAGCCAGTCCCTTTGACAAAAATTTTTCGCTCAAAGACTGGAAAAGCCAGGCCAAATTCGCCTCATGGTTTTTCGTAAAAATCTTCTCGCCGTCCTCGTTCATGCAGAATTCATAAGGAGTGTATGCGTGAACCGATACAATCAGCCTTCCTGCAGAATCAGGGGGAAGAGACCAGTTATCTGTCAAATCTGGATTTGCGGCATAGGTCGGAATCATCACATAGCGGCTTTCGTTTTTTCCTCCGGCGGCACGGATGGCCTGTAGGCAGACTTTTTCGTACTCACAGATAGTTTTGTTAGCGTCAGAAATATTTTTGCCCTGGCCATACCATTCATAGCCCGTTCCAACACAACGAGGTTCGTTCAGGACTTCAAAAATCAGGCACTCGTCATAATTCTTGAATTCTTTTGCCACCTGCGACCAGACGGAATTGAGGTAATTTTTTGAGAGAACTTTCATGTTGGGATTCTGCGTGACACAAAATCCATAGCAAGTATTCATCTGTGCCTCAGAAAGATTGTCGTGATGAATGTTGATAATCACGCGTAATCCCGCCTCCAGTGACCAGTCCACCACGGTTTTTACCCGCTTTATCCAAGAGGAATCCACCGTGTAGACTTTGTTTTTCTGGCTTTTGATATGATTATGCCATGAAACAGGAATTCTGATTGTCTTAAAGCCCTGAGCACGGACTGCCTGAATCATCTCTTTTGTAGTGACGGGCATTCCCCAGCTTGTCTCAGTCTCATTTCCTTTATTTTCCCTGTCAGAATATGAGCAGGCATCAAAGGTATTTCCAAGATTCCAGCCGAAACCAAGAGAAGAGATAAATTCTGCCGCCTCCGCCGAGACTGTGCTTTCACTTTTGTATGGATCGACCTCAGCATCTGCGCTGCATGCGAACAAAAAAGTGAATGTAAGGGCAAAAAACAAATTCCTGAACATGGCATTTTTCATATTCTACCGCCTGTCTTTATCTTTTTTCTGAACTTCAATGACTGAAACTGAATCAATTGTGACTGTGTGGCTCTGTGAAATCTGCTTTCCAGAAACCGCACCCATTGAAATCGTAAAAATCACATTGGGGTCAGTTTCCATTCCCATCGTGAACTGCCAGCTATATTCCTTGAAGTCTTTTCCCACAGGAAATTTGAGGGTGTTCGAATAAGGATACCAGTTGTCGTCCTTTGAGCCGTCACGCTGCAGGGCCAGCATAATCGTCCTATCCAAATCAGACTTGGCTTTCAGGCTGATTTTATAGACTTTACCCTTTTCCAGCATACAGCCATTCTGTTTGAGCTGAATCATCCAGTCCAAATTGCCGGTATTATCGATTTTGACTTCGGCGGCACTGCCTGCAAAGTCGCATTTAGCGATTGAATTCTGGTGGGCGTAAAGTTCCCAGCCGGAATCCCCCCTGTCGAAGCCGCCGTTAATCACGACGCAATTTTCTTTGACATAAACATTATCCACGCAGATTGTCGCGCCGTCACTTCCCAAAAGAAGCTGAAAATCGATTTCCTTGTCGCTTTCTGGAATATAGACCCACTCATAGTGACCTGGAATCAATGCCTTTGTCTTTGCGTCAGTCCTTGGCTGAAGCACGCGGATTTTCTGCTCCACCTCACCGTATTTTACAAGGATATTCGTAGTTTTTGAAGAATAGGCATCGAATTTAACGATATAATCTTTTCCTTTCTCAAGTTTGATTCCAGTCTGCCTGACGATGACATCCTCGTTCTTT
>JAFUHS010000135.1 GCA_017468745.1 Treponema sp. | reverse complement strand
GTGTCGCCACAGCAGGCCATGATGAGGTCAGGTTCCTGTCCCTTGTCGTTTGAAGCCCAGTCCCAGATACCGATACCCTGAGTACAGTGTTTTACCGCCTGATCCATTGTGAGCCACTGACAGCTTGGGTGCTTAGAGGCAACGATTACGTTCACATAGTTCTTGCTCTTGATACAATGGTCGAATGTTGAAAGAAGGCAGTTTGTGTCAGGCGGCAAGTACATGCGTACTACGTCAGCCTTTTTGTTAGAGATATGGTCGAGGAAGCCCGGATCCTGATGAGTGAATCCGTCATGAGCGAGCTTGTCGTCTGTAGGAAGAATCTCTGCGTTGAAGTCGCGATTTGTGGCCTCGAAGGCGGCGTAGAGTCGGTTAGACATAGACTCATCCGGTCCGAAGATACGGAAGTTTTTGTTGTCTTCGTTGAGTTTGAGCACGTCGCGGATGTAATTCCCCAGCTCTTTCATGTGCTTTGCTTCGTTTGGATCCGGCTTTGTGAGGTCGATTGGAACCTGATGGGCGCGGAATGAGTTTTCGATTGGAAGACCGTCATCGTTGAATTTAGGGCCAGTCCAGCCTTTCGGGGTGCGGAGGACAATCATCGGCCAGAAGGGGCGCTCTGTCTTGCCGTTTTTGCGGGCATCACGCTGGATTTTCTGAATCTTCTCGATACATTTGTCCAAAGCGGCTGCCATGGCGTGGTGCACTTCCATGTGGTCTGTGTCTGGGCTTGCCTCAACGAAGATTGGATCCCAGCCGCAGCCGTGGAAGAAGCTCTTTACCTCGTCCTTTGAGATTCGGGCGAATACCGTCGGGTTAGAGATTTTGTAGCCGTTCAGGTGGAGAATTGGAAGAACCGCACCGTCTGTTACCGGGTTGAGGAATTTGTTTGAGTGCCAGGCTGTTGCCAAAGGTCCAGTCTCAGCCTCACCGTCACCGACGATACAAGTGGTGATAAGGTTTGGATTGTCGAATACAGAGCCGAATGCGTGGGCGATTGAATAGCCCAGCTCACCGCCCTCGTTGATAGAACCCGGTGTTTCTGGAGCGACATGGCTTGAGATTCCGCCCGGGAAAGAGAACTGCTTGCAGGGGCGGCTCATGCCTTCCTCGTCAAGGCTTACGTTTGGATAGATTTCTGAGTAGTGGCCTTCAAGGTAAGAGTTTGCCACGAAGAAGTTTCCTCCGTGACCAGGACCAGAGATAAGAACCATGTCAAGGTTGTATTTTGTGATTGCCCGGTTCAAGTGGGTGTAAACGAAGTTCTGTCCTGGAACAGTGCCCCAGTGACCGACGATTTTTGTCTTGAAAAAAGGGTGAAAAATGCTTATACGGTCTTTTTCTTCTCAAAATAAAAAGATGTTTTTTATTTAGTGCTTTTTTGTTTATTTTTTGATTTTACTGTATCTGCCAGTGGAGAAATGCCGAAATGCCTTAAAAGAATTCTGTTATGGAGATTTTGTTTATCTTCTTTAAATAGACAAATGTAGATTTATGTTTGCTTTTTTATTATAGTTACATATATGAAGAAAATTTATCTTGGTTTAATTTCGGTCGCACTATGTGCAGTTATTTCGTGTTCTCCTGTGCAGCCTGACGCGAAAAAAGACACCCTCTTTCAGGTGGCTACCTTGCAGTCGCTGATGCTTGGATATTACGATGGAGTCTCAACCGTTGGTGAATTGAAGCAGAACGGTAGCATTGGTATCGGTTGCTTTGAGGGAGTAAACGGCGAGTTGATTATGCTTGACGGCACGGTCTATCAGGCTCTTTTTGACGGAAGCATCAAGACTCCTGATGATGCTGCGAAGATTCCTTTTGCGAATACTACTCCTTTTGAATGCGACACTTCCATTCAGCTTGAAAATATTGATTCGCTTGAAGCCTTGAAAACTCAACTGAGTGCAGTCGTTGAAAAAAATGGGCGAAACCTTTTCTGTTTTGCCCGCATTGACGGTGATTTTGAGACAGCGAATTTCAGAAGTGAGTATGCGCAGAAAAAGCCTTACAAACCGCTTGCAAAAGCAATGGAAACAGACCAGACCTTCTTTGACCTTACGAGTGTTTCTGGTACTATTGTGGGGCTTTATTGCCCGGACTATATGGATAAGCTGAATACTCCAGGCTGGCACTTCCACTTTATCACTAAAGATAAAAAAATGGGCGGCCACCTGCTTGAGATAAAGGCAAAAACGCTTTCAGCCGAGCTTGACATGACTACATCATTCAAGATGATTCTTCCGGAAGATGAGGCATTTCAGAATGCCGGTCTTGCTCAGGATTTGAGCGCGGATATCCGTGCCGTTGAGGTAAAATAAGGAATTTTATATGTTCGATTTTTTTAAACTTCAGGAACGGGGAACGACGGTCAGCCGTGAGATAATTGGTGGTGTTACAACATTTCTTGCCATGTCATACATTTTGGCTGTCAATCCGGGAATTCTTTCTCAATCAGGTCTTGATTGGGGAGCTGTATTTTCGGCTACAAGTATTTCTGCGGCTATCGCAACTCTTGTGATGGCATTCTGCGCGAACCTTCCTATTGCTCTTGCGCCTGGGTTGGGCTTGAACGCATTTTTTACCTATACGGTCGTTTTGAGCATGGGCTGCACCCCGGCTTTTGCTCTTACCGCTGTGCTGATAGAGGGAATACTGTTCATTTTGCTTTCTGTTTTCGGAGTCCGCACCTTGATTATGGAATCTATTCCTCGGTCGCTCCGAAAGGCGGTTGCAGTCGGAATCGGCCTTTTTGTTGCCTTGATAGGTTTGACCAATGCGGGGATTACATCTGGTGACACCGGCACTCTGATTGGATTCGTCAACTTTAACGGTGAGCATGCTCCGGCGATTGTCGCAATGCTCGGTCTTGTCATTACCGTAGCCTTGTATATGCTGAAAGTGCCGGGTGCGATTCTTATCGGCATCATTGTTACGACAATTATTGGTATTCCTTTTGGAGTAACGACTGTTCCTGAAGGATTCAAGCCTTTTTCCACACCGAAAGCCCCGCATCTTTTCATGTTTGAATGGCACAATGTTTTGACGCTCAAATTCTTTGTCGTATTCTTTACCTTCTTGTTTACAGATTTGTTTGATACAATCGGAACTCTTTTCGGAGTCACCGAGCAGGCGGGGCTTGCTTCCCGTGAGACAGGTATCGTTGGCGGACGGCGGGCAATGCTTGCAGACGCAATCGGAACTGTGGTTGGGGCATGTCTCGGCTCGTCTACTGTAACTAGTTTTGTTGAAAGTTCGGCTGGTGTCGCAGCTGGTGCCAGAACAGGTCTCGCTTCTTTGGTTACGGCAGTTCTGTTCTTGCTGGCGATTTTCTTGAGTCCGCTTTTTGCCTTGATTCCTGCGGCCGCTACTGCTCCTGCATTGATTTTCGTGGGATTTTTGATGATGAGTTCGATAGGGGACATTAATTTCAAGGATCCCGTGGAAGGTTTGCCGGCATTCATAACGATTATTGTCATGCCGTTCGCATATTCAATTGCAAAAGGTATCCAGTTTGGTATGATTGCATTTGTTTTATGCAATATTTTTGCAAAGAAAGCGAAGACCATCCCCGTGGTTACATGGATTCTTGCCTTTGTATTCCTTGCCGACATCATTTTTGAGGCTGTAAAATAGAGGAATGTATTCTGGCAGAGCGGAGTGTCTTTGCCACTGTTGCGACACTCTGCTCTGTGCATGTCTGAACGGGCGGGGCTACAATCCCTTGCGCAAAACCGAATATGCTTCAATCAGTTTTTCCATTGACCAGACGGCATTTGCGGGGCTGGTGCTGGGAAGGCATTGTCCCAAGCAACAGAGTCTTGCTTTCACAATCCCACACCGGCGGAATGGGGTGGATTATCATCTTGTTAGTTTGCATTCCGCTAAAAAGTATAGCACGGCTTTGCCCGAGTATGCTACAATACGGAAGGACACTGAACTGTTTTAGGGGAAAAAACAATAAATGGACTTCTCTTACATCTTTCGCTCTGCAAAACTCATTCCCGAAAATCTTGAAAAGACGGGCTTCTCAAAAAAAACAATTTCCACAAGCTGGCAGGGAAGTGAATTGCACTCATATACGCTCCGCCGTGACATCTGTGGCGGTGACTTTTACGCAGTCATAGAATTAAATCAGAGTGAGGAAACGCTGACCGCGGAGGTTTTTGCCAGTGAATCTATAGACTAATACACGCTTTTTGACTCCC
>JAFUHS010000134.1 GCA_017468745.1 Treponema sp. | reverse complement strand
TGGTCGCCCAGTCAGTTACACGGCGTGGCTCGACAGAACGCCAATCATAAGGCTCATCAAGCTGGATATGCCTGTCATCCGTGCGGGTAAGCTGAAAGCGGTGCTCAGTGTCTTTCTCACTTTCAAAGGCACGCTTAAGCTCGCTTTCAAAATTCACTTCCTGTCTTTTGTAATTAGGAACTTCCGCGTTGGCAATGTTGTTCGCAGAAACCTGATAGCGAAGCGAATTGACATCCATCGCACGAGATAACAAATCTATTGACCGTGTAAAAGTATTCATACTATGAATATCGGAATTTGAAATTAGAAGTTAAGGAAAAAGAAAATGAGAAATTAGGCGTTTTTTGACGCGGATAGACGCAGATACACGCGGATTTTACCTGTTAAATCGCTTTAAAAAATCCTGCAGGCGTTCTGTCTTTGGATTGTTAATCAGTTCTTTTGGCTCGCCCTGCTCCACGATTACGCCGTCCGCCATGAAAATGATTTTATCTGAGATGTCGCGGGCAAAAGCCATTTCATGAGTCACGACAATCATGGTCATTTTTTCAAGGGCAAGTTTTTTGATAACGGCAAGGATTTCACCGGTCAATTCCGGGTCAAGGGCACTGGTCGGCTCGTCAAACAAAAGGACTTTAGGCTTCAAGGCAAGGCTTCTGGCGATTGAAACCCGCTGCTGCTGCCCGCCGCTCAATTCACAAGGATATGCATTTTCTTTTTCGCTAAGCCCTACATCCGCCAGCAAATTTCTGGCAATCTCAATGGCTTCGGCTTTTGGCGTTTTAAGGACATGAATCTGAGCGTCGATTATATTCTGTAAAACGCTCATGTGGGGAAAAAGATTGAAATTCTGGAAGACAAAGCCCAAGTTCAGGCCGATTTGGCGAAGCTCATTTTTGGAAGCATAAGAGCCGCCGCTGACAATTGATTTGCCGCAGACAAAAATCGAACCATCGTCAACAGTCTCAAGCTGGGCGATACAACGGAGCATGGTGGACTTCCCGCTTCCTGAAGGGCCGATGATTCCCAAAATCTCCCCCTGCTCCACATCAAAAGAAATATCCTTTAAAACCTGCACGCCGTCCGAAAAAGATTTTTTTATATTCTGTACGCTGATGATTGCCATAAAACGCCCCTAGAATCGCTCCCGCTATTTGTAATAATCCAGTTTTCTCTCAATCAGAACGAACCCTGAAGAAACCAGCCAGTTCATCACAAAATAGAAGACGCCTGCAATCAGAATCGGCGTGGTTGAAAAAAGCCGGCTGGAAGTTGTCTGGGCTGTGCGGAAAAGCTCGGCGATTCCAAGGACAGAAACCAAAGCGGTGTCTTTCACGAGGGTAATCACTTCGTTTCCCATGGCAGGGATGATTCTCTTGACGACCTGAGGAAGCACGATTCTGAAAAAAGTCTGCATTCTGGTGTAGCCCAAGACTTTTGCAGCCTCATACTGGCCTTTTGGAATTGACTGAATCCCGCCACGGTAAATTTCCGCAAAATAGCAGGCATAGTTCACCGAAAGGGCAATGATTGCCGCCACAAAGCGGTCATAAGAGAGCTTGAAAAGATAGGCCGGGAAAAAATAAACCGCGATGAGCTGCAAAATAAGTGGTGTACCACGGATGACAAGCAGAAAAGCGTTAAAAAGATAAGAAAGAGGCTTGAAGCGAGACATTCTTCCAGCCGCCAGAGGAAAGCCCAGAGGGACAGAGAAAATAAGCGTGAGAAAAAATACTTCAACAGAGACCAAAGAAGCCGAAAGCATAGGAAGAATTATTTTAGTCATATAACAAAAACTTTCAGACGCAGATACACGCGGATAGACGCAGATAAATAAAAACATCCGCGTTCATCTGCGTTCATCTGCGTCAAAATTTATTTTCCAATAATAGAAATGTCTGAGCCGAACCATTTTTCGCTGATTTTCGCAACGGTACCGTCGGCGGCCATTTCTTCAAGGGCTTTCTGAACTTTATCACGGAGTTCAGTATTGTCCTTTTTAAAGGCGATTCCGTACTGCTCTGGGGCAAGAGATTCAGAAAGAATGACGAAAGGTTTTCCAGTCACTTTAAGGCTGTACTCAGCGACGACACTGTCCATTGCCACACCGTCAAGACCGCCGATTTCAAGGTCATTCAGAGCCATGATATTGTCATTGAAGTCAACGATAGATTTGAGGCTTGCCTTAAAAGTCTGGTTTTCATCGATTGCATCCGCCGCAGAGCTTCCGGCCTGAACGCCAAGAATTTTCCCCGCCAAATCTGAAAGAGACTTGATTTCGCTGTCAGCACGAACTATGACCACCTGAGCGTTATTCAGATAAGCTTTTGTAAATGAAAGGGCTTCAAGACGCTCCGGAGTGATTGAAAGACCGTTCCAGATACAGTCGATTTTGCCTGTGTTAAGCTCCTGCTCTTTTGCAGACCAGGAAATTGGCTGGGCACGGAATTTTAGCCCCAGACGAGATGCGACTTCTTTTGCCAAATCGATGTCATATCCAACGATTTCATTGTTGTCATCACGGAAACCCATAGGCGGAAAAGAATCATCAAGTCCAAGAACGAATTCATTAGCAGACTTTGAGCATGAAGCCAAGCCGAAAACCATAAGGGCAGCAAAAGCCCCCGTCAAAACTTTTGTTAATTTCATAAGTTTCTCCTAATATTTTTTCCCTTACAGAGCTTAGGAGTTCACAGAGAATTCTTCATATAAGAAGTCTCCCGCCAAAATCTCGTTGTTTTTAGTAACAACAGGATTCAGCGTATAAAATTTTGTATTGCAAAATTCTCTCTGTGTCCTCTGTGCCTCTGTGAGGAATTATTATTTAATATTTATTACAAAAAGCCCGCAAAGTTTCAATCTGCTTGTCTATTGCGCCGGGACCGCCGGCTGTTTTTCGGCCTTCCATGCAGGCTCTGGGCGTGATGCAGCTAAAGATGTCTTCCTCAAAGAGAGGGGAAATCTTTTTCATGTCATCGATTTTAAGTTCCTCGATGGCAGAAAGACCTGAATCAATGGCAAGACGAACGCATTTTGCCGAAACACCGTGAGCCAGGCGGAAAGGAAGCCCCTTTCGCACAAGATAATCTGCCACATCAGTAGCATTGGCAAAGCCTCCGAAGCAGCTTTCTTCCATTTTGGGAAGGTTCCATTCGGCACTTGCTATCATGGACTCAAAGACGATTACATTGCCCTGAACCGTGTCCAAAGCCTCAAAAAGAGGAGCCTTGTCTTCCTGCATGTCGCGGTCGTAAGCCAACGGAAGCCCCT
>JAFUHS010000133.1 GCA_017468745.1 Treponema sp. | reverse complement strand
GGCGGAATGGGAATACGCGGCCCGTGCAGGCTCAAACACGCCATTTTACTCAAGGAAAGTTCCGGGGGCTAACGATGTGAACTTTTACGGTCACTATCCCTATCAGATTGAACAGAATTATTTTAACGATGAGGTTCTAGAGACGAGACCCGGCGTATACCGGGGAACAACCGTCGCCGTGGGTAGCTTCAAGCCGAATCCTAACGGCTTGTATGACATCTACGGCAATGTGGGCGAATGGTGCTATGACTACTATGGCGACTATTCTGCAGAGGCTTCATCTTCAAAGTCAGGAAGCATCGTAAATCCGACAGGACTTGCAGAAGGAAGTCGTCGTGTCTACCGTGGAGGCGGTTGGAACGACTTCGGAAAAAATCTGCGGAGTGCCTACAGGGCAGCCCTCCAGCAGACATCTTCAGCATACAATGTGGGCTTGCGTCTTGTCCTGAACGCTGACGACTCCGTGCAGGGAACTGTGACGACAAAGGAAGCGGCGGCGAAAAATGCGAAATCTGCAGGGAACGAAAAAACGCTCATTATATTCTACAGCTGGAGCGGAAACACCCGTGGAGTGGCAAAAGAAATCCAGCGGCAGACAGGATTTGACACGGTGGAAATCGAACTTGAACATCCTTATTCGACAAATTATAATACCGTCTTGAATGAGGCTCAGCGTGACCAGCACAAACAGGCCCGTCCCGCCCTCAAAACAAAAATCGATTCTAAAAAATGGGCGGAATACGGCAGAATCATCATAGGCTATCCCAACTGGTGGGCCAGCATTGCCATGCCTATTGCCACGCTCCTTGAATCCTATGACTTTTCGGGAAAGACGATTCTCCCATTCTGCTCTCACGGTGGAGGCAGGTTCGGGCAGAGCATCACCGCCATTTCAAAACTCGCCCCGAATGCGAAAATCGGCGACGGCCTTTCCGTGCATTACTCTGGTGGCTCGTCCCTTTCAAAAGATGTAGAAAAATGGCTGAAAAAATGCGGAATAAAATAGGAGTGAAATAAAAATTACTTCCATGTAATTTTTATTTCTGCAGATTTTGCCTTCGGCAAAACTGCTTTTCACGCCATCCATGGCGTGCCGCTAACGCGGTGTTTTATAGGAGAGAAAAAGTGAACTTTGAGGCTGTTATCGTAGGCGTATCTTCCCTCGTCATCAGCGGAGTCTTCCACCCTATTGTCATCAAGGCGGAATATCACTTTTCAGCGCGGTGCTGGTGGGCATTTGCTTTGGCGGGAGCCGGCTTCTTGCTGACTGCCCTGCTCACGCAGGGGCTCTTGTCCTACATTCTCGCGCTCGTTGGCTCGGCTTGCCTTTGGAGCATAATCGAACTCTTTCATCAGGAAAAACGCGTTGAAAAAGGCTGGTTTCCGAAGAATCCAAAAAGAGCACAAAAGGAAAATCACGATGATTAAGACACAGAAAATCCGTATGATTGCAGACATCTCCATGACAATTCTTTCTATTATTCTTATGGGAGGTACGGTACTTTTTCCCAATGACAACGTGCATCAGATTTTGGGGATGGCTCTGCTTGTGCTG
>JAFUHS010000132.1 GCA_017468745.1 Treponema sp. | reverse complement strand
TCTGAGGATTCTTCAGCAAAAATCCGCAAGCAGTTGCTTCCGTACGGTTGATTTTAAGGTTATAAGGAGTAAAGAATGTCTAGAGCAGTAGATGGAACAAAACGAAATAACCGCCGTGCAAAAATCTTAAAGCTTGCTAGCGGTTTCACAGGACGCCGTGGAACAAACTACAAGGCAGCAAAAGACGCAGTCGTAAAGGCTCTCCGCCATGCTTATGTTGACCGTCGTGACCGCAAAGGCGACTTCCGCCAGTTGTGGATTGCCCGTATCAACGCAGCAGTTCGTGAGGAAGGTCTTTCATACTCACGCTTTATCAATGGTCTTAACAAGGCTGGTATCACATTGAACCGCAAGGCTCTCTCAAACCTCGCTATCGAAGACCCGCAGGCTTTCAAGGCAGTCGTTGAGGCTGCAAAAAAAGCTCTCGAAGCGTAATTCTTTTTTATTAAAAAGGAAATTTTATGATTTCATTCGATCAGGTTCTGTTGCTGGAAGAAAAGGTTGAAAGTGCTGTTAAAAAAATCGAACAGCTTAATGCAGAGAATGCTGCTTTGCGTAGCAAATGCGCAGAGCTTTCAAATGCACTCGCCGCAAAATCGGAGCAATTTTCATCTTTTGAGTCCAATCAGAGCAAGATTGAAGAAGGAATCCTTAAAGCTCTGAGCCGTCTGAATGCGGTTGAAAATGTCGTTCTTTCGGCGGCTCAGACTTCTTCTGTTTCAAAACAGGCCGCTCCAATCCAGAGTGACTCTCTTTCTAATAGTGAAAATCAACCAGTTGAATCCCTGCCGCAAAATGATGCTCCGGAATCCCCTGTTTCTTCAAACGAAGTTTCTTCAGAGCCTGTTTTTACAGACCCTGCTGCTTCTAATCAGGAGTCTTCTATTCCACAGACGGAAGTGCAGCCTGCCGCAACTTCTTCGGGAGTGCAGTCTGATGACTCAGCTTCGGCTTCTTTCACGCCAGAGGTTGATTTTGAATTCGGCGAATCAGATTCAGATGCGGGCGTAAGTCCTTTACCGGCAGAAAATCAGAATCCCGCCAGTTCGGAAGCTGATTCTTCACAGCAGCCCATGTTTGATATTTTTTAGCCTATGGGCTCCCTTCAGATTGATGTCTTTAATCCGCCTTTCGTCATTCAGGTGAACGAAAGCGATGAATATCTTCACAAGCTTCTCGGTTATTATAAAAAAATCATTGAACGGATTCAAACCAACGGGGCTTTAAAAAATCCTCTTCAGGTATCTTCTCTTGCCGGTATTATGCTCTGCGATGAGTTGTACAAAGAAAAGTCAAAGGCTCAGTTTGCGAAAGGCTCTGGTGCTGATGCAGCAGGTATTTTTGCCGATGAAGAGGAAAGCAATGAGGCCGAGCGTCTTACAAAAATGATGATAGAAAAAATCGAAAAGGCATTGCAGTAATGTTCAGGTTTTCAGTCTGGCTTGATGCTGATTCTTTTCCGGGTAAGGCCCGCTCATTTGCCGTGAGTCACGCCTCCTCAAAATCTGTTTCTGTTTTTTTTGTCGCAAACCATGAAATTAAATCAGAAAAAAATGTGCAGATGATTCTTTGCAATAAAGAAAAAGATGCTGCCGATGACTATATTTTTTCTCATTGCAATGAAAATGATATTGTTTTGACCCGCGATATTCTCTTCGCAGCCAGACTTGTTGATAAGGGGATAAAAGTGATGAATGACCGTGGTCTGATTTTCACAAAAGACAATATCCTTGACAAGCTTCGTGAGCGTGAATTTTCCCTTAATATGGCTGAAATCGGGCTCGGCGGTGGAAAAGGAAATTATTACGGCGAAAAGGAATTGAAAAAGTTCTCGACAGTTTTCACTGAAGAATTACAGAAGCATATCATCGCTGAAATGTACAATATAAGGAAAGTCTGAAACGACTTTTCTGCGCAAGTGCAGACTGTATTTCCAGACTTGACTTGAAAAAGACAGGCTTTTCGGACTTCCCTAAAACTTATTTTTCCATGCGTTCGTATGCGGCGTTAATGGATATGATTCGGTCTTTTACTTCCAAAAATGCGAGTACGAGGGCTGGATCGAATTGCTTTCCGGAAAGACTTTGAATTTCCATGAAAGCATCGTCAATCGACCATGCTTCTTTGTAGACACGGCTGTGGGAAAGGGCGTCGAATACATCAGCGATTGCAACAATCCGTGCTGAGAGAGGAATTTCCTCCCCTTTGAGAGGCTTACACTTTTCTATGGGGTTTCCTATCTCGTATGCCATGTAATTGATATTGCCCGGGTAACCTTTTTCGCTTCCGTCCCACCATTCGTGATGGTGAAGGGCGACATCGCGAGCCATTACATCGATTTCTGATTCCGGCTCAGTGAAGAGCTGGGCTCCGATACAGGTGTGGCTCATCATTATTGCCCTTTCTTCATCTGTAAAACGGCCTGGACCTGGTTTTTTTAAAATAACATCTGAAATACCGACTTTACCCAAATCGTGACATTTCGCAGCGATTTTAAGAATGTCGCGGAATTTCATTTTCTCTTCTTTGTCGATTTTGTGATTCAGCGCCCACTGGTCATAAATCTCGAGGGAAAAGTCTGAGACTCGCTCAACATGAGTTCCTGTTTCTTTCGGGTCTCGAAATTCTGCCATTCGCTGCATCCGTTTAATCATGTTGCTCGTGAGGTATGTGTGCTCAAGAGCCTGTGTAACGCTTGATGCGAATTGTTTTATAAATTCAACTGACTCGTTGCTGAATGCTACTACCGAGCCGTCGCTGTCTTTTGCGTTGATAATCTGAAGGACTCCCAGTGTTTGCCCGCTACTTGTTATTAGAGGCAGGGTCAGCATTGAGACCGTTTTGTATCCTGTCGAAATATCTGTGCTGCTGTTGAATTTATAAGGTGTTTCGCCCTCAATGTGGTAAGCATCAGGAATATTAAGAATTTTTCCTGTACAGGCACAATAGCCGGCAATGGAAGTTTTTGTGATAGGAACTGTAAAATAGACATAAGGAGATTTTGCATCTGGACGGGAAGGTCTCTGGCTGTCGTTCTGCGCATATTTAATACGCAGAAGTTTGTTTTTGTAAAAATGCTCCTCGTCTGTATAATTGAGTGCTGGAACTGACGAAGGCTGCTTGTCTTCGATGATATAGATAGAGCCGGCGTCTGCATTTGCGATGGCACGGGCTTCTGTGAGAATCCGTTCCAAAAGAACATCCGTATCACGAATCTCGTTAAGAAGCTTTTCGGTCTCGAAAACTTTTTGTAACTTTATAGCGTTTAGAGGCTTGCTCATCTCTTTTTCCTGATATTCCTATAATTGAGAAGTATAATTTAATTATACCAAATAGTCTAGAAAATTCTTATTTTTTTTAGGCGCAAATCCACCGTCATGCGCTGTTCCGCGGCTCGGCGTGGCCTCGGTGCCCCGTGGGCACTGGCGCGCGGCGCCACCGCTCCATAGCTGGGCGGCCCTCCCCGTATGGGGCCGGTTCAGGCGGCCGCGCGGGGGTGGCGGAAAAAAACCGCAAAAAAAAACAAAAAAAATCGAAAAAAAAGAGAAAATCTGTTGACACTAAAACGCGGGCGTGATATATTCATTCTCACCCGCCGCGATACGGCGGCGGCCACAAAGTTCTTTGAACGGAAAAACAGACAAGTGAAGGAAAGGGAAAGGTACGCGTGGGGAGGCTCTTAGGGCTGACCCCATCGTGTTCGACGCACACAATGCAGAGAAGAAAAAGCCAGCGGAGGGCGCGAGT
>JAFUHS010000131.1 GCA_017468745.1 Treponema sp. | reverse complement strand
TGAAAAAACAGGCATGGCCGACAAGCTGGGCCGGGAAAACATCCACGACCACATCTCAGGAGCTCTGGAAAGAGCAAGAGAGATTCTGAAGTAAATTACGGATGGATAAATTCCTCACAGAGCGCACAGAGCGCACAGAGATTTTTCTAAAATAATAAGAAAAAGCCTCAGTCACACAAAAAAAGGCATGACTGAGGCTTTATATTTTTCCCACCCGGAGAATCTCTCTGTGCCCTCCAAAGCTCTGTGAGGGATTTTCCTACACCCCGCTTACCGCCCACAGGGGGATATTCGTCAGCCATTCTTCTTTTCGATAATTTGACATTGATGTGCGGACAGCATACTCAGACTCGAATTTATCAACAAAAAATCTCAGGCTCTTAGCCTTTACATTCTCCTCGGCTTTTACTTCAAGAGGAACGATTAATTTTCCTTGTTGAATCAAGAAATCCACCTCGTAAGTCGATTTTTCCCCTGAGTAATAATATGGCGTGTATGAAGTCATGGCTTTAAGCTCCTGAAGCACATATTGTTCCGTAAGGGCACTCTTGAATTCCACAAAAACATCATTTCCGCTTATAATGCTGTCCTTATCAAGTTCGCTGAGGGCAGCTAAAAGCCCGATGTCATTCAGGTAAATCTTAAAATCTGAAAAGACGGAATATGCTTTCAAAGGCATGGCAGGCTTAGAAACTTTCTGCACTTTGTAAATAAGTCCGGCGTCACACAACCACTGAATCGCTATTTCAAATTCTTTCATTCTTGCGCCGCTTTTTATCTGCCCGAAAAAGAATTTTTTATTTTCTTTTGCAAGCTGCATAGGAAGGGAATTCCATACCATGCGGATTCTCGGCAGCTCTTTTGAATCCACATGCTTTCCGAAATCCCCTTCATACTGACTGATAATATCATTCTGCACACTTCGAACCTTGTCATAGTCACGGCTCTCAACAAAAGCAAGGACAGCCTCAGGCATTCCACCAGTAAAATAGTAATCCCGTAAAAAAGGAATAAATGTTTCCCTCAAATCAGAAATCAAGGGATTTTCAGGATTTTTTTCTTCGATTAGCCTCGCAAGATTTTCTTCTCCCAAAGCCAGCAAAAATTCAGAAAAAGTCATGGGAAAAAGGCGGAGTTCATTTACCTTTCCCACGGGAAAAGACAAGCCCTCATGAATGCTTACCCCAAGAAGAGAACCGGCGGCGACAAGTGCATACTCACTGGCCTCCTCGCAAAAATATTTCAGCGACTCAAGGACTTTAGGTGCCGCCTGAATTTCATCAAAAATAATGAGAGTCTTAGAAGGCAGGATTTTTATGTGATGCTGAATCTCAAGTGCACCAAGTATGCGTTTAGTGTCATAATCCCTTTCAAAAAGGTCAGAGTCTTTTTTATTGTTATAAAATGAAATATAGAGAACATTCTCAAAGCAAGTTTTACCGAATTCTTTGAGCAGCCATGTTTTTCCGACCTGCCTGGCCCCCCAGAGAACAAGAGGCTTACGATTCGGGCTTTCCTTCCATTCAATCAGTTTTTCTATGAAATTTCTTCGCATGATTTTATTATAGAAAAAGTGAGTAAAAAATACAATTATTCCGACGAATTTATGTCAACATACAACACTTTTTCGGCGGAATAATAAAACCTCTGTGCGCTCCCAAGCTCTGTGAGGGATTTTCAACTTTCCGTTTTCAGTTTTCAGCTTTCAACTTACCTAGCTCCGTAAATCTCGTAGTATTTGTCGATTTCGGCCTTAATCTCGTCGGTGATGATTTTTTTGTCGCCATTCGTGTAGAGGGCATCGACCACATCACTCATGCTTACGATTGCCCGGGCAGGAAAACCGTATTTTTCGCTGATTACGTCCAGCGCGGCTTTTTCTGAGTCGGGGGCCTTTTCCATGCGGTTTAAGGAAACGATTTCGCCCACGATTTTAATCGCACCTTCTTTTTCTTCCTGAGCCTTGATTTTGGGATAGGTCTCTTCAATGGACTTTCCGCTGGTGGTTACATC
>JAFUHS010000130.1 GCA_017468745.1 Treponema sp. | reverse complement strand
TTTGGCTTATTAAATTCGTCCAAAATTTATAGTAAAGATAACGCTTCTTGTATAAGAGAATCGCTCAGGCGAATATTACTGTTTTTAAGCTGTTCAAGGTACTCTTTTATTTCATCGGATGTAATCATATTTTCTGCATGGGCTTGAAGCAAGACTCCGACCGTGCCAGTAATCTTTAAACCTAATTTTTGAGCGACTTTTCGCCCTTTTCGTTCGTCAATTATGAGCGCATCGGAATTTACTTCGTCTGCAAGGATAATTGCTTCACTTTCTCCGTCATCCAGCCCGCTGGCAGCCTGTAAAACTTCCAGTGCCTTTCTGTTTTGTACTGGTGAGGTTTTCAAAAAATCAGAGGTTTTTACTATATCCGCCTCATTTTTAAAGAGAATGTTTGTAGTAAGTTCCCTATAAACAGCTTCGGGGATAAGTATTTCCCCAAACAATTTCTGGAGTAAATCCAAACGATTTATTTTTATGAGTGAGATAATCGGGGTTGTATCAGAAATTACGGTCATGCGGGGCAGCTCCGAAGATTTTTTATAACGGATATATCACTTTCAAGCTCTTCTTTTGTCTGGTCGAGGTACGGAATTCCCAGAGTGCTGTACATAGCTATCAAATCCAGCTTGTTTATTCCAAGAATTTGGGCGGCCTTGCCGTGCGAAATGGTTTCATTCTGAATATAAGGAAACAAAATCATCGCATTACGCATAAGCTCTTCGCCTTCATTCTGAACCGCGGTGTATTCAACCATTGAATCAGGAATCTTTATAGAAACAGCCTGCATAGTCATATCGCAACCTCCATAACTTATATTATAGCATAATTTTATGGAAAAAGCATTATTTATGCTCAATGAACTCGATTTCTTCTTGTGTTAAGCCATAAAGTTCATAAACTTTGAGGTCTATTTCATCTTCACTCTGTAATTCTTTTTCTGTGAATTTTGAGAATAATTTTTCATCGATATTCTTAGGAACTGGTAACTGTTCAATGAACATCGGCTTATATTCAAAATATCCGCCATTTCTTGTAACTCCCAAATTACGGATATAATAATCTGCCAGCTTAGAATTCAAGATGCACAAAATGCTTTCACTTGCAGGAACAATCATTGTAGCTGGAGCATTTATCATCATTCCCTCAGGAGCAAGCGTATATGTTGCAGATAGATTTAAATTTCCCCATACGATTTTTGGCTTATTAAATTCGTCCCAATAATTTGCACCCCATCTTTGCATTGCATACCATTCATAGCGAATCCCTGTTTCTGCTTTGTTTCGTGCAGATAATTCTTTCTTGTACTGCAACAAATGAGCATAAACAGCTGGATATTGTTTTTTAAATTCTTTTTCTGCCTTATCAGAAGTACCTTGAATCGTTTGGTCAAACTGCAAAGGGAAATGCCACGGTATATAAATAAGCCATAAATCAGCCCAGCTGTAAGAATATCTCTTTATATCCCGTCCGCGCAAAATCGGTCGAATAAGTTCCGCAGTGCGCTCTCTTTCATCGTCAGTTTTACAATTCGCAAGTATCTCATCGCGTTTCGCTCCGCTTACGATAAATGCGTCATTGAAACCAGTAAGTACTCCACGATAGATATTTATGTCCCAGTCTTTGAGCGGAATGCCAACGGCTTCAATCTTGCGCTTTATGCTCTGCTCAATCGGCGACAAAATAACCCAGCTGTCGCTTGTGGTAAACGCGCACTCACACGAATTCTGCCGAACAAAATCGCTCATTTCTTTTCATACAGTTTTTTGTATTTTTGAAGAAGTTTACTGTTTTGCATAAAGCGGGCAAGAGTATTTCTGTCTACCGAAAACAACTTTGCAATTTTTCGCTGAGAAATTCCGCAAATCAACAGCTCACAGATGATTTCATCTTTTTGATATAGCTTATGCTTTGTGGGTGAGGTCTTCCTTCCTTTTGGTCTGCCCAAAACAACACCCTCATTTACTTTGCGAGCTAACGCTTCCTTTGTTCTCTGACTGATGAGATTTCTCTCAATTTCTGCGCTCAGTCCAAAAGCGAACGCAAGCACCTTACTTTGAATATCATCACCAAGACGATAATTATCTTTTATCGTCCAGACTTTACATTCCTTATTCATGCAGATATGCAAAATCTCCATAATCATAAAAAGATTTCTTCCAAGCCGTGAAAGTTCCGCACAAATAATCAAATCATCCTTCTGCACCTGATTCAAAAGTTCCCCAAGCTTCCGTTTGTCGTAATTCTTTGTTCCGCTGATTGTTTCCTCAATCCAGCCGTCAATGTGCAGATTTTCTTTTTGGCAGAATTTGTTGATTTCAAACCGTTGATTTTCTACCGTCTGTTTGTCACTTGAAACGCGGATATAGCCGTATATCATTTTGTACCTCTTATAAACTGATTTATTAAACTTTAGTTTTAGTACAAAATCTTTTTTACAAAACTCACAGCAGAAGCTGATTTGCAAATGTCGTGTAAGCGTGCAACCTTGCACCACAATTCGAGCGAAGCGAGAATCCTGCGAGATTGGCTCCGTCAATCTCAGTGTACACCACACTGACACCGACAAAAGTGCAAGCCTTTTATCAGTGTCGTTTAGGCGCTCTCCGCTACGCTCCGACCCTCACGATGTTCGGGCAGACAACTTGCGTTTTCTGGACTTTCCTTTAGGGGCTTTACGGTCGCCCCTCAAAAACTGTGCAACATTGCACTGGCAGTCACGACATGAAAACTCGGACAAAATGCCAGTGCTGAGTTTTCAGTTTTTTTCACCCTTCTTTTTTTGACGGCTATCGTGAATAGCCCTCGCGTTCACGCTCCCTTTCCAACTCAATCTGCCGTTCTTGTGCTAGCGTTTTCGCTTTCGTAAAGTAACGCTCGTAAAAGAAAAATCCTTTATCAAGTGCAGCAGCTTCTGCAAAGGTAGATTTTCCTTTTCTCTTGGTTTCTGAAATAGCCTTTTCAATTTCTGAAACTGGAGTGTCACGGAGCATATCGGCATAGTCGCTTTCGCCGTAACTGTATTCACACACAATAGTATCGCCAGAATGATAGAATCGCTTGTGTCCGAAAAGCCGTTTGTGCAGTTCGGAAAGTTTTTTGTCGTAGGCTTGCTTTACCTTTGCAATTGCCACCGCAACTCCCGCTTTTACTTTCTGAAAAAGCGTTTGCAGGGCATTTTCTTTGTGGAGGTTATTTTTGTAGTCTATGAACGCTGAATTTATCCATGAATCAGAATCTTTGATTTGTTCCGCTGCTTCTTTCCATTTGGCAATTTCTTCAATTTTTGAACGGTTTTCTGCATTGAACTGGGTGATTTGATTTTGATTTTCTTCGTAGATTTTTTGCATTTCGTTATTTGCAGAAATAGATTCATTCCTTGCATTTTGCGCTTCTTCAAGTTCCGCTTTTGCAAGAAGTTCTTTTTGAACTGCTGAATCCGATTTTTCGGTTGTAATTTTTTCACGCTCTTGAATTTCAGTTTCTCGGATTTCCAAGTTTGATTCTTTTTGCAAAACAGCATTTTCCCTATCCGACAATTCTTTTGCTGTTTCTGTAAGTTCACGCTCTTTTTTAAGAAGCGGCTCTTCTCCTTGCAAGATTCGTTTTTCTCGCTCGTTTTGCCTTTTCGCTTGCTCGTCAAGTTTTTCTTTTCTATAGTCCAAATATTTTTCATCACGAGAAAGCTTTGCTTCTTTTTCGACTTGATATTTCCTTGTGGAGTCAATTTCTTTTTCTTTCCAAGCCAGTTCTTTCTTTTCTTCCGAAAGTTGATTCTCCCGATTCTTCAAATTTTGTTCATCTTGCTGCAAGCGTTCTTCTCTCTGTTCAAGGTCGCTTTTCTGATTGTTTAATTCTTGCTCGATTTCTTCAAGATGTTCGATTTTATAATCAAAATCATCTTTTTGATTTTGAAAGGCGAATTCTTTTGCTTCAAGCAATTCCTGTGCTTCATTGAGTTCCGCTTCTAGAGCCAAATTGTCCTGTTCAGCCTTGTAGACTTCCTTTTCTTTATGACTGTGGCTGTAGCCTTTCGTGCGATTGATTTTGATACCCATAGACTCGCAAAAATCCATCAAATCGTAACGAAGTGCTTCCTCAAACTGTTGCTGGGCTGTGCCTTTTCCCTTTTCGGTGAAAAATCCCATTTCGTTACAAGCGGCAGACATTGAGCTCTGCAATCCCATTCCCTTTTCTAACGACTTTCCCCAGCGGTCAATCATGCCCGCGCGCCAGTCCTTCTTTTTCCATTCCTTGTCATCCCATTTAATTCCTTTTTCGGCAAGTTCTGATTTTTTCGCTTCCTTGCACTTTGCACGGTATTCATTTTCTTCTTTCAGTTCTTCGGCTGTAAGCGCGTGGGCAACAAACACGCCGACCACATGGAAATGAAGCGGAGACTCAATGCGATTTCCTTTTCGGTCAAAACTGAATTCATCATTGTGCATTGTTATGCTCGTAGGCACAAAGTTCGGAAACTTTTTGACCATTATTTTTTGGATATACAAGGAAAGCACCTTTTTTGCTTTTTCGTCAGGGCAGTGAGAGTTTCGGTTTCCGATGTAAAACTGGAATTCATAAAACGGCTTTCGCTCCGCATTCGCTTTTGGATTTTTGTGACTACCGCTCCGCTCATCATCAAGAATTTTTTGGTAATAGTCGGTAATTCTGCGGTCTTTCCGTTTCTGCCTTGCATTGTACTTTTTGATTGCTTCGCCAAAAATGGCTTGATAGGATTCTCTTTCATCGCCCAAATGCAAAAGCACCTCATGATTTCTTGTTGGGTCGATGTGTTTCTGGTTTTCGACATATCCCTGCAAGCGAAGATTATGCCCGAATGAATATTTAGGTCTACAAAGAGCCGTCACACGCCACCCGTCAAATTCAGCCATAGTTGTACCTCGTTGAAAAAGAAAGGCGGAATCCGTCAGAAGTCCGCCCATAAAGTTGATTTAAATTGTTTTCAGCAGTTCCAAATCTTCTGGCACAAAGGAAATATCGGAAGCCTTGACGGAATCTTTGAAAAACGGTGATTCCAAAATTTCAGTAGCGAACTTTCCTTTTGCCGTTTGAATGAGTGCATATTTTGCACCGAGCAGAAGAATTTGTTTGTCAGAAAGTCGCTTGGAAAGTTTCGCCTCTTTCTGTTTCAGTTCGATTTCCTTGTTCTGTAGTTCACGGTGCTTCCTCTGCAAGTTTTTCTGCATTTCACTCTGAACGGTCTGCTCAATTTGCTGCGCAGAGACTTGTTCCGATGTTTTATCACTGGAAGTGGCTTGTGAAGTCGGCTTAGCAACTTCAGAGAGTGATTCTGTTTTTTCTACCTCTGATTTATTTTGCGCTTCAATCTGCTCCTGTTTCTTAATCTCGTTGTACACCTGATTGATTGAAGCCTCGCCCTCACGGATTGCTTTCAGTTGCTCCTTTGATGATTTTGAAAAAACTTCCTGCAATTTGAAAATATGCCGTTTTGACTTTTTAAGTCGCTCGCTCATTTCCGTTGCAGTCAGTTTTCGTCCGTCAATTTCTTCTTGGCGAAGAATTTCAAACTGCTTGAAAAGTTCTGAATCCTCAATGTTTCTGCGGTTAAACTGTTCTTTCATCGAGAACAGCAATGCTTGGTTAATTGATTCAAACTCATGCACCTGTGCATAGATTTTTTCCAATCCCAATTCTCTTGCCGCAGTGTAGCGTGTGTGACCATCGCAAAGTACCCATTTATCTTCCCAACGGAAAATATGAATTGGGTGAGCCTTTGAAAAGCCGTTCTGTGCAATATCCGCTTTGATTCTGTCCTTCACTTCGGCGTCCATGTGAAAGGCATTCTGTAATTCTGGAAGCATCGTTATTTCTTCCAGCTTGATTTTGATAATTTTGCCTTCTTTGTTTTTATCAAGAAGATTAAAGATTGCGTTTTGTTTCATGTATATCGCTCCTGTTTTGTTAGTTTAAGATTCCATATTCTTTCCAGAAGTGGATTTTTTCACTTTCAAGAAGAAAAGGCCTTCCTGTTCGTCTCTTTATCTGCGATGTAATTTCTGATAAAGCAGATTCGTAAGCTTGCTTTTCACTTTCCGACATCTCATAGAGTTTCTTTCGTACAATGAAATCAGGTTGCGATTGTTCATTGATTTCTCGCAAAGAAACTCCGCAAGTCGGGCAGTTAAAGTCAAACTCTTTAAATCGGGTTGTGCAAATCTGGCAGTCAATGTATCTGATTTTCTGTTCTGTCGTGTTCGGGTTCTCCGCTTTCTTGCTGAAACAAGAATTCTTGAAGTCTCGCACAATTGAACTTGCCAAAGCCAGTTTTCTGTACAATCCTTCAAACGATTTCTGCACATTTCCGAGCTTCGTCCGTTCAAATACATATTTCAGATATGCCTCAAGATTTTGGTCTTCGATTCCTGCATCAGAAAGCTGTTTCAAAACCGCAGATTCAAAATCCCTGTCGAACGGATACCCACCACCGAATAAACCTTTTATGATTTTTACAAAAACTGACTCACTAACTGACTGTTTGCTTTCTGATTGTGGAAGAGCTGAGTTAGTTAGTTCAGTTTTTTGTTTATCAGTATTTAGTTTATTAGTAGTTAGTAGTGGTGGATTTTCCGAATACGGTTTATCCGAAATCGGGTTAGCCGTTTTCGGGTTTTCCGTAAATGGATAATCCGTTACTGGTGATTCTGATTTTTTAGCATCTGAGTTTCTAGGACTTTCAAAAACCATATAGCAAAAATTCTTGAAGCAACCTTTTTCAGTGCGTTTTACATCTCTTTGCATATAGCCCAAAGATTCCAATTCCTTTATTGCAGATGTTACGGAATCACGTCCATCAAGCGAGCGGTTTATCAAATCTGAAAGACATATCTTCCAGTCTTCTGGCAAACTCATCAGATAGGTATGGAGTCCTTTTGATTTCCATGAAAGCCTAATATCACGAATACAAGTGTTATCAAGAATTGTGAAGTTGTCTTTACGATGCTGCTTAACAAAATAAGTTTCGCTCACAAGTCCTCCTACAGCGATTCCCATAGTACGACTTATGAACTAGATAAAATCTGATTTTTTTGTTATAAGTATGACTACGGTTTGTTTTTGTTCGGTTTACAAAACGACCTGCCCATGCCATTGAGTTGCCGCTCAGTGGCATTTTTGCTTTTTTTAGCATTGTGCTACCTCCACTTTCTGTTTTGCCCTTTTGGCAAGATGAAGATATTTTTCCGGCACTACAGTTACACCACATTCTTTTGCATAGTCGATATAGTCAGCATCACTGATTTTCAGCCACTTCATGACTTCATCATGGGGAAAAGCCAAGCGACCTGCAATGAATACAGAAAATTTCGGGTTGCCACAGCCAGGAAGTAAAAAACGGTTTGCTTTGTAAGTGTTCAAAGCAGCCCCGCCTTTCATACCAGCGCAATCTTCCACGGTATAGTATTCCTTGGAATATGCCGATTGTTTCTCTGGCATTTCCAACATTTTGTGAACTTCTGCAAGTTCTCGCAGAAGCCTTTCATTCTGGATTTGAAGCGTTTTCAACTCCAAGTCAAAATTTTGCATAAAATCTCCTTTCGCCTAAAAATATGAATGGGATAGTTTATTTTTACGGTTTTTTGTGATATAATGAATTTACAAGCAATTACAAATCTCTGACCTAACAGGTTGTGATTAGCAACAATGTACAAGTTATAAATAACTGTCTTAAAACTCGTACATTTAATAATATATTATTATTGTTTCTCAATGTCAAGGAATTTATGCGAAGTAGTGCAGAATTTGTAGAAATTTTGGAAAATTATCTCAAAGATAAAAAAATAAGTCGTCGTCAATTCTGTGCTATAGTTGATATCCCAAATTCAACTATATCTTCGTGGAAATCTAAAAATGTTCTCCCATCTATTGAACTTGTAGCAAAAGTTGCAAAATTCATGAATGTTTCTTTGGATTGGTTAGTATACGGAGAACAATTTGATAATGCCAATGAGCAAAATACTTTAGAAAACCCTTGTAGCCGAAAGAGTATTTTATACCGAATTGAAATCGTTTTGAGACAAAATAATCAAGATTATGATTATGACATTGAATCACTGCATCAAAAGTATTTAAGCGATATAGTTGATTATGAAATTCTTGCAAACTGGGTATGCGGAAAAGCCAATCTACCAGAAAATGTTCTACCAGAAATAGCAAAAAAATTAAAAGTTTCATTGCAATGGTTGCTTACAAAAGATGAATATCATCAAGAAAACTTTGATGCATTTATTTATGGCTTGGCAAAGTCCTATTCAGGGCTTTTAAAAGGCTACGATTGTCTTGAAAAAGAAGACCAAAAGTTCATTGATAACTATATCGCTTCAAAACTAGAGCTACGACAACTAAAGCGCGAAAAAGAACTGAATAAACAGTAACGAACAAAAGGCTTGCTCCACACGAGCAAGCTTTTTGCATCACTTGTTTATTTCCCACTTGCCGGTCTTATCCGAGCCAGACCTTTTGACAAGTCCATTCTCGGTAAGATATTGCAAATCACGCTTTATCGTTTTCTCAGTCACATGCAACTTTTCTGCAAATTGGTTGGCTGTGTAAGACTCGCCGTTTTTTAGGTATTGCAGAATCTGATTTTGCCGTTCATTTACAGGGACATTTACAGGGACATTTACAGGGACATTTACAGGGACATTTACTTGGGATATTTGCCTTAATTTGTAATACGCCACATCTTCCGTCCGTCCTTTCTGAATCAGAACGCCAGCATCTTTCATCTTGCCAAGTTCCTCAAAGGCAATATTTGTTGGCACAAGATTCATCTGTGAATAGGTCGCCGTATCAAGTGCACCGACTTCACGGGCAAAAATCAACGCCTCTTTCTGATTTTTGTTGAAATCAAAGTTTTCATACAGTTTGAGCCATTTTATATCATCCTCATCGTAGAATGGCTTTACAATCAGACGGATAGTAAACGAATCATCGCCTCGGTTTGATTCAAATGTCGGGAGCGGCATGTTGTTTTCGGAAAGCAACCGCCGCATCGTTCTGATTCCCGTGCCTTTTGTTTCGGCAAGGTTCGTCTCGTGGAAAATTGTCGCAAGGTAAAGATTTCGGGTATAACTTCCAGCAGTGCCGATAGACTCTTGATTTCGCAAAGAATATCCTGCGTTTATAATCTCAATGCGGTTGTTGTAGCGGATAATCTGAGTAGGACGGTTCATTCTGTAGGAACGATGCATCAAAGAATTGACGATTGCCTCGCGCAAGACTCGCTCAGGCAGATTTGGCTTTGTCGTTGCCTGAATTTCGCCTTCTTTGAGCGAAAAATTAAGCGGCAGCTCGGCAATTATCGCATCAAGAATCCTGTCAAGCTGCAATAAATATGAGCCAGAGAATTCTACGGTGGAAAATCTTTCGTCGGGATTTTCCACCCATTCATTTCCGTGAACGCGAATATAATCAATCCGTGTCATGGGGCAAAATTTTCGGTGCGCCTGTTTTTTGCCGAACATCAAAAGCCCCGTATGGGTTAAAGTGCCGTTTTCAGTCAGACAGTCAAGTGATTCCAATAATTCCTTATTGTCGTATTTCAATTCTTCTGCCTTTGGATTGACCCGCGAACGAAGCACCCGATAATAGTCAACGGCTTTTTCATCGACATCTGAAATAGAAGTTCGTTTTACCTCGCCCGAATCAAAACTTGAATCGTCCAGATAAAACGAGCGCAAATCATCTTCTGTGCAGTGTTGGTCGCCAGAGCCGATTCTTCGCCACGCGCCCTGCGGAAGCCCATGCTTTTTGAAATACAAAGGCTTTTGTTGCGTAGGAAGCTCAGGAACGAAAATTTTCAAGATGTTCTTTCCGTCAAGTTTTTCAACATCAATTCGTGGGCGTACTGCCATGTTGAACATGCTGGCGCATTGCGTAGAAATATCAAGTTGCTTTTTATCGGGATTTGAAACACCCTCAATAGGGAAGCGGTCATCAACAGACCTTTTATCCTCTCCAATCCCAAGAAGAATGTATCCGCCGCCAAGACCAGGCTCATTGCTGAATGAGCATACTGATTCCATAAGCGATTCTGCCGTATCATCTTCGCCTTTCGCCTCAATCCAGACACATTCATCGGAATCTTTCAGCCTGTCATATAATTCTTGCGCGGAGTATATCTTCATATTTCTATTATCGCTCATTTGAGCCTCTTTATCTAGTCAAATAATCTGTTTGCCGCGTCTACCGCAGGTCTTACCGCTTCTACAAGTTCTGGAATCGCCGCTCGTGTATAATGGTCTGTCATAGCAAGGCTCGTATGACCCGCAATCTTTTGGACGGTCTCGCCCGCGACTTCCCGCCGCATTCGCGTGATGTAGGTATACCGCAAAGAATGAGGCGTAAGGATTCTGTTTCCAACTTCAATTCCTGACCTCGCAATCGCTCGCCTGAACCATTCTTCAGCAAGCCATTTTCTGATTGGCTTATTGTACCGTTGGAAAACATAATCATTTTCAGCAAATTTGTTTTCCAAAATGTACTGCCGCATAATCAACGCAAAATTTTGAGGCAACGGAACAACACGAATCTTTTTATCATCTTCCGAGCCGCATTTATTGTAATTCGTTCTGACAAGTTGATTGTGTTTATAGAATCCGTCTACAACAAGCATGTCCTGTTCAAACAAGAATTGTTTTACTCTCACACCGATTGCTTCCCCAACACGAAGCCCACATTCTATACAACACAAAAACATCAGATAAATTGCTCGATGCCCTTCATTAAATTGCGGATGCTTTGCATATTTTTCAGAACTAAGCCTTACCCAAAGCGACTCATCAAACAAGATGTTCAGTTCATCAGTCGTAAAAACATCTTTTTTGTTGCTGTTTCTTTTAAATTTTGGAAAATGAGGGATAGGAACATACGGCAATCCCATAAACGGTGCTTCTTCATATATCTCACCAACGACAGTAAGAAAATTATTCTTCCAACTGCCAGAATGTCCGTCTGCGGCAAGAAAATCAATCACCATCGGAATGGTCAATTCCTGCAATTCAAGATTTCCAAACTGCTCAAGGAAAACTTTCAGCAAAAACCGCTTGCCTTTAAGTGTTTCGATGGAATAGCGTTTTCCCAGCTTTTCCATCCGCTCGATATGCTGACCGCCCGGAATATACATACCATCGGCAATTTTTGCAATGGTGATTTTTTTCCGAGAGAACAATGGAGGGAGGGAAGAAACAAAGGTGTATGCTTCTGCCTGTGTCTTACACCCCTTGCAGACTTTCTGCCTCATTTTGCCGTCTACAGGATCGTTCCAATAGCAGTACCACTTGTGTACAGTTTTGCCTTTTGATTGAACAGATTTTTTAAAGATATGATAATTTGAATCCATTTGAACCTCCAAGTTTTTATGTTAAGCACTTAACATTTGCTTAACATTTTCAAAAACCTAAAGGTCAGATTATTTTGTAAATGCTTGTATTATACGAATTTAGCACCTATCCCGAAGTGTTAAATTCAATCTAGTCCATAGATTTGAACCAAGGACCAAAGGATTATGAGTCCTCTGCTCTAACCGCTGAGCTAATGGCCCATACTTCAAAAAATGAAGTGAATAAATTATAACAGAAATTATGCCTTTTGGTCAATCTGATAAGAGGTCAAGCACACAAACTTATTTCTGAAAGACAGTGTACTCGTCGTCAATCTCTTCGTTTTCGCCGGTGTCGTCAAAGCGGCAGGCGGTGTTTTTCATGCAGGACTCTGACAGTTCTTTATAATCCGGGAATTTCTCGCTGATTTTTTGGATTTCATTTGCGGCGATTTTTGAGAAGGCGTTTGCTCCTTCGGGACGAAGATGGCTGTTGTCGCTTTTTCCTTCGGGGTAGTTTTCGTAAAGGCCTGAGTCAAAGTTCATGTAGAATCGGCGGGAAGAGGCTTCTCCGCATTTAGAGAGAAAATCCATCGTAAGGGCGTTCATGTCTATGCAGGGAACTTTTTCTTCTGCGGCAGTCTCGATTATCGCCTGAGGGTATTCTCCGTGAGAATTTTTGATTTCGCCATTCTCAAACATGCGGCGGGCCATTGGAGTGAGCAAAAGAGGCTTTACGCCCTTAGAGCGTAATTCCCGCACAAAGTAAGAAAGGTTCTTTCGGAAAGCCCCGTCCTTTTCACAGGAAGTGTATCTTGTGGGGTCGGCGGATTTTTCATCGTTGTGGGCAAACTGAATCATGGCAAAATCCCCTTTTTGAGCTTCGGTCATCACGCGCTCAAAGCGGCCTTCGTCGATAAAAGACTTAGTGCTTCGTCCGTTGCGGGCAAAATCAAGCCAGACCGTATCATCAGGGAAAAAGCGGCGCAATTCCTGAACCCAGCCAGTCTGAGGAAAAGTCGAAAAATCGTTATATTGCATTATGCTGTCGCCAAGACAAAGAATTCGCATATTTACTCCAAGTTTAATTTTGACGCGATAAGCGCAGATTAGCGCAGATTTTTTCTTTTAAATTACGAAAATCCTTCTTAAATATTAGAAAAACTTCCGACAGGATGTCGGAAAAAACAAGAGAGAAAATTCTGTTTGCCTTTAGGTGAACAGAATTTTCTCGTGCGAAGTTAAAATTACAAGGATGTAATTTTAACTTCGACTTACTCCACCGTTACTGATTTTGCCAGGTTTCGCGGTTTATCCGGGTCGTTTCCTTTGAGGACTGAACAGTAATAGGCGAAAAGCTGGGCAGGGATAATCGAAAGCATTGAGGCTAAGGCCGCGTCGGTGTCCGGGATTGTAATCACCGAGTTGCAGCAGGAATCAAATGCGCCTTTTTTATCCAGGGTGATTGCCATTGTGACAGCCCCACGGCTTTTTACCTCAACAATATTTGAGGCAAGTTTTTCGTAGAGAGCCGGCTCGGTGGCAATGGCGACGACGAGGGTATCCGAATCAACAAGGGCAATGGGACCGTGCTTCAACTCACCTGCGGCAAAGGCCTCACAGTGCATGTAGCTGACTTCTTTAAGTTTGAGTGCGCTTTCCAGAGAGGAAGCCGAATCAAATAAGCGGCCGATGTAGAAAATCTTTGATTTATTGAACTGCTGGGAAGCGAATTTCTGGATTTCTGTCTGATTGTCAACGATTTCCTGGGCTTTTGCAGGAATCTGCTGGATTTGAGAAAGCAGAGCCTCGTATTCAGAAGAAGAGATATTCCCCCGCTCTTTTCCAAGTTTGATTGCAAGGAGATAAAGGCACATGAGCTGGGTTGTGTAGGCTTTTGTTGAGGCCACGGCGATTTCAGGACCTGCCCAAGTGTAGATTACTTCGTCTGCCTCCCGGCTTACGGTAGAGCCGACACAGTTTGTGATTGCAATGACCTTGGCTCCAGCCTCTTTTGCAAGGCGGAGGGCAGCCAGAGTGTCAGCGGTTTCACCAGACTGGGAAATCACGATGAAGATGTCATTTTTGTTGAGGATGGGATTCCGGTAGCGGAATTCAGAAGCCACATCAACGGCCACAGGAATCCGCGCGAATTTCTCAAAGGCGTACTTTCCGACGACACCGGCATGATAAGCCGTGCCGCAGGCCGTAATCACGATTCTTCCAGCCTGCTTCCAGTCTTCGCCGAAATCAATTTCGTCAAATTTTATGTCAACCGGCTTTTCGCCTTCGTAAACTAAGCGGGGGCGGAGAGTGTCTGTAAGAGCCTTGGGCTGCTCATGGATTTCCTTGAGCATGAAGTGGGCATATCCGCCCTTTTCGGCGCTGGCCATATCCCACTCAACATGAGAAGGCTGGCGGATTACCTTGTTGCCGTACGAGTCAAACAAATCAACATGGTCATTGTAAAGGACTGCAAGCTCATTCTGATTGAGATAGTAGACATCGCGGGTATATTCAAGGACGGCAGGAACATCTGAGGCGATAAAATTTTCATCCTTTCCAAGACCTACAATAAGAGGACTTTCCTTTCGGGCTGCAATAACGCGGTCGGGAAATTTCGTGCAGACGACACCAAGGGCATAGCTTCCTTCAAGGCGGTGAAGGGTTTCAAGAACCGCCTTAAAAATCTCGCCTGTCTTTTCATAAAAATAATTGATTAAGTGGGCGATGACTTCGGTATCAGTCTGGCTTTTAAAAACAACTCCCTGATCCTGGAGCCAGGCCTTGAGTTTTGCATAATTTTCGATGATTCCGTTGTGAACGACGGCGATTGTGCCAGAAACATTTGTGTGGGGGTGAGAATTTAAATCGCTGGGTTCCCCGTGAGTTGCCCAGCGGGTGTGACCGATTCCCACAGAACCTTTTATCACCTCATCAGCGATTTTCTCTTCAAGGAATTTGAGGGCGCCTTTTGATTTACGAACCAAAATTTCATCGGAGTCTTCTGACAGAACGGCAATTCCAGCAGAGTCATAACCACGATATTCAAGTTTTTTAAGACCATTAATAAGAACGGGAGTTGCCTGCTTTGAGCCGACATAACCGACGATTCCACACATAAAAAATCCCCAAAATAAAATATAATTGTTAAGTATAACAATTCTTTCAAGAAAAAAAAAGATACCCACAGAAAAACTGCAGGTATCGCACAGTCTGTATTTATTCAGTGTTTTTAAACGATTGAATCCAATACTTTTACGACCTCAATGTCATAGAGATTAGGCTTAGACTCAAGTTCCTGAATAGCCGTCTCTTTATCCATAATCTGCTTGTAATTTCGTCGGCTGATAAGAGAGTTATAACTTTCAGCCACATGAATAAGACGGGCAATCTGGGGAATATCTTCGCCAGAGAGACCATGGTAGCCACTGCCGTCTGTATTTTCATGATGATACTTTGCCGCATCTTCGAAAATATCCCAATACTTTCGGGGAACAAAGCCCATGTACTGCTCATACAGATTAACATGATCTCGGAGCTGCTCACGCTGCTCGGGGGTAAGAGACTCAGCCTCAAGCAATTCTTCTGGAACAGCAAGGAAACCCGCATCATAAACCATAGAGGCCGCGAAATAAATCATTGAAGAATTCTGATTCAAGCCCAACTGCATTGACAATTTGTATACCAGTTCGCTGACATTCTTTGAATTATTTTTTCGTTTGGTAACCGCATCGATTTCTGAACCGAGTTTTTCACAATCAATAACGAGTTGCTTAAGCTCGGCTTTTTCATCATCATTCATTTCAGGAGCAGGGAGAGCGTCAACCCCCCAACGAGAACTTCCGGCAGATTTCAACCCCATGCCATTGAGATCAGTGACACCACCGAGAAGAAGCTGATTGTTTGCCTGCTGCATGCCAGCGATAAGCTTGAGGGTTGAATCCAGCTGTTCTGCCTGAAGGGCTGAATTGCGCTGGGCTGTCTTAATACCGATGAAGACAAGAATAAATACGATAACGAAAATCAAGCCACCCAGAATAGCAATAATCCAAATCGTCTTATTGCTGGTTTTGCTGATTTCCCTCATTGTATTCGTTGTATGCTCGCTGACCTCACGGACAGCCGTTGCCGTTTTTTCACCGACAGACTCAATAGCCGTATTCATTTTGTCTGATACAGAGTTAATCATGCTCTCATTGCTTTCATTGATTGACTTTAATATCTCTTCGTTTCCGGCCTGCTGAGATTTAGATAAATTCTCCATCATCTCGTGGGTTTTTGCGTCACGGGCAGCCTCTTTTGCATCGACCTGCTGCTGCTGAATAATCTTGATGAATTTTTGAACCTGAGGGTCTTCGCCGATTTTAGGATATGCCTGAACCCTCATTAAAACATCTTCGAAATCATCAAACTTACCCGTTTTTGACATGTTTTCGAGGAACTTTCGGTATGTCTGCTGAGCAACCAAAATAACCCGTCCGGGAAGCTCGTCCTTGTTTGAGAGCAACAAGGTTGAATTTACATAATTGTAAGCATCTTTGAACTGACCGTTATCCAGACAATCAGCGGCCTTTGTCAACCTGTCATTTATCAGTTTTTCGGTCGCAGCCGACTGGGCAAACATAAATCCAACTGCAAAAACACAGAGGATTGCAAATAAGAAAGTTTTTTTATTCATACTATTTTGTAACATTTCCAACTCCAATTGCAAATGTGATTTTTGTTCGATTTTCGATTCCTCCCTCATCTTTTAGAAGAAGCAGGTTTTGTGCTCCCAGCTCAATGCCAACTTTTGTTTTGTCGTTGACAGCCATCGGAAGCAGGATAGAGCCGCCAAATTCCATTGCGGATTTTAACTCCTCATACATGAAGTGACCTAAATCATAATCGTAAAATAACCTGAACTGAGCCTCACCTAGAGGCAGACTGTCGATGGCCACTCCAACAACAGGGGATATGAATGTTGATTGCGTCCCCGTTCTGTCACGATCATTTGAAGCAAGCATATGAGCCGAAAGACCTGCCCGCAAAAAGAAATATTTGCTTAAATCGGCAAAAGCAAGTTCAGGAACAAAGCGACCAGAAATAAAGAATTCTTGCGGGGGCTCCTTTTCCCGATCTTTGTCACTTATATCGATACCTCCTGATGTAGAAAAAGTAACGATATGTGCATCTGCAAAAATGTCAGCTCCGATAACAAAACGCTCTGAAGGACGGAAAATATTTGCCCCGACAGCAAGACCATATTTCAGACTTGAATAATCCGGCTCGCTTATTTTTTGGTAAACAAAATCCGCCAATCCAAGTTTTACAGTCCAAACCCATGAAGAGAAAGAAGCCTGCTGCTCGTTTACATAGACTTCCTGACCAGATGCCGTATTAACAACCTGATAATTTCCACGGCTTGCAATCTGCTGTTTTGATTTTGCATTGCGGGCCGCGATTCTCTCTTCCTCAAGACGACGACGGTTTTCTGCCGCCTGATTCGCAGCCTGCTGATTCAGAATCGCCTTATCAATGTATGAGTATAACTCAACTGCGTCAAAATTTTCAATATTATTATCGATAACTGCAAGGGATGTCTGTCGTGCAAATTCAAGATTGTCGGTAATAATCAGCTGCCTTGTTTTTTTGAGCGTGTAATTCTCAATCAGTGAGTAATTTGGTGAAGATTTGTTGTCTGCAAGAACTTTCGAAATTGATTCCGTAGAACGAGAAGCAATAGCCATGTCAATTTTTTGGAAGGCATCCCGAACATCATCAGAAGCCTGTGCAAAAACTGAGAAGGAACAAGCGAGACTAACGACCACAGCCAGCAAGATTCGGGATTTATTTAATTTATTCACGATACACATCCTCTCGATACAGATATTCCTATTGTAGCAAACAAAAAACGATTCCGCAACTCAACTTTTATCATCGCCTCAATAAACTCCAGCTTATTTTTTCAAATATTAAATAGAATTAGACATTCTAGAGAAAAAATTCCCATTCTATTTTCCGACACAAAAATGTGAAAAAATTGAATCAAGAACATCTTCCGGAGTAACATCACCCGTAATTTCTCCGAGGAAATCAAGGGCATCCTCTAAATCCTGCACCACGGCATCCAAAGCATAATCTTCCGTCAAGGCAAGAGCATGGCTCACGCTTTCAAGAGCTTTCTCCACCGCAATTTTCTGCCGCTCTGAGCCAAGACCTGTGCTGTTCCGCTCTGATTTTTCGGCAACAGAAAGGCTTTTTCTCACCGTCTCGCTTAACTCTCCTAATCCCAGACCTTTTTTAGCCGAAATTTTGACCTGAGGAATGTCAGCAACATTCAGTGGAGCAAATTTTCCTTCACTAAACTCACATTTATTCCAGACAAGAATCAAAGGTATTTTTTTTGCCGCAGCAGAAGTATGCTCACTGATAAAAGCCTGATCCTCTTGGTTGATTCCGTTTTTTGAATCCACAAGATAAAGAATCAAGTCCGCCTCTTCACTCAAGTCTTTTGTCCGCTCAACACCCACCGCCTCAATCACATCGCTGGTCTCGCGTAAGCCCGCCGTATCAAAAAGCCGGGCGGGGATTCCGTCAAAATCAATCCAGCTCTCTATAAAATCCCGTGTCGTGCCTTCAATATCGCTGACAATAGCCCGGTCTTCTTTTAAAAGCGCATTAAATAGAGAAGATTTTCCTGCATTCGTGCGGCCGCATAGGACAACCCTGGCTCCGTCCTGATAGATTTTTTCGCTTTTCCATGAGTCACGCAATTCAGTGAGCGCTAATTTCGCTTTTTCAAGCTCGCTGGCATCAAAGGAATCGGCAATAGTTTCTTCGTCCTCAGGATATTCAATCTCAACTTCAATGGCGGCAAGAGTATCGATTATATGCTTTTTTACGCCGTCAATCGTCTCGTAGAGATTTCCAGCCAGCCGCCCCGCAGCCCGATCCTGGCTCTCATCTGTCTTTGAATCGATGATTTCGCGGACTGCCTCAGCTTTTGTCAAATCTGTCTTGCCATTTATGTAAGCGCGGAAGGTAAATTCCCCCTTCTCTGCCCTGCGGAAACCATTTTTTAACAGAAGGTTAAAGATCGTCTGAACGACATGAACGCCACCGTGACAGGAAATCTCAACCATATCTTCGCCAGTAAAAGACCTTGGTCCCCTAAAAACAGAAACCAAAACTTCGTCCAGTTTATGTAATGAAGGATTAGCAATGTGTAACGCACAGGACTTTTCTCGCCCCGACTCCTTCCCATCGTCTTTATAATTGCTAACTTCTAATTTCTCATTACTAATTGTTTGAATCCAGCCGTAGACGATTGTGTTTCCCTCGGCCTCCAGCAGGGCTTTTGGGCGGGAGAAAATCTTTGAGAGAAGTCCGATACAATTTTTACCCGAACAGCGGACAATCCCCAGTGCACCAGGCGCTAAGGCTGTTGCAATGGCGGCAATTGGCTCTTCTGGAGTGTATTTCAGGTTCGTCACTTTTTTAGTTAAACTCCTCGTTTTTTAACTTTCAGAATATGACTGCCAGAGTTTTTTTATGTCTCCTATTTTCGGGAAGCCAGACCTTTCTTTTTTAAAATCCCTTTCTTCCTGCTCGCGAATCGAATCCCAAGCCGTCGTATCCCCTGAACTTGTCGTACGAGTCTCATTGTCATTCATCAAGAGAGACTCTGTTTTTGAGCCACCGGAGAGTGCGGGCTTACGGTATTTTGCATCAGCCTCATAGGATGGTCCTAAGTATTTTGCCTCCCCGACATCAGGGGAAATATCATCATAACGGCCTGACTGATTCCAGTACATATATCCACGGTTCACACTGTCCCGCACGCCAAAAATTTCCTGCCGGACATAGTTCTCGTTATAATATGCCCGGTCATAGCTCACATTAAGATAAAAGGCCTGCACCCATGGACGGATAATAAGCTTGTTCCGCCCGATGACCGTGTTTCTGTAAGTTCCGTAATAGTAAACGCGGTAAGGGCGTTCACTCGCAGGGGCATAATTCAAGAAAGTCTGCTCAAAATGACTTGGATAGAACATCGGACACACAACATCAATGTATTCAGCAAGAAGCTCTACATCCTGACCGGTTCGAGTTCCTGAACGGTACCAGCCATTAGCCCCGTAAATATCGATTCCAATGGGAGCGTCAATGTTTGCGCGGGCGTATCGCAGGAATGAAACCAGAGCGCTTTCTTTATCCATTCCTTCGCTTCTCCAGCGGAAATTAGCGTTAGCCATATTTTTACCGTCTGTAGGGAAGCGGATATAGTCAAATTGAATTTCATCAAAGCCCTGGGAAATCAAATCCTGAGCAATGTGAGCCACATATTCCCAAACCTCCGGGCAATAGGGATCAACCCAGACCTCATCGTAATAATTCGTTTTTACAGCTCCAGTCTCGTTTCCTTCATCGTCCTTGACTTTCTCATAGCCGGAAATTCCCTTCCAGGGTTTGTTCAGTGACTTATCCCAGACCGCATACTGCTTCTTTCCGTACTTGGCAAGATTCTCATCTTTAAAAGTAACTATTCGGGCAATAAGATAGATGCCGTTCTCTTTCATCATCGGAACGAAAGTCGGCAGGTCAATCTTATAGCGGGAAATATAGCCCTTGTCCCTGACGATGTCATCGTTAGGCTCAAAGTGAAGCGCTCCGAAATCATCTTTCATATCGATAACGATTGCGTCAAGTTTGTTATCCAGTATGATTTTCTTGTATTTTTCAATTCCCTTTTTGTCAACCAGTTTGTGGGGAGAGACATAAATTGCCTTTCTGTCCAAAGCCTTTTCGGCATACTTATTGTTCACATCATCTGGATACAGGAGCCAGAGTTCGCCCAAAGTGAGGCCGGGATTTTTTTCATCAGCATTAGGAATCCATGCCGAATAGAGAGTGTCTCCTTTTCCAAGAACATTAAAGCAATCCTTCCATTTATTGAATTCCGGCGGAACATAGTCAGTTGTCTTTGTCGCAGGATTATAAGCAGAGACTTGACCAGGCCTTGTATAAAGCAATTTTGTTCCGTCCCAGAAGAGCGCGTCTATCGTATCAAGCGGCTCGGCTCCCGCATATAAAACTTCCCCCCTCTCCCTTGTCCAGTCAAAGCGGTAAATACGGGGAAGATAACTCTGAGAGACAAAAACTTCTGTTACAGGGAAGCCGTTTTCGTCAGAGAAAACAACAGGAAGAATATCGGCAATTTCATCCGGGTAAGACTGGGTCCTCATATTCTCAAAACCGCCGTTACAATCTTTCCATGCAATTTTTCCTTCCGCAGGCTTACAGTATGAGAAACCGAAAATCGTGTGCGCCATAAAGACAACCAAATCGTTCTGAGGAGGAACAGCCGGAGTCACGCTTCCATCGGCATTTTGAACTGCATTTTTTCCTGTTCCGACACGCCGCATATCACAGACAGCAACGGCCTTGATTCCAGATGTAGTCGCTGATGTTGAACCGAGAGACTTCCATTTGTTTCCGCCATCATAGGTAATGAAAACATCATCTTTCGTAGCCGTAACGAGAATATTCGGATTCGTCGGGTGCACTGCCAAATCCTTAAGCTGGGCCGGCTGCTTTAAGAAAGTCGTATTCTGTCCGTCATACTGTTTAATAGTGAGAAATGGGAGTCCCTCATTCTTGAATTCAAACGAAAACAAATCTTCTGAAGAGATGATTCCTTCCGTCGTGAGAAAATACCATCGGACTTTTGAAGAATTTTTATCCTCTGTTCTGATAATCTTAGAGACTTTCCCGCCCTGCCATAGAGGAATAGCGATTTTGTTCGCATTGATTTTATAAAGCCCCTTTTCGCTTCCGGCCAGAACAAAGCCGGAGGATGACGAATCAACGCCCTCATAGGAAGTTTCGGGCAATTTATAGATAGAATTATCCTCAGTCTGAGCCGTAGCAATACAAGAAGTTAATGAAATAACAAGAAAAATAGACAATAGTGTGCGCATATCTAGAATATCGGAAAATTTCCCCCACGAATTCACAAAATCCGCACTTGAATTCACAGTTTTTTTGTTTATATAATGGATTTATGAAAAAAAATAGAAAAAAAGCGGAATCTGAAAAAACATTGAGCCCGAATGCAAAAAAAATCTTTTTTTGTTCGGCCGTCATCCTAGCCCTGTTAGTAACAGCGGGTCTCATTTTTATTTTATCGCCCTCAAAGCATTACACTGTCGCATTCTATAAAATCCCTGACCAGCAGAAACAGGGAATAACTTCAACGCTGGAAAAAATCGCCTCAGAAAAAAAAATCACCTTAAAATACATAACATATGATTCCGAAAAATCCTTAAAATCTCAGCTCCCCATCGCCAAAAAGCCACAGCTTCTCTTCACTCTGGGTGGCCGTCCTTTGGAAGATGCCCTTGAAAAAGTCTCTTCAAAAACAAAAATTCAGGCGGAACTTACGCAGGGATTAACATCATCAATGAAATCGGCCATAAAAAGAGAGGAGGACAACATAAAAGCTCTTCCCCTGCTTTCAAGCCATCTTGAAGTCGACATTGATCTCAATGAATTCCGAAATTCAGACATAAAACAGATTAACACATGGAAAGATGTCGAAAGATTTATGAACGAACAAAAAAAGCGAAAGGAAGCCCCTATGATATTTGCCGGGGGAAATTCAGCCCTAATGCTCGACATAATGGGGGCCTTTGCCGAATCAATCGATGGAGTTTCATCATATAATCAGGCGGTAAAAATCCTCAAAGACAATGAAAAAAACTTCAATCCTGTGAGAACGGCCATAAAACTTTGTGACGAACCTGATTCACCACTGGCAACAACAGTAGAGCAGCTCAAGAACTGGTATCAGAAGGGCTTGCTTCATCCAGGAATTTTCTCCTTCCAGAACAGCGATGTTGAGGCTTTCGCATCCAGCCGTTTTTCAAGCGTCCTTTTCATGACACTTGAGTCACACAGAGCGGCAAGGCAAAATACTATTTCACGCTTCACCTCGATTTATCTTCCTTCTGAACACAGTCCGAATTCAAGAATCTTCACAGGAAACATATATTACGCAATTCCTCTTTCAAAATCAAAAAACAGCACGCTGATTCTAAAAGAACTCATGTCTCCAGCCTGTCAGGAAAGTTTAAGCCGCTCCACAGGACTCGCCCCGGTTCTCGCCCAATGCCGGACTCCCGACAAGCAAGCCGATGATGCCCGCTACTGGATAGCGGCAACCGAGGCCCCGTTGCCAGGTCTGTCAAACGAAATTTACCTGACAAAAGAGCAGAAAAACGCCCTGGCCTCAGAAATCTCCGCCCGCATCCGAAACTAAAAGCTACCCATAAGGGGGCTTATCAGATGGATGTGGTGCCGTATGTGACGAATGTCGAGACGGCAATCAGTACATTCCTCTCAAAAGATTACATGCGTTCTGCAGTTGGTGATTATCCTGTTAAACTGACCGGTACAACTGGCGAGACAGTAAAAGTATCTGGATTTAATTTAGCTCCAAGCAATAAAGCCGTGGATACTAATACTGTAAAATCAGATGTTCGATTGTCAAAAAATAAAATAGCCTTGTCTGGCACGACAAAGCAGGGAACTGGTCTTAAAGTTGAAGCCGGCTCTGGAACAGATGACGGAAAATGGCTTGTTACTATGTCTGCTGCTGGTAATGGTTATTTGACATTCTTTACAAATGGAATTCCTTCATTGAACAATATAGATTCTGAAGCTGAATATAATAAGGAAAGTTCTCTTATTCATGCCTCTTTGAATAATGACAGAAAGTTCTCAATTTGGGATTTTACTGCACTAAGAACAAATAATTCTGCTCCAAAATCGAACGGTGCGACCTATCCGTCTATGGCTATGAATAATGATACTCCTCAGTTTGCTTATGTAAACAATGTTGAAGGTTATGGATTAGCTGAATTCTGGGATGGAAGTTCTGAAACAAAAATCTACGAGAACTGGGACTTGTTTACATATACTTCCCTTGCTTTAAATAGTGATGGCAAGCGTGCAGCTTTGTATGACATAAATGTTGTTCAAGGTGGAACTGGATATGCAAGCGATTCAGGCGGAATTATGACTAACTTCTTTAATAAACCTGCAGATACAGATTGGAATTCAACAACTTATTTCTTCCGGAATAATAATGTCTGGATGGATGGTTTATATAAACAAGGAGTCACGGCAGTATTAGGAAGATATCAATATCCTGCAATAAAGCTGGTTGGTAATAATAATATTTCTCATGTATTCTATTCTGTTTATGATTCTATAGATGATAGAGTTATATTCCGATATTTTACGGTCGGTACTTCAGATACTCTTGTAGCGAATGCTACTGCCATAACAAGTGAAAATACGAAAGTTTATATTAACAAAAATCAGTTGAATCAGGTTTCTGTAAACGGAACATGGCCAAATTATACCTCAACGAACAATAACAATAATCGACGATTTAGCAATAATGGAAATTACGCTGGTACAACAACTGCCCCTCAGGAGTTTGCAACAGGTTCAACTGTAGGTCTTTATACCGCGACAGCTGGTGTTCCAGTTACAACAAATAATGGCAATGTTACGGCAGCAAGGGGAATTCTTGTTTATTATGCCGGTACAAACATGTATTACACTTATGCCACAAATGATGCTAATACAAACTGGTCTACACCGATAGTTCTTGATTCAAATTGTGAAGCCTCATATATCAGTATAGTTGTAGATGATGACAAGCATGTTCATATTGCTTATCAGGATAATATTGCAGGTGATGTAAAATATGTTTACATTCCTACATATTCAACACCTGAAACAAGAAAAACAGTTACAGTCGATTCTTATCTTACTGTAGGTGATAAGCTGACTCTTGATGTAGTAGGTTCAACTCCATATATCGGTTACAAGGGATTGGGTAATACCGCAAAAGTTGCCTGGTATGTAGAAAACAATGGAGTTCCTGATATAGCAACCCTTACGGACGGTATAGATTCTGATGAGAAATTCACAGGTTCATGGAATGTAGAAATTATTCCAAACCGCATTGTTGACAGCGACACCAACCGCTTTAATGTTGGTGTCGGCAGAACAAGCAAGAATCCTGTAATAGGTTACTCAAATAACCAGTCAGGCTCAAAAGGAATCGAATACCTCACCAGAAAGGCAGATTTAAGCGAATAGAAGCGAGAAAAAGGGCTTCGCAGAGTCGAGACCCGTAAGCTAAGCGATTTCAGCCCTTTTGCGGTGAGTGCCAAGCAATTACTCTCCTAGCAACACGGCTTGTTCAAGCTTAGAGGCCGTATAACCTACAACAATATCACCTGTGTAGCCAGTGCCATTCGTTTCTGTGTATGTATTATCTTGGCTCGGTGCATTTGCAGAGACTACTGCTACGGTTTCCCATTTTCCGGTATAACCATCATCTGCCGTGGCTCCCGCTTCAATATTTTCTACTGTTGTAAGCGGCCATGAAGTACGGAGCGCGTACTTTGTACCACCATAAGAAATTGAGTAGCTGGTAATTACAGGACGAACATCACTTCCATCTTCGTCTTCTGAGAAATCTTTGAGAGTAATACTGTTGAACATACCGTTTGTAAAGAGTGTGTCTACAAGAACTTTCTTTGTTACGGTAAAGCCTGTGACAGCTCCGCTTGTTCCGCTTGGAGTCAAGAGAGCGTACTTTAAGTAAGAACCTGTTGAGTCATAGTATGCAAGGTGAACACGACCAGTTGCATCAGTTATCATTGTTACATACTGACCTGCTGCATCCGGATCAATTTCCACAGCAGTCTGCCATGTATTTGTCCAGCTACCGTAGTAACCTGCTGCAGGATTATTCAGATACCTGATTTTTAAGCCACCGGCAAGTTCATCATAGTATGCAATGTAAACAACATTCATTACAGAATCGTATGCCATGTCGAAGTATGTAGAATCTGCCTTGCCGGAAGTAATTTCCTCACGACCGGCTGGGGTGTCAAGACCGACATTCGCACCATCAGTAAATCCATTTACATATGAATAATTATGCTCAGAATAACGACCAATATCTGCCCATGAATTTGCAGTATAAGTATTAACGTTTTTGGTATATGTTAATGCGAAATTCTTCTGAGATATATCAGTTCCTTCATGGAAACGATAGAATACAATTGATCTTGATGACTCTGATTTATCAAAATAAGCAACCATATTCAAAGTATCTGTAGCATCTCCTGATACGAGCATTTTAAAATTCTCATAGCGTTTCATAACGGAATCGCTATAAGAGTATCCCTGTGTATTCCCTCCAAATGAGAGGTTACCTAATCCCAAACGTGCAGTACCATATGCCGTTGTATCAGTTTCATCATAGTCTGTATATTGTGTCTGTCCCCTGGCATTGGTACTTCGCGATGCTTGTCGTCCAGTTGTCAAATTCCAGTTAGGTGCCCAAACACTTCTTGCAAACTTTTTACCCCACTGAGCAGATCCATAGGCCTGATATGTTGTTCTTCCTGATGCCCAGTTCATATTATGTAAGAAAATCCAAGATGGAATACCTACTTCATTATATGCAAAGTTACCACCATATACTGATCCTGCCCAAGAATATGTAAGTAAAGTATTATCAGCATACAAATACTGATTGTTGTCCGCATACAGCCACATCATTGCGCCAGTTTTTACACCATTCGCGTTCAAGACAGGTTTCATTACAGCTTCGCTGCCGCTGTAATTTGTTGTTGTGGTATCCCACATGTAAATATAGCGGTCGTCGGTATGGTTCGGTGCAAACTGAGAGGCTTCCTTGTTGTATTCGGCATCATCTTTATTTATATTATTCAATGTCTCAATGCCATTGTTAATGACTTTTATCGACCCCGATTTTGTGAGTAATGACTTTCTCACAGTAAGGGCATCGCCAGAAGCTACCGTTGTTTTTGCAGTATCACCCAAATATACAGTACCGCCGGTCAGGTTGTAGCCTTTTACGGTAATGCTTGCGTTTGTCGTGTCATCTACATTTGCCACAAATGCACCGCTGGCTGAACGGCGCAGATATTTCTTTGTGCCACTTTCCAGGTCTCCAGAAGAAATGTCCGTCACATACGGCACCACATCCATCTGATAAGCCCCCTTATGGGTAGTTGCGTCGGTCTGGCCTGTTTCTGTTCCCGCACTGTTTTCAGAAGAATTTGCGCCACCAGCCTTTTGATCGGTGGCAATTACCTTAAACTCTGCGTCCAGGTGAGCCACATCGCTTATGGCGGCGGTGTTAATCGCTACTTCCCAATTTACTTTGTGACCATCCTGATTCATGTAGACATCTTCAACTTTAACTTTGTAGCCATCACTTTCCATTGTCTTATTGGTAATAGTCCAGCCGGCCCCTGTTCCTGTTTTGTAGCTTGCCATAACACTGTCTGTGGCAAAGTTCGTCATACTGAAGGTAAGGCCACCGAGCAGAGTCTCATCATAAGCAGTTCCGCGGATTACAATTTTTCCAGAAACTTTCGGGTCGCTTCCATACAGTTCTGTAATCGTACTTGTCAAATCATCTTCAAGCTCGATATGACCGTTTGCAGAGCTGTTTTCATACAAACTGTTGTCACTAGCACTGTTCCAGAAGAAAGGAGAGACAACGACATTAGGAGCAATATCATCGCTTTGGTCAACGATAAAGTCATTTACCCGCAGGAAGGCATACTGAGAATTTGTTCCAATAGTGGTTTCCTCTGTTGAATCCCAGAATGTAAATGACATCTTCTTTGTCTCCGTCGTGTCAGATGTCTTCGTGTCGCCTCCAATAGAAACAGAAGAAAGTTCCCAGTACTTTTTACCTGAAAGCACAGAATTTCCCGTCAAATCAGCAGAAAGTGTAAGAGTTCCGCTTGAATCAAGAAGAGAGTCACCGCTTCCACTTTGTTTTCCGTCAGCGGCTGTAGTCTCATCGTTATTATTGAATACGAGTTTTATATCACCGTTTCCGCCGACGATTTCAGGCAGAATTGCAAGCTTATTCTTGATTATGAAGGAACCTCTTGTTGAATCATTCTTCACCCAGTTCCCAGCTGCATTCAATGTGTATTTATTAAATGCATTGGTTGTAAGCGAGTAAACATCTTCACCAGCAGTAGAATTTCCTGTAGCAGCTCCAATATTGTATGCTTCAAACTCATTTTCACTGTATGAATTATCGTGGTTCAAGTCCGTCGCGAGGAATACTTTTGCAATGCGCGGAGCGTTATTTGAAACCATAACAGAGAATTTCTTAGAAGCGATGTTTCCCGCCTTGTCAAAAGCAATAATCACAAGTGTTGCAGGGCCGTCGGTCATGTTCTCTGAGTGAATAGAAGCATCCCAAGTCCACTTAGAGCCGCTCTTTGTAAAGGACTCAACCATTAAGTCACCGTCGTCTTTGCCTGTATCGAAAGTAAAGGGATTGGCACTATTGCTGTTTGCCGTGTTGCTCGCGTCAATCACCTGAGCAATCGGGAAGAATGCCTTTGTATTTTCAGACGCACTGGTTGCCGCCGGTGTAAATGTTACGATTTTCCGGCTGCCGTCAATTGCAGAAATCTTCCTCAATACACCATCAATCTTTACAAGTCCGCCTTCCCGTATATGAGAATCAAGGGCAGAAGCTGTTTCAAAGTTGTCGTAATTTGTTCCTGAACTTGCAGAAATAGAGCCATCCGCAGTGAAAGCATAGAGAACTTCATCTGTATCATCGATTGAAACTTCAGTAAGGGCACTCAAGGCAATTTTTGGATTATAAGAGGCTGTTTCCGGAGCAATCGGGTCAAACAAGACATCATTTGCACTTGAGTTACTCGTCATAGTCGTTCTACCGTACTTCCTCATGTAGTAGAAGACAATATGCTCTACGCCTGAGCCTTCGTCAACAGAATCACCTTTTAGCGTGTAGACATAGTTTGTGTTCTGGACTGAATTTACGCTGTTTTCAGAAAGTTCTTTATCGTTTGTATCTTTGACATTTGCCAAGGTCGGCGGAGCATTATCAATTTTAAAACTGTATGTCGACTTCGTTGAATGAGGGTTAGCCCCGCTTTCCGTAGCTTCCACTGTATAAGTAATGGATGTCACATCTTTGTCAATCGGAACGAACACTCTGTAGCCGCTCTTTTCAACATCATTTATTACAGCAGAAATCTCAGTTTTGTAAGAAGATACAGTAGAATCTCCGTTTTTGACAGTTACGCTTGCAATTCCAGATTCGTCAATTGCGTCTACGACAAGATACCACTGCCCTTTCAGGTACATATCCGCCGTATATTGCTGGCTTGCTTTCGCAGAAGGACTAGAATTCGGGTCAGAAGTGATTTCATTCTCATACTGATTTACGACCTCACTCAAAACAGGTACATTTTTATCTACATGAATTGAGATTATGTTATCGCCTTGCGTCCATGCCCCCATCTTACCGTTTGCGTTAACTCCGCAGACACGGACTTTTATATTATTCGTATCAGAAGAAGGATTCAATTCTCCGTTTGAATTTATCGGGGCACGCCAAGAAGCCTGTCCGTTTGCAGCGATTCCCCACCAGTTATCCATATCTTTTTTTGAAGAGAAGCCGAGAGCCTTAAGTTCATCTGCCGTAAAACTTGTGCCTGTATCGTAATTAGTTCCTTTTATTGCGTTGATTACATCGTATGCACTGACAATATCAAACTCGTAAGTATTTTTAGCTATATAAGAATCGTCTGTCGTTGTAGCAGACAAAACATTACCTGAGAACTTACCTTCATCACTTGCAATCTGGAAATAGATATTCTTTACGGTCGTCGTATTTGAAGGAATCTCAGCGCTTCCCGTAAGGTTAATCGTACCGCCTAAAGTTATGAAAGTTTTTCCGGGATCGTAATTTTCTGTCGTCGGATAAGAGAACTGTAATACCGGCCTGTCTCCGTCAGGATTATGAAGCACTACGAAATCTTCTTTTATTGAGTAATTTCCAAGGCTGTCTGTCGCCATAAAGTAAAGTGGCAGTGTGTAGATACCGCTTTCAACTTTCCTTGCAAATGTATCAGAATCATAAACCTCAAGCTTCGGATTTCCTGCCTTAAAGATATATGAAGAGAGGTCAGAAGTATCCTTGTCGTAGTTTCCATCGAATGTGAATTTCCATGCCGTCACAGAAGAAGACTCGGATAGAGATGAGTATCCACCGTTCCAAGCAAGAGCTTTTAGATATGAGAGTCTTTCAGAATCGGAAGATTTTTCGCTGGCGGTCTTTACTTCTGTTTTTGTCGGAATAATCCACTGAATGTTGTATGTTCCTGCGCTTCCAGTGTCGTTAGCACTTCCTGCGAATGTTACATCACCAGTCTTTTCGTCCCCGTTTGCCGGAGATGAAACATCGATTGAGGGGGCAGAATTATCCACGCTGAACGAGAAGGTACTTGTTGTTGCAAGTCCCACACGGTCATAAAGCGTGATTTTTACGGAAACTGGTCCTGTAGTCCATGAATGCACATCGATATAGTCCGTCGTCCATGAACAGACAGAAGAGTCTTCAGTTGGCGTGAATGAGCCAGCCCCAAGCGTCACTACATAGCCTGTAAGATCGGCGGCTCCAGTAATTGAAGAAGCAGTCGCGTATTTTCCGTAAGAATAACCGTCGGAAGAAGTAAGCTCCAAAATCATTCCCGCAATACCGCTCGCATCACTTCCAGTAAAGTTGAATTTGACATACCTTCGTTCACTTCCGCCAAGCAGGAAGCTCGCATTAAGGTTCGAGTTATCCTTTTCCACATCAAAGTCAGCGTTTGAAGAATCCTTTGCAAGCAGCTTGTCCGCGCTGTAAGGCAAGCCCTTTCCATTAAAGACAACAGGATTGTTGCTGTCAGAAAGATATGTAAATGCAGAATTGCTCACGCTTTCACTCTGAGCCACTCCGTTCAGAAGGATTTTCGGAACTTTAAGATACTTTGTTTCTGCCGTCGCTCCACTTCCAGCATCATAGCTTGAATAGAATGTCTTTCCGGCATTATCTTCTATATAGATGTAGAAGATTTTTGAGCCATCAGTAGTATCAGACGGTTTGAATGTGAAATCTCCAGTTGAAGAATTGAATGTCGCAAGATTTCCTGCCTCTCCCCCATTTCCATCGTAGGAATTCTCCGAAATTACAAGGGTCTTGATTACGGCAGTTCCAGTCGAATCATCGTCTGTAATACGGCCAGTCACCTGAGAATCGGTTCCGTGCTTCAAAAGATAACCAAGATTACTGTCATAAGTAAGGTTATTGATATTCACCTTCGGGCGGTCTGAATCCTGAGAGATGATTACAGTCAGCCCGGCAGAATAACCGGTGTTGCCGGCCCTATCAGTTGCCACCGCCTGTATATAATATTTGCCGTCAGGAAGTTTTGTTGTATCAAAGCCGCTTACCGTAAAAGAGGAATTTCCAATTTTATTGAGACTTATTCCGTCTACTTGAGAAAGGTCTTTCCAATCTTCGCTGTCATTTGCCAGACTTGCGGAAGTCGTATTATAACGAATTCCAGTGATTGCCGTTTCCGGGAGAACATTCGCATCAGAAATAATTCCGCCAAGAGAAATAGTTCCGTTAATCTGGGTTCCCTCAGTTTCTGAATCGGCATCATCTGGCAGAGAAAGTGTAACAGTCGGCGGAGTCGTATCGACAATAACACTGCCCACGCTTACGCTCTGACTGTTGCCGGTACCCGCATTATCCGTTACGACAGCATAAATACTTACGAGTCCATCGCCCGCATTTTTAAAGACCTCGGAAGATTTTAGTGTTGCGCTCCATGCACGGCTCTTCGTTCCGTCACTTTCCTTGGTATCAGCAGCATCAAGCGAAAGACTGCCGTTCGGATTATCTTTAACAGTGATTTCTTTGCCGTTTGCCGTGATGACAAGGCTTCTGATTCCGGCAGCATTGTCAGTCACCCTTCCAGAAAGAGTAAGTTCACCGCTTCCGTTCGTATAAAGGCTCTCTGTCTGTCCCGAGCTTGCGGTCGGAATTTGAGTATCGACATTGATTGAAGCGTTGTAGTGTGTCGCTTCACTTCCATCCGCTCCGACCACTCCTGCAATCACCGTATCAAGGGCTGCGTTTCCTACATTGTCTTCTGCAACAAGAATGAGATAGTTGATTCCTTCGGCAAAGCCAGAGAGTGTTGACGAATAGTTTGTCGTAATGTTTGCATAATACTTGTTTCCGACTTTATCAGTTTCAGAAGCTTCAAGGACATAGACTTTCGCACCGCTTTCATCGGTTTTATCAGCAATTTTTCCGTCTGAAATCACTTTTTCTGAGATTTTTCCATCATCAGATGTAAAGAAGACCCGTTTTGTTTCTTCCTTGCCTGTAGCGAGAGGAGCGAAATAGCCAGTGTAGCCTTCCGCCGTGTTTTCCTTGTAATGAGCAAGGAAGCTCTCTGACATAGCTTTCAGTTCTGAATATTCAGGCTCTGCGGAAAAACTGACGACTTTATAGTAAATCATTTTTATGCCGCTGCCAGAATCTCCATCAGAAAATTTACCCCGGACTTTGACCGTATTTGCATTACCAAATGTGCCGGCAGAATACTTACCGCCGACACTCTTATCAAGGTCATTATCCCAAAGTGAATTAGCGCTCGTAATATCATCGTTGTCGTTGTCTCCGACTCTGAAATACACATCCTTTTCTTTTTCGTCGAGAGCGTGTATACCTTTCGGTACGCTAGAGTCAAAATTCAATGTAAGAATCAAAGGATTTTCGTTTGTGTTGCCAGCTTTGTCCGTTACGGTTAGTTTTGCCGTCGCTGTGCCAGTCCATGCCGAAAGGTCGATTCCGCTGAAAGCATAGACGCCGCTTTCCTGCTCAGCACTGTATTCACCAATTGAGCCATCTTTTGTTCCACGGATTTCAAGATTGACTTTTTCAACGCCAAAATTATCCATAGCGACACCGGAAATCGTAAATCTGCCATCTTTATTGTTCACATAATAGTTTTCTTCACTGGCATTCGCTTTATATACAAGATATTTCACAGAACTTGTAGAAAGAGTTGGAGACTGGAATGTAGGCGGTGTTGCATCTTTTTGGATTGTGAAGATTGTAGAAGAAGTTTTGTTTCCAGCCATATCTTCTGAAGTAGCTTTTACCGTATAATCAGCGTCTGCAACCAATGCAGAGCCGGGAATTGAATAAATCCAGGTTTTTGCCTCATTGTTAATCGTTGCAACAAGAGAAGAAGTGCCTTCAATTTCGACAAATTTCTTTTCGTTATTCTCTGTGTAAGAAACTTCAAGAATAACGCTCTTAACGCCAGAGGCATCATCATCGAAACTTCCGCCAGCCTCGATATCCTTTGTTCCGTTCGTTACCTGAGTACCAGAAAGCGTGCTTACAAATGACGGGGATTCAAAATCCACAAAAATTGAGAATATTTTTGGCTCGCTTTCGTTTCCGGCGTAATCCACGGCCTTCATGCAGACTTTATTCGATGTCGTGGCTGCAATAAATTCACCGAGATTTTGCGCAAAAGTTTCGGTTCCGTCCGCCAGCTTTGAAGTATAGATTGAGTCTTCATAAGACGGCTCTGCCGAGCTTCCAGCCTGAATAACAGAATAGAGGATTTCTTTGATTCCGCTGCCTTTTTCTGTAAGACTTCCGCTGAAAGGCAATGAAGGTGAATTATACCAGTTGCTGTCACTATCAGAGTAAAGTTTTTTGTTTACGAGTAAGCCCTCATTCCATGCAGGAGGAAGCGTATCGACTTTCGTTCCGAAAACAAGACTTGCAGATTCCCGGCCGGCCAGGTCTTTTGCCGTAACATTAAATGTCCAGTCCCCGTTGTTCTCATCATTAGCTGTAAGAGTAATGGTGAATGTTCCGGATTTTTTGTCTTCTGCAAGCGTTTTCTCAAGTTTGTAGCCCTTTTCACCGCTGGCAACGAGGCTTTCACCCATTTTTGCAAGGACTGTCAGGGCAGAATTTTCTTCAAATCCGTAAGAATCACTGAATTTTCCCGTAATGACAAGTGAGCCGTCCTTCTTAATGTAAGCCGGAATATCACCAGAAGTTTTTTCAAGAGCCGGGAGAGCGAAATCAGCAGTAAGACCTGTAAACATAGTTTCACCAGCGACAGGTTCATTCGCATTACCAGCCACATCTTTTGCCCAGACTTTGAATGCAAAATTCTTTCCTTCTGAAATCGGGATGTAAAAATTGAATGAGGTTTCGGCAGTAGAACGAGCAATACCAGAGACTTCTTTTACTTCGCTCCAGACAGGCTCATTCGCTTCGTCAACTTCATCTGCATATTCGTAATAGAGTTTATCAGTTCCTGTACCTTCATCTGACCAAACTCCGCTGACAAGGTAGCGTCTGCCCCCACTTACTTTGTCAAGGCTATAATTTGAGTTTAACTCGGTGATAAGTTTGTTCGTAAGAAGAGACTCTTTATCATCTTCTGCGTTATTCAATCTTACCACAGGAGCAGCTTCATCGATTCCTAATGTCACGGTCACAACTGCCGTCTGCTGGTACTTATCTTCGGCAGTAAGCTCAAGTTTGAACTTGTCCCCCTTATCTTTTGCAGGCATTGGAAGTTCTGCCGTCCATGAATAGACATCATTTTCAGCATTTTCAGCAATACTTATATTTTTAAGCTCGGTAAGCGGCTTTTTATCCTCATCGCCAAAGGCATAGACAAAACCGGAAAGAGTCACATCGTGTTTTGAGACAGTTCCTGAAACCGCAGCACTGTTCGCCCGAGAGACATAGGCACCGTTCTGCGGGGATGCGAGGGAGAGTGTCGGGGAGCCAGAGTCAACTGCGACAAAGAAAGGACCGACTGAAGCATAGCCCGTTGAACTTTCCTGATCAGTCCCGGAATTTTCATCGCTGACATCAGTGCTCATGCTTACATAATCCCTGGTGATAATCTTAAGCTGATACTGTCCTTCAGCAGAAGGAAGCTGATAATTCACGGAAGTGGAAGTCGTCTCTTTTGTGAGCGTCATTCGTGTAGAAGAGACCTCGGTTTTTCCGTCAGCAGAGAAAATATGAATCTCGTATTCTTTAACAGAGTCATCATCCTGGAAAGTCACGGCGAGTTTATTGTTGTTGGTAATGCCAAAGAGGTTTGTGTTGATGTTTACCTGCTCAACTGAATCCACAGAAGGGTCTGCGTTTCCAAGTGTGATTCTCGGTCTGTTTGTCTCCTGATAGATGAAGAAATCGTCCCCATCATTACTGTCGCTTGAATTATATGTTCCTGTATTTCCAACCGTATCAGTGGCATCAAGCACGATTCTTGCCTTAATCGGCTGATCTCCGCTAATCTTTCCCAGCTTGATGAAGTATTGGGTAATGATTTCCGTGGGGAAAGTTTCATTGATTGAGTCTTTATGACCGAGAGAGCCGTCAATGTCTAAAGAGTATTCCGCGCCGCCCTCTTTGAGTTCTTCCAAAAAGGTCTTTAAGCCAGAGAGAATCGAATTTTCTTTTGTAAGTTGCTCATTCAAGTCTTCGCTCGCCCATACATCATAGCTGACTTCTTTTAGATTTTGCTCAGAAATACGGGCCTGAATTGTAATCGTACCGTTGAGGAAAGTGTAATCTTTATAGTCATGGTTTTCGCCGAAATAATCTGAACCGGAGACAGTGGGAGAGATTGAAGAAATGCGGACTTCAGGCAACTTTGTGTCGATTTTGACAGAACGGGATGTTTCAGAAGAAAGATTTGCGCTGCCGGCACCGTATGCTTTGACCGTGAGCGTGTATGTATACATAAGTCCTTCACTCTCAGCCCTAATCTTTGAGTACTCTTCGCATTGAGACGGAATGAAAGTCCACTTGTTTGCTTTTGCGCCCACATCATATTCGCAATAAAAGCCCGAAACAGAATCCCATTTATAATCAGACTTTCCGTTTATTTCGACAGAAAGAGTATCAATCTCATTGCCCGAGCTATCGTCTGTAACTTTTAGCGTAGCAATAATCTTTTTGAGCGTCATTCCCGCATTATTTTCAAGGGCAGTTCCCATGAAAACCAGTTTATCCGCATCGAAGTAAGAGTCTTTCGCATAATCAACTTCCTTTGCAGATTCTGCATCATAGTTTGAATTTGCGAAGTAGGCGCCGTCTTTTGGGGTAAGAATAGCAACACTCGGTGCGACCGCAGAAATGTTTCCTTTGAAGCCGTAGAGTTTTTTCTGAGAGAAATCAAGGCCGTCTTTGTCATGACCAGTCATCACGACAGAATAGTAAGACTCTGCCTCGATATAGTTATCCCCGGGAATTTCCGTTGAGACGGTGACAGTCGTATCAGTCGGTGAATTATCGTCAGAATTGTCATACATGAGCTTCCAGCCGTTGACGATAGAAAAATCTGTAGTTTCGTCGGCTGTTAATTCCATTGATTTTACGGCTGAAACGAGACTCTCAATCTCAGACATGAGAGTGTTTTTTGAAATGACAGAGTTATCCTGATTAGAGATTTTCTTTATCCAGACTTTGATTGAAGACGGAACCACATTTACCTGATCGAGACCGGCGCTGGCAACAATTGTAAGGGGCTGTTCCCCCATAGCCTTGTTTACGCTTCCTGAAATTGAATCTCCGTCATCCTCATAAGGAAGACCGAAACTTGAAATGCTGTAAGTCGGATCTGCGTTAGGGTTAATTGAGAAAGTAAGTCTCGTATTTGGGCTTTTAGCCGTATCTTTTGCAAAAGCAGAGAGAGCTTCCTTTACTTCGGTAAGGGATTTGTCATAAGCTCCCTTTCCCGAAAGACTTTTGTCCGTCGCCGTGCCATTTAAAACCGAACGGAAATCGTTTGCCGTAAGCCCCGCACCATTTTGTGTACTCATGTACTCATCGTAAACATCATCATACAAATAGACGACAGAAGTTGAGTTTCCGCCTGAGACACCTTCATCTCCAGGCTCAGTATAAGTTTTCGTTGAATCAGAGACTGTAATCGTACAAGAATAGACTTTGTTTCCGTCACTGTCTGCATCGCCCAGCTTATAAATCTCATTATAACGGCGGGCTAATTCATCTTCGCTCTCTTCGATGAATCTTGCAATAGTGACGCTCGTGCCGCCTGTAGTAGAGATTTCTTCCTCGCTATATGGCTCAGTGCTTACTTCTGTGTCAGAAGAAATATCGTAGACTTTGACATCCATGCTCTTAATTGAGTGGTCATCAGCGATAGTTCCCACGACAGAAAAAACAGAACCGTATTTTGAAAGAGAGCCTCTGTCAAGATAGTTTTCCCTCAGTGCGGCTGGCTTAGTAATGACAAAAACCGGAGCAGTGTTGTCGATTTCGATTTGCAGAGAACTTACACCAGAAGTTCGTCCGCTCTTATCATAGGCAACTACATCGAACTGGTATTTACCGTCAGGAAGTTCCCAGCCATTTATATATGCAGAATCCGCAGAATCGTATTTATTTAAAGAAATTGACCATGTGAGAGAATCCTTGACCTCGGCACTGGCAGAACCATAGCTCGTGCCGGTATCAAGATTTTTTGTAGTGACAATGACTCTGTCAACCACCTTGTCATCGGAGCAAGTACCCGCAAGCACAAATGTGCCCCTGACAGCAGCTGCAGCCGGCGGATAGGAAATAGAAAGTTTCGGTGCCTCGGTATCGACAGAGGCTCCAAGTCCAGAATCCTCACCACAAGAAAGAAATATGAGAGAAAAAAGAAAAGCAAGAGGACATACAATTACAGAGATAAAAGACTTAGAAAGAATTTTTTTTGCGTCCATATACAACACCTTCCCGAAAAAACAAACTCTTTCCGTTGCAACTAAATTTTCGGATTACCCCAAAACGACAGGTAATCCGAAAAAAAACAATTTGTGGATAAATCGTGGACTTATCACCCCACGATTTCTTTAGAATACATTTACGCGCAAACCGAATGAAATCTGCGGTACAAGGCTCCTGATTTCCTCTTCCGAAGAGACATCTGTCGGGATAAACCAGAGCTGGCCTTCGGTATAGAATGAAATCGTCCTGAACATCTTCTGCTTCGAGAATGTGACCCGCGGGAATTCCAGTTGCAGAAGGGCGGCAGAAAGAATCTGCGCCTTTCCAGAACCAGACTCATTGAAGCGAGTGAAGTTCGCGCCGAGGGCGACATTCAAGCTCAACCATTCCCAGTCAGGACCAAGGTAATATCGGAATGGCAGGTAGTAAACATTTGCAAGGAGCTTAACGCCCCAGATATTATCACCGCCATAACGCATATTTGAATCATCAAAGAGGGCTCGCTGCTGTTGTGTAAACTGACCCCACTGAACCTGAACTTTAACATTGTTGTCAAAGAAAGTAAGACCAGCACCAACATTGAAGAGAGTTGCACCCCAGAACTGCCAGTCGAAGTAGAGTCCCTGAATAAAACCAGGAATCTCATACATAGATTTATCGCCTTTTCGCAATGCCAGCGTAAGGCTCTTGAGGGCAACATCATCACGAGCGAGACCGGAGAATTCAAGCTGCTGATTGTAGTGGCCACCAGCCCCCGGAGAAATAAGTTTGATAGTCGGCTTCGTACTGTCAACCTGAACAATACAACGAGTAACCGCAACTTCACCGTTTTTCATGGTAGCCCGGACAAGAAGGAAATGGTAGCCCTCTGCAATATCCTCATTTTCAACGCGGAATCGCCACTTGCCGTTTGAAGAAAGCTTCTTGAATGTTTTTCCGTTATCAAGTGAAAGCTCAACACTTTCGACAGTTTTTGCCGCAACACTGTCTTTCAATTCTTTTGAAGCACCCTTTGCATTTGCCCGGACAACCTCTTCCTCATCGTAAGAATAGCCCGCATTACCAATGATGTAAGGCCTGTCGATTGCGAAATCACCGTAAGTAAAGTTATCGATTGTAATCCAGGGACCGACTGAAGCATAATTGAGGTACTGAGTATTAGAGACAATCTTCGATGCATCAGCAAGGTATGCTTCAACGCGTATCGTATGCTGACCTTCCGCAATCATGGTCTGATCAAGAGTATACTTAAAGTATCCGCTCTCACTAAGTTCAGTTTCGGCGACAGACTTTCCGTCAACAAAGAGAGAGAGGCTCTGAATATCGCTTTCGCTGACTGCCGTACCATAAATGTTGAACATACCCTGAACATATTCGCCGTTGAGAGGATAGAGCAAATCAACCTTTGCTTTCGGAGCTTTTTTGTCCAATTGCAGGTTTCGGCTGACGCGGGTAATATTCTCTGCGGCATCAACACCTGTAAGTTCAATGTTATAGAAACCATCATCAAGGTTCGTTATATCCAAAGCCTGACTGATGATATTATCAGGAACCAAATCCGTTCGTGAAAGTTTTGCGCTCACAGTCTTTCCATCGAGAGAACGAATTGTGACATACAACTTGGTGAGGTTGATGTTATCCATCGTCTGACCGGAAATAAAGACCATGCCAGTTGATTTAGAGTCATCAAGCGGGAGCATAAGGTCAATTTTTGGCGGAGTATTATCAATGTTAATCAATGAAGAATACAAACCTTCGATTCCGTACCAGTCAACGACCTTCATGAAGACTACATGAGTTCCGTCTTCAATGACACGGGTATCAAATTCGTAGCTCCAGTTACACTGAGTCATCTCATGACCGAAATTTCCGATTGCCTCATTGTAAGAGTTTCCGTTATCAACAGAAATGTAAACAGCCTTGATACCGTTCTTATCCGTTGCGACACCAGTCATCTTGATAGTCTGCTTGACAGTCTCGCTGATTGGCGGAGTAAGGACAGCTCCCTTTGGCTCCTCGAGAGAAATTCGGAAATTGCGTGTAAACTCAGGTCCTTTTACACCATTGATATCGACCGCATAAACTGTGATTGAATGCTCATTATCAGTGAAATCAGTGAGCAATTTCGGAATTATGAAACTTGTACCAAGCTGATCAAGCTCCTCATAGCGACCGTTATCAAATTTGTAGAAAATACGCGGTCCCGCGATAATTTCACCCAATTCGTTCTTTTTGACACCATCATCATCATAGATTACACCAGAGAACTGGAAGTCGCGGGTGATGACAGCATTTTCTTCAGGAACATGGACTTCCGCAATCGGGAAATCACTTGCATTATCGATAATGAAATCCCACTGTTTTATTTCCGTAGAATTTCCTACCGCATCAATAAACTTGAAAGTCATCAGGTCATCGATTGGCTTTTCAAGAGTACCGACACGAGTAATGATAAGCGAAGCAAGAGGAATATCAATTGCAGCAGCCGTTTCACCACGCTTTACAGGAGCAAAATACTGAACTTTATCAAGACGGCCTTCATCCTTTGCGATAAAGGCAATAAGGTTTTCGCCGTTTACGATATCCTCGCTTCCAGGAAGAATACACTCAACTTCCGGAGCTTTTGTATCTTTATGAAGTGCGATTGATTTTACAGTTGATTTTCCCGTTACATCGGTTGCCCGAACATCAATACCGATAAGGCCGTCATCCAGACTGTTCACATTGATTGGGGCAGTATACTGACCGCCATTCAGGCGAAGATCTGCCCACGATGAGCCACCGTCAACAGAATACTCGACTTTTGCGATTCCGTTCGCATCTGAGGCATTCACAGTGAGCGTTGTGGAAGTCTGAATCCAGACTTGGTTTGCCGGCGAGACAATCTCAAGGACAGGAGCCTCACTGTCAATAAGGACATTAATCGGAGGCGCCGTAAATGATTTTCCGCTGCCGTCTTTTGCGGAAACAGTAAGATTTTTATATGTGCCGTCCTTGCCGCTTGAAAGCACGAGGGATTTTCCTTCTGCTGAAAGGGCGACTGCCGCATTACCTGTAAGGCTCGCACTCACAGGAGCGTTAATGTTTGCATAACCGGTAAACTCAGCATTTCCCTGAAGTATATAAGCATTGAGACCGTTGTCGTAGACTGCATTTTCATTGGGAATCCAGTAAATATCACCGGTTTTCCAGCCACTGCGTTTTTCGGGAACAGGACGGACAACGCAGAATGAGACCTTGCATGAGCCAGAAGAGACTTTTCCGGCCTCGGCCCGAACCGTTAGCGTCGTAACCCGCGATGGCAGATTTGCCAGCCGGACTTCATAATGGTCGTCAACAAGAGTTGCCTTGCCAGACTGCTTCACATCTCCACCAGCTTCTGAATCGCCTTCAACCAAATAGGTGACAGAAACAGACTTTTCGGCGGTCTCAACATTAAATACAGCTACCGCAGGCTCAGAAAGTCCGCGAGGGATGATGACATTCATGCCAGGCTTATATTCTTCGCCGTTAATGCTTACGATGTTAACGGCAATACCGGCATTATCATTGCCTTCGATGAGTTTGTCAGCCAAAGGAGCGTCCAGCAAGTCTTCATGGATATATGACAAATCCTTTAAGTTGATAAGAGATTTCTTTTCGACCTTGCGTTCATAAACATCCGTTGTGCTGACTGTAATAAGAGCCAGCCCCCAGGGTACAGAGTCAAGGGGGATACGGATAGCAAGGTTCTTTTCAGGAGCCTTCAGCGCAAAAGTTTCAGATGCAAATATATCGTTTACGCCGCACTCAATCTTGTAGTCGTAAGAAAGGATTCCAGCTTGAGAAGATGCCGTAAGCTCATAAACAGGATTTGACTCAGGATGAACGAGCATACCATTCGTTACATCAGCCCCCCCAATTTTTGGAGTTGAGAACTGAGTGTCCTCACCCATTGAAGTGAAAGTAGTTGTAACAGGATTTCCTTTGACACCGTTAATGTCTTTTGCGACAACCGTGATTTTATGAGGTCCGTAAGAAAGATCTTCAGCCTCAACAGAAGCCGCGAATACACCGTCAGTTGAGATTTCTGTCGCAGCCCCCCCGTCAAGGCTGAATTCAACAGAAGCGACACCGTCATCATCTTTTGCAATACCACGGACAAAGACCGTGCCAGATTTGCCAGAGATGACAGAAGAGTCAGCAGGCAGCTGAATTGCGACAGTCGGCTTGTCCAACTCCTGATTGAGGGGAATTGATTTTTTGACTGAGACGACATTTCCTGCAGTATCGACAGCGGTAACAAGAAAATCAACAGACTTCGCAGTCATTCCACGGGTATCCACTTCTTTCGCCCAATACGGGTTACCCGGCGTAAGATCAAAATTTTCGGTCTCTCCATTGAATGTCCAGGAAAGACTGTGGAGACCGACCTTATCTTTTGCATAACCGGCCACGGTAAAGACACCGTTGCTTACTTCGTCTTCTTTTGGAGTAACAATACGGACATCAGGCTTGGTATTATCAACGAAATAAAGATATGAAGAAACTCCGATTGAACCAGTATTATCGACAGCTTTGAACCAGAGAATCGCAGGTCCGTCTTTTGAGATTCTGGTGTCCAAAGGAAGATTGAATTCATAGATTCCTGTTTTTTTGTCCAAGGTAACAGCCGTCTGCTCATAGTTTTCGCCATTATCAAGGGAGTAGTACAAAGCCTTGATGCCGTTTCCGTCAGAAACCGTGCCTTTGAGATTTATCTTTCCAGAAACCAATTCTCCAAGCGTGTGATTCGTAACCAAAGTAATTGGCTGACGACGGTCAAGATTCCATGTAACAAAGCCCTTCTTTTTTGGCTTATCCTGAGATGAAAGTCCGTTTATATCAAGCCCCCAGACTTCGATTGTATGAGGTCCTTCTTCAAGATTGTTTGTATCCAAATAGTAAGACCAGAATTCTTTGCCCTCTGCCTTGACCGGCTCTCCGCCATCAAGAATGAGCCAGACCTCAGCAACGCCGTCATCATCAACACAAGTACCGACAATGTTAAGGTTACCCGGAACACGCATGTTATTGATTGGGTTCGTTATAGTTGAAATAGCATAGTCTGAATCAGGATCAATGAAAAGATTATATGGACCTGCAATCTCAGTATTTCCGCCTTGATCCTTGGCTTCAACATAGATATTGTATTTGCCCTCTTTTTTTTCGGTAATGTCGAATGTCTCTTGCCAGCTGTCCATGTCCTCGACTTCACGATAGGTTACATCACGCTTACCAAAAGCGAAGATAGAAAATGAACATGATGCAAAAACAGAAAGAAAAAGAATTTTTTTAAGGCTTTGTTTCATTTTATTATCCCTAGACTTTTTATAATCCCCTTTATAATAGTTTATGTATCGAACAAATTCAAATACATATGTGATAAATTCAGAGTTTTTTTAAAGTCTTCTTAGAATTATCGGCATAAAACTCTAATTTCTCGATTAAAAATATTTATAAAGCCGGCTTTGGGTGTATAATATCAAGAGAGGCATTTTTATGGACGAAAAAATTAAAGAACTTCAGAAGATGATTGACGAATCTCACAGCATAGTGTTTTTCGGAGGCGCGGGTGTCTCCACTGAGAGCGGAATCCCGGATTTCAGGAGTCAGGACGGGCTTTACCGGCAGGAATGGAAATACCCGCCCGAGACGATTATTTCCCGTTCCTTCTTTGACGCAAACCCGCAGGAATTCTACCGTTTTTATAGAAAGAAACTGATTATAAAAGGCGTGCAGCCAAACATCACCCATTACAAGCTCGCCGAATTAGAAGCGGCAGGAAAACTCTCAGCCGTAGTCACACAGAACATAGACGGCCTGCACCAGCTGGCGGGCAGCAAGGTTGTCTGGGAATTGCACGGAAGCACACTGCGAAATTTCTGCATGAAGTGCGGAAAATCCTACGACATAGATTTTATCGCCGAAAGCGAGAATTCAAGCGACAAGCTTCCCCGCTGTGAATGTGGAGGTCTTGTAAAGCCAGATGTAGTCCTCTACGAAGAAGGCCTCGACGACAAAGTGATTAACGGAGCCGTAGACGCAATCGCAAATGCGGACATGCTGATTATCGGAGGCACATCCCTTGTGGTCTATCCTGCGGCGGGCTTAATCCGCTACTTTAAGGGGAAGCACCTCGTTCTGATTAACAAGAGCGAGACTCAGGCGGACGCAAGCGCGGATCTGGTGATTCATGATTCGCTGGGAAAGGTGTTTGAGCAGATTAAGGTGTCCAAAGTCTGATTGACATGCAGGACGGTGAGAAGGGGATTTTTTTCCTCTTTTGGCTCTGACGGCCTTAATCTGAGCGCATCCGCGTCTGATTTTCGCACTGCCCGGATTAAAAGATTTTTTGGCGTCGCGCTTTCTTCTATAAATTCCAGGATTTGCACGCGGTAGCCCCTGCTTTCAAGAAGCTCTGCCCGTATTGCGTCGGTGGCCAGGGCTGCGAAGCGTTCTTTTATGAGGCCGTATTTCAATAGCGGCACGAAGGGGGAATCCGGCGGAAGATTTTTCGGCGAAAGCTGGGAATTGATTTCGTGCTGGCAGCAGGGAACAGAAAGAATTGCCTTTGCCTTGCGGCGGATTGCGTAGTCAAGGGCGTAGTCAGTGGCAGTGTCGCAGGCGTGAAGGGTCACGATAATGTCGGGCTGCTTTTCCTCGCCGAAGGAAGCGATGTCCCCCACCGCGAATGAAAGATTTTTGAGGGAAAGTTTTTGGGAAAGAGAATTGCAGTAGGCAATAACATCTTTTTTGAGGTCAAGGCCGAAAATAGCGCTCGGGATTTTTTTAACCTCGCTTAGATAGTGCTGCAGGGCAAAGGTGAGGTAAGATTTTCCTGAGCCGAAGTCCACGATGCTGAGGGGATTTTCTTCCGAGACAGGGAGATTTTCGCTTTGGCGGACTTTCGCCACATCGTCAAGGATGTCGTCCAGCATTTCAAGGAAGCGGTTAATCTGGCGGAACTTGTCGTACTTTGCCTTAATCACCTTTCCTTCCGCCGTCATGATTCCCAGATGCACAAGGAAAGGCACCGGCACGCCCTCCTGCAAAAGATAATTCTTGCTTTTCCGGTCTGGACTTCCAACTCCCCCACTCACAGGAGACTTTTCCGCAGAAGCATTGCTAATCTGTGTAAATCTGTGTAAATCTGTGGATTCTTTAATCGCTTTGCGAAGCTCCGTGATTTTGCCTTTTTTGTTCGCGAGAATCATGATTTCTTCGTTTTCGGTACGCTGGACGCAGTTTTTGAAGGTGGTGCCGGCGTGAGTGCTGATAAATTCTTTTAAGTCGGCCTCGCTCATTTTTTTGTGGAAGACCTGGGTTTTCGTGTAGAATTCGGCGAAGTAGTTTTCGTTTTTGGCGGCAGAAAGAGAGCCGGTGAGTAGCTTGATTTTGACGCGGGTATATTCAGCGCCTAAGATTTCCGAGATATTTTTGACTGGTTTAGAAAATGTAACAGAAAGAATCATTTTTTTTCCTTTTTTGTTGTCACACGGTGGTTTCGCTAACGCTGTTCGGGCTAACGCCCTCACTTGCAGTTCCTCCAGACAAATTATCACAGATTTTTCCGCGGGCCCCTCTACTTCGCTTTGCTCTCAGCGCAAGGTAGGGAGCCGGTCGCTGCAAGCGAACAAACTCGTGAGACGAGTTTGTAGGCGAGTCTCGGAAAAATCTGCGATTTTTCCGCGGGCCCCTCTACTTTGCTTAGCTCTCAGCGCAAGGGTATGGAGCCCCGTAGTACCGCGAAGCGGTATGAGCGGTTAGCGAAGGGCGGAACACCCGACGGCGAAGCCGGTGCGCCCGTGAAACTTTAAAAATGTTTCACAAGACTATATATTTTAATTTTAAAATCCGATATAGTAAATATATGGGAAAGATTTTTGTTTTTGTTAATCAGAAGGGTGGCGTTGGCAAAACAACTTCCGCTATCAATATTGGCGCTTACATGGCTGA
>JAFUHS010000016.1 GCA_017468745.1 Treponema sp. | reverse complement strand
GTGAGGCAGGCTTTGACTGAAGCCGACATGAGCTTAGACCAGGTGGACGCAATCGCCGCCACTAACAGGCCGGGCTTAATGGGAAGCCTTTTGGTCGGCCTCACTTTCGGAAAGACTCTGGCATGGGCGACAGGAAAGCCTTTTATCGCAATCAACCACATGCTGGGGCACATGTACGCCGCTCACCTTGAAAACGACATTCAGTATCCATATCTGGGGCTTTTGGTTTCGGGCGGTCACTCAATCATCGCCAAAGTCAACGGATTTGACGACCTTGAGGTACTCGGTACGACGGTTGATGACAGCGTGGGCGAGGCTTTTGACAAGGTTTCAAAATTCTACGGACTGGGCTACCCCGGCGGAGTCGTGATTGACCGTCTCGCACAGAAAGGCGACCCGAAATCTTTTGCTTTTCCAATCGCAAAACTCGACAAGCGGGAGACCAACCGCTACGATGTTTCATTTTCAGGGCTGAAAACGGCCGTAATCCATCAGGCAGACTCATTTTTAAAGCCGGGCTATGAAAACACGACCGAAAATCTTTGCGCCGCCTTTCAGGAAACTGCCTGCAAAACCTTGACCAGCCGGCTTTTCCATGCAGTCGAAGACACAGGGCTTAAAACCGTAGTGGCTGGCGGCGGTGTCGCGGCAAATTCAAGGCTCCGCGCGCTTCTTGCCGAACGCAGTGACATCAAGTGCATCTTCCCGCCTCTAAAGCTCTGCGGAGACAACGGCGCCATGATTGCGGGCGTGGCCTATCACTTCCTTGCACGCGGCGACCGAAGCGACTGGGACACAACTGCCTGCGCGAGAATTCCGCAATTCAAGAGGGGACTGGCAAACTTAGAAGCATTTGGCCGAAGATAGCTTGACAAAATTATGCAAAAGGAATTAAACTGAATTTATGAATCGCAACACTTCTTATGCGACAGAAAAATCTTTCTCTAGCCAGCAGGCTTCATTTACGAAGGCTTACTTTTATTATGGCTATTTTTATTTTTCTCGTGCCCGCTATGGAAGTCATACGCCAGTTTTGAATGCGTAAAGTTGCGAATTAATTAAGGCAATTCTAAGGACTTCCAGACCGGAAGTCCTTTTTTTATGCCCTCAAAAATATAAACACGAATTGCACAAATTAACACGAATTAGCTTAAGATAATTTGTGAAAATTAGTGTAATTCGTGTCAAGAAAACGGAGTAAAAAATGATTGTTGTATTGAAAAACGGTGCGGAAAAACAGAAAGTTGATGAATTAAAGGCAAAGCTCAAATCCCGAGGGCTTGACATCCACGAGTCAAAGGGGGCTGACGTAACGATTTTGGGCTTGATTGGCGACACCAGCCGGATTACGCCGGAAGAATTGCTTGCCAACGAGATTGTTGAAAGCGCACAGCGGGTAAAAGCCCCTTACAAACAGGCCAGCCGCTCCTTCCACCCGGCCGACACTGTGATTTCCGTAAAATCAGCGGCGGACGCAAATCTTGGTGCCGACATCGGTGACGGAAAAAGCTGCGCTATCATGGCAGGTCCCTGCTCGGTGGAAACGGAAGAGCAGATTATTGAAGTGGCAAAGGCTGTAAAGGCAAGCGGAGCCAGATTCCTCAGGGGAGGAGCCTTCAAGCCTCGCACTTCTCCCTACTCTTTCCAGGGCTTGGGAGCGGAAGGGCTTGAGCTTCTTAAAATCGCCAGAAAAGAAACAGGGCTTCCCATAGTAACCGAGCTTATGGCAATCAATCAGATTCCCCTTTTCGAGGATGTGGACATCATTCAGATTGGAGCCAGGAACATGCAGAATTTCGACCTTCTCAAAGAGGTGGGAAAACTCAAAAATCCTATTTTGCTCAAACGGGGACTTTCCGCCACCGTAAAAGAATTTTTGATGAGCGCAGAATACATCATAGCCAGCGGAAACGAAAATGTAATTCTCTGCGAGCGGGGAATCCGCACTTTCGACAACTACACGCGAAACTGCCTTGATTTGAGCATCGTTCCATATCTTAAAAAAGAAACCCATCTTCCTGTCATCATCGACCCCAGCCACGCCTGCGGAATCCGATGGATGGTTCCAACTCTGGCAAAAGCGGCGGTAGCCGTGGGAGCAGACGGACTTATCATCGAAGTTCACAACAATCCCGAAAAAGCCCTCTGCGACGGCGAGCAGAGCCTTACTCCAAGCCAGTTCGACGACTTGATGAAAGTTCTGGCAAAATACGCGGCCGTTGAAGGCAGAATCTGCTAAAATCTAAAATCCCTAGCAGGCGAAACGACGCTGAATCCACTTTGCGACTCCGTCGTTTTCGTTTGACAGGCAGATTTCATCAGCAAAAGCCTTTACTTCCGGGATGGCATTTTCCATGGCGACACCCTTTCCGCACATTTTGAGCATACCAATGTCATTGAAATCATCGCCAAAAGCCACGATGTTTTCTGTCCGGATATTAATGGAAGAGCATAGGGCTTCAATTGCTTTTTCTTTAGTCGCATCTTTTTTGCTGATTTTGTACCAGGGAATATCTGAAAAAGGGCAGAAAAAATGCTGGAATAGATTTTTTTGCCTTTGTAAAAGGCAAGTCCGCCGCCGTTCGTAATCATAATATCCGGGGAAAGTCCGTCGAGAAATTTTGAAGCGTTCACCAGCGCACGCGAGGTAGAAATGCCGAAAAGAATCCCATTGCTTTGGGCCCAGGCTATCACATATTTTGTAAAGGCTGAAATACTTTTGTCATTGTGAAAAAGCGTGCCGTCTAAATCAGAAAGAATTACAGTTTTGTTTTCCATAGCCGATTATACCCGCCGCGATTGTATTTTACAAGCAAATTTCAGAGATAAAAAAATTGCCCCGCAGAGGGGGTAGCGACCAACAAAGTGGGCTTGCCCTACGAGCATAGCTCTTCGGGAGACTCGCTAAAAACGCTTCTCAAGCGTTTTTGCCCTGCTATGCAGTGCCGCTCACTAAGGGGGAGACTTC
>JAFUHS010000129.1 GCA_017468745.1 Treponema sp. | reverse complement strand
TCACCAGCCCGATTTTCCTTGACATTGAAAAAATAAGAGCGGTTATCCAACAAAACCTGAGTAGTAAAAAGTTCTCCACGGATGCTCATTTTGACCCTTCCTTAAAAATGTGAATTGAATTATACGCAATTTATAACATATTTTGCGTTTTTACGCAAGACATAGCCAAAGCGAGAGGACTGAACCATTCAGTCTAGAATTTAAATGTCCTCCGCTGGATGGGACTCATGCCAATCTCCCGGCAGACGGCGATATGGGCGGCCGTGGGATAGCCCTTGTGTTTTGCGTAGCCGTACTGGGGATAGAGCCTGTCGAATTCAATCATCATTTTATCCCGCTCTACCTTGGCGATAATGCTTGCAGCCATTACTTCAGGATATTTTCCGTCGGCCTTTGGCTCACAGCGGCAGACACAGGGAATTTCAGGACAGCTGTTTCCGTCAGTTATGGCGGAAATAAGGCTTTCAAGACTTGAATTCTCAGGAACGGCGATATTCCGGGAAGAAAGCCAGTCAGGAAACTTCGAGACCATCATCTCGTAGGCAATCTTCATGGCATACATGCTGGCCCGGAGAATGTTCATCTGATCGATTGTCTCGTGGTCAACCACCCCCAGCCCCCAGCAGGCTTTTTCCATAATCACTTTTTCGGCGGCAATTCGCTTTTTTTCAGAGAGTTTCTTTGAGTCATTAAGTATTTCCCGGGGGAAATCCTCCGGCAGGATTACGCATCCGGCTGTGACAGGCCCTGCCAGAGGCCCCCTCCCCGCTTCGTCCAGACCGCAAATTAAGTCAATCATATTAAAATCCTGTAATTTTATTGTTTTTATCTTCAATAACGAGAGTTTTCTCGTCTTTCCAGACTGCTTTCACACCCTTTGTATCCCGGTCAAAATCACCGATAAAAGAATTTCCCCGCATTTTTAGGTTTGCCCCTCCAGACTCTATAACACGACCTAAATGAGATACCAGCTTACATTCGCAGGAAAGAAGGTCAAAACTCCCCCCCTTCAGGCTGAAGTTGACAGCAGTATCAGAGATAACGGCAAAATGACTGTCGGTAAACTGAAGGCGTGAATTATTTGCCGAGAGAGCACAGGCATAGCCTTGACTTTGCACCGTAAGACCAGAATTCTTAAAGGTAACAATAGACGCATCACTCAAAAGGGCCGTACCGTCTGCGGAAAAAGAAGATACCAACTCACAATCCAGAAAGGAAGCGGCGGCTCGTTCAAAAGAAAGAAAGCGGAAATCAGAATCAGTTGAGACGGGAAGTTCTTTTTCGATTACGCAATTCTGAACCTCAAAACTCGCATCACGCACGGTGAGATAAGAATCGGAAGGAATAAGCAATCGAGCGTCCGCCATTCCTGTAAATGAACAGTTAGATGAAATCAAGGAATTTCCCCGGGGTAAAGGAACGCTTCCGCTCACAAAGAAATGGACGAATTTTCCTTCATTGATAACGCGTAAGGCCTGCTCAAAAGAATTGTAAGGATGAAGGCGGCTGCCGTCTGCGGCGAAATCGGAAGCAGAACCGTCGATAAAATAATTGAATTCATCGATTATGACCTGATAAGTCGAAAGCCCGCTCACATTCCCGAAAGTATCTTCGGCATAGGCAAAAGCCTTGTAACAGACGGCTCCTTCGACTCCCGCCCTAAGCTCCAGTGGCTGTGATTTATATAAAACGAATTCACCTGGATTGAGGAAATCGAATTCTGAATTGTTGTCAAGGTATGAATTTGAACTTACGACATGAGGACCTGAGAGAGCAAGATAGATTTTCGCCTCTTTTTCTGACTTGATGGAAAGCTGCACATCCTTACGGGCATAAGCTCCTGGCTCCGAAGCAATGAATTCAGGCGGAAGGGGCGGCTGGCGGTCAATTTCGTAGGGAAGAGACAGTTCTCCTTGATAAACGCCGTCACAATACAAGGCAAAGACAGCCATGGCATTCACATAATCGCCGTCAACAGTGTCAAAAGTGAGGGTATTGTAAAGACCGGCATCACCGTAAGCCTGACCTTCCGCACCGCTGGAGACGATTGAAAGTTTATAACGCAAATCGCCTTCAAGGGTAAAGACGACAGACTTTTCAAAGCGTTCGGTTTTTAATTCCGGTTTTGGTGGCAGCTCAAATGAGTAGACAGGGTTTCCCGCTTTGTAGGCAACATTCTGCCAGTAAACGACATGCTTTTCTGTGCGGTCAAGCAAGATTTCCTCTTTTGAGGCTGACCATAAACCACCGTCTATGCACCAGATAAGGTTTTTACCGGTAAAGCGAAATGTCGTCCAGTCATCGATTTTAAAGGGAACATTGGCTTTTGCAAAAGTGCCGGCTTCTCCGCCAGAAAGAAAAAGTATAAAACGCCAGATTTCATTGCCGTTCGTAAGGCGACAGGGAATATAGCGGGCAAGGCGATTATCAGCGGAAACTGCGAGAGTCCCACCCTTTAAGACAGGTTTTTCGCCGTCACCGATGGAAAGAGAAAATGAGCTCGGAACGGAAATGACATTCTCGCCGGAACAAATCAAAACATTCTCCTTATAGATGCGGTCAATAAATGTCTTTTCAGCCGTCCCCTCCGCAAAGGGATTCCCCTTATCTGCCACCTTGTAGTCAATCTTATACTGTTCTGTTTTACCATCATCAACCACAGCAACACGGAGTGAAACATCTCCGCTAACATCAAGCAAAACGGGACCGTCATAGGCAAAGCCCGAAGTGAGTGGATTTGTGTTGGTGTAGGAATAAAATGCCTCGGCGCCTTTTGGTAATTCGAGGACAAGAGTCTGCCGATTTGCGAAAGTACCCGAGACAGGAGAGATGACCCGCTCAGAAAAGGCCGGAAGCAGCGAGAAAAATGCCAGAATAAAAAGAAAATGCCGCCCCGCTATGGAGCAGTGGCCAAGCCAATCGCGGAGCGATCGAGCGTTAGCGAGCTGCGGAACAAAGCGAGCACGAAAACGAAAGTGCTCGGCGGCTGCCAGTAAATTTCTGCGCATAAAAACTTATAAAAACTCTCCCAAAACTGGGCGTAATTCCTCGTCCTGCTTGTAATAATGCTGCTCAAGCTCTTCCTTGGAAAGACCCACCAGCTCGTGGCTGCAGTAGTGAATCCAGCGGTCTTCCTCCGGCCGGGTTATGTCGAATTTGCGGCAGTAGTAGTCGGGTTTGATTGGCAGGGTTTCCTTAAAAGTGAAATTCTTGAAATCATGGACGACAACTTTTATGTCCGAGCGGGGCACGCCCTTCTCCAAAAGCACCTGCACGAGATAATTCAGGGTACGGCCGGAATCGTAAATATCGTCGACCAGAAGGATTTTGTCGCCCTGACGGAGATAATCCGGGGAATATGTCCAGCCGTCGATTCGGACTGCGTCGTGGGAGCGGACATCTGTGTAAGAGCGGGCCACAACGGCCGCATAGAGGACAGGTTTTTTGTCTTTTAAAGCCAGCTTGAAATATTCGCTGATGACATTGGCCATGTAGGCTCCTCCCCGAAGAGATGTGTAAATGATGTCGGGGATAAAGCCGTCGTGATAGATTTTTGAAGCAAGTTTAAGAGCGTCGTTACGCACTGTTTCGTAAGGGAGAAATTCTTTCATATTATAATACTACAGCAGGATTTGGGAATTTTCAATTATTTGAAGAGGAATGTTTTTTAGCGAAGAGCCGGCTTCATCAGCTCAGGGAATGAATTTTATTTTCTTGCCATTTCATTCCATTATTATTAAATTTATTCCATGAATATTGTAGAAACTCACGGAGCGACGCTCTCCCTTTCTTCGGGCTTGTCCCAGAATTCATTCGCAAAAACCCACTTAATCGATTTGCTCTCAAAAAAAAGCAGGCTCGTTCACATAGAAAACAAGTCCGCCACAGCCGAAGACTATATTTTTTCGGGAACTAAAGCCGGCGAGGACGGAATCACTCTTTTTGAGGGGCCGGCTCTTGACGGGAAGACTCTTTCTGATATCCTCAAAATTCAGGCGGAGGAAAGGACTGAGGAAGATTTATTCGCCATCTACGCTTTCTTAAAGGCAAGTGATTATCTTTTGCAGCAGGAAGAAGCTCTGGATGCCGTGGGTGCGGGCGGAATCGTCATAAAAAGTGATGAAAAGGCAGAAAAAGCGGACATTCTTTTTATAAATCCTGAGATTTTTGAAATCTGTGCCCAGAATCACAAGGAATCTTACGCAGAACTGCAGGGAAAATACCTTTATAAAGGTCTGGATGAGAGAGCCTCGCTTTTATTTACCCGGGCGGTGGCAGCTTACCGGGCCATTACAGGCAATTTTCCTTTTGAAAACGAAGACACCACGAAACGACAGGAAGATATTTTCGACTCAAATTTTATTCCACTCTCACTCTGGAAGCCTGAAATCAATGAGGAACTTGCAGAAAGCATCCAGGCTTCACTTTCCATCAGCGTAAAAAACGAAGTCATGGCCGGAAAGAGAAGCATTTCTGACAGCAAGGCTGAGCAAAAAAGGGAAAACACGCTTAAAAAAGCGCAAAATTTCAAAAGCGAAGACTTTTTTAAGGAAATATCAGAATTCACAAAATCGGCTCAGGCTAATCAGATTTCAGGGGAAGAAAAAAAGATTCTCGCTGAAAAACGGGCAGCTTTTCTTTCAAGGACAAATAAAAAACTTGCCGTCAAACGCTTCTTCAGGCGGAACAAAAACAGGATTTTAACTTCGATTGTCATCGTTCTTGCAGTAAGCTGGTTTGTTTCGGGAATTCTCAGGCAGAACGCAAAACTTGTCACCACAAAAGGTCTTACTTCCACCGAGACAAGCCAGGCCCTTTACACTATGATTCACAGGATGGATGTTCCTAATCTGCAGGAAATCGTCAAGGGAAAGGAAACCAAGGATATAATCGTTAAAGTAAGCGGCTATTTCGTAAGCGCAAAACAGCGCCTTGAAGTCAGCCCCAACAACGGCATTTTAACACCTGCAAAATGGTTTTTCTATAAAAAAGAATCGAAAAGCTGGCTTTTTGGAATCACGAATCTAAAGATTGACGGAGAAGACTACAAAATTGAAGGTAACTACCCAACCAGAAAAGAAAAGCCCCTTCCAATTAAGGAAGAAAAGGGAAAAATATTGGTCAAAGGCGACGAAATCAGCCACGAGGTGAGCTATAATCTCGTCCATCAGGCTGAAGCAAAATTCTATGTGGAGAGGATGACCGACAAGGTGACATTGCGCTGGACGGGAAAGCAATGGCGGGTCGTAAAAATCGAGGGGAAATCAAAAATCGACAGCGTAAAGGCCAAGGACTTTATAGAAGAATATTACGCTTTGGCAGAAAAGGGCGTAAGAGAGGCGACAAAAATTCTGAGGGAAAAATACGACTGGCTTCCAGGCGAGGGCGATTTTAAAGACGCGGCAGAATTTTTGGCTCACGAATACGGCAGTGTCGAGGCAGAGAAATATTTAGAAAAAAATCCATGACATCAGACTTGTCGTGCTTATCATGCAATTCGCTGGAATTGGTATAATTCCTGCCTCTATTAAAATGACAAAATTTCATTTTTTGTCATATTGACATTTTCGTGGCAGACAGATACACTTTTCCCACATTAAGATTGGTCGTTATAGGAGAAAATCATGGCTTTTGAATACAATCTTGAAAAGCAGCATGCAAAAGGTAAGCTGCATGCAATCGAGCGAATCAACGCGCTCGTAGACAAGGACTCTTTCATGGAGATTTACGCCGATGCCCGCCATCAGTGCAGCTCATTCGGCATGGATAAAAAAGACATACCTTACGATGGCGTTATCACCGGTTTCGGAACAATCAAGGGCAAAAAAGTCGCCGTCTACTCTCAGGACTTCACCGTTCAGGGCGGCTCTGTGGGTAAGGTTCACGGTCAGAAAATCGCTGAGATTATCGCAAAAGCAATCGAATATAAGTGCCCTGTCATCGGTGTAAACGATTCAGGCGGAGCCCGCATTCAGGAAGGCGTTGACGCCCTCTGCGGATACGGCGAAATCTTCAAGCAGAATGTAAGGGCTTCCGGTGTCATTCCTCAGATTTCAGTCATCGTCGGCCCATGTGCCGGAGGAGCCGTCTATTCACCGGGACTCACCGACTTCATCTTCACCGTAGATAAAATCTCTGAGATGTACATCACAGGTCCTAAGGTCGTAAAGCAGGTTATGTTCATGGACATATCATCTGAGGACTTGGGCGGGGCTGCCATCCATGCCCAAAAATCGGGAGTCGCCCACTACCGTGCCCAGAACGAAAAAGACTGCTTCGAGAAAGTAAAGGAACTGCTTGATTACATTCCCCACTACTATGGCGACAAGGCTCCTTTTGAAGGTAAAGCAGAGAAAGCCGGGCTTTTCGCAAAAAAAGAATTCTCTTTCAGCTCAAAAAAACTCAAGGACATCCAGAGCGTTCTTCCTGAGTCAAGCACAAAGGGCTACGACATCAAGAATGTCATTGAAAATGTAATCGACGACGGCTCATTCTACGAGATTATGGCAGAATTCGCCGCAAACGCTGTCACTGGCTTCGGCAAAATCGAAGGAAAAACAGTTGGAATCGTGGGAAACAATCCGGGCTACTTCGGCGGAGTCCTTAACTGCGACGCCTCAGACAAAATCGCCCGCTTCGTGCGCTACTGCGACTGCTACGACATTCCCCTGCTCACCTTCGTTGATGTTCCTGGCTTTATCCCGGGCCCACAGGAAGAGCAGAAAGGAATTATCCGCCACGGAGCAAAACTGCTCTACGCCTACAGCGAGGCGAGCGTTCCGAAAGTCACTGTAATCACCCGAAAGGCTTACGGCGGCGCATACATCGCAATGTGCTCAAAGCATCTGGGAGCTGATTTCGTCTATGCCTGGCCAAAGGCAGAAATCGCCGTCATGGGAGCGGAAGGCGCAATCGGAATTCTTTATGCAAAAGAAGCTGACCCCAATGTCAAGGCTCAGAAAGGTCAGGAATACAAAGAGACTTTCATGACACCGACAATCGCCGCCCAGCGCGACTATATTTCGGCCGTCATCAATCCGGAAGAAACCCGTGCTCGTGTCGTCCAGAGTTTCAACTTCCTTGAGGGAAAGACCTCAAGCGACATCGTGGCAAAGAAACACGGAAATATCCCGCTCTAATAAATGCAATGAGTAAGCAGCAAAGAGCAGTCAGGAATTATCCCGGCTGCTCTTTTTTATTTTTTACGGACAAAAAAAACGGGACAAGCAAAGAGCAAGCCCCGCAATTTCTGTTATAAGTTTTAATTCAATTATATTAATCGTCTTCGTATCCACGGACACTCTTCAGATAGGCAAGATAATAACCGCCTCCGACTAAAAGAGAACCGCCCACTAAATTACCGAGTGTAACGGGCAGAAGATTCCACAAGAAACCAAGAATCGATATGTGAGTCTCAGCCCCGTAAACGAACTGAGCCATCATACCAGCCGGGATAAAGTACATATTGGCAACAGAATGCTCAAATCCACAGACAATGAAAAGGAAAATCGGCAGATAAAGAGCGATGATTCGACCGCTCAGTTCTTCGGCTGCCTGACTAGCCCAAACAGCGATACAAACCAATACATTACATAAGATTCCCTTCAAAAATCCGTCGAAAAAAGGAATATTGGCTTTTACGGCAGCAGTGGTAACAACCGACTTTACGAGTTCGCCATTGTAAAGAGAAAGGATGTGACCAAAATTAGCGATAAAAGCAATGAACAAGCTGCCAACTAAATTTCCTATGTAGACAATCACGAGATTTTTCGCAAAATCTGACCAAGAAATCTGGCGGTCAAGAACAGGTATAAAAAGCAGACAGTTGCCCGTAAAAAGCTCGCCGCCTGCGATAACTACCATGGCAAGACCAATCGGGAAGATAAGACCGCTCAAAGCCCGTCCAAAAGCGACAGGCACTACACCGCAGGAAATAATTTGACTTCCAAGAGCCCCCAAAGCAATAAAAGCACCCGCGAAAATCGCAAGAATAAAGGTTTTGAACAGCGGCTGATAAACTTTTGTCGAGCCCATAAGTGAGTAAAGCTTGATGATTTCTGAAGGCAAATGCATAATAAAGATCCTAGTTTAAAGTTGTTTTATGATAACAACTTTAACACTTTAACGAGCCTTTGTCAAAGTATCAATTCTGTTAATCAATACCGTCGGGATATAGACCTTTCCATCGCGTACGACCCAATTTAATTCCTGACGGTTTACGCCAAGAGTCTTAGCTGTATCAAATTTCGATGTTGCGGTGACTTCCACCATCTTCACCCCATTTATAGTATGCACACTTGCTCCGATACCAACAAAATGAAGAGAAGAGCCAGAATAATTCACCTGAGCAAGAATCATAACAGGAATTTCAGAATTATTTATTTTTGCGAATGCATCATTTAGCTTTAAATTATCAATGAAAGGATTATTTAGTTCTGCTATAGGTTTGGTCATACAATCAATAAGAGCACGCATTTCATCTGATGCAAAAGAATTCACTGTCCTTTTTGCCTCATGAGCCTTCTGTTCGTTGGTCACCAAAGATGTATAAATTGTATCCCTGCTCACACCAAATATTTCACTGACTGAATTCCAGTTTATGAGCGTATCATTAAAACACTCCTTTACCGAGTTCACATAATCATTTGTAACAGGAACGCCGGTCAACGCTGTCAGTGCTTCAGCAATCGCCGTAACAAGACAGCCCTGCTGACTGGCAAATTCTGTCTTATCAATAATATTTCCAGTCGAGTCATAACCATAACGTGTTCTTCCATTTCCCAGCAAGACACCGGCCCCAATATCCTGCATAAACTGCTCTATCGCTTCGACAGGGTAAAGACCGCTTTCATCATAAAAAGAAATGGGATTTCCATCACAATATGCATAGCAGTTTTTACCCGCAAAGGCCGGATCTGCCGTTGAAAAACGGGCAAAAGCTGATTCATAATCACGAAAACCAAAATCATAGAGACCTGTCTGAGAATCATAAGACTTACCGACAAAGGCAAAGTCTGATATTTTTGCTACAGGAGAACCATATACATCATATCCATAGCAGGTGGACAGTTTATCAGCTGATATTGAGCCTTTTACGCTTCCCGCCATGTCTGTCATGAGAATGACATTACCATCGCAAGAGGCAGCCCCCTCAGTCTGATAAGATAAAATAAAGCCGAATCCATCATAGAGCGGATACATGCAGCATGGACTATCTCGTGAAGAAAGATTGTGGGATTTCGCAAGAGAGGAAATCTCATCATCGATGAAGACATATCGCCCATGTTCCATGGAATCAAAGGAATAGGTTCGATTTTTCGTGCTTTCAGAAGCCCCAGTCAAAATTTTATTCGAGTATATTTGTTCACTGGCAAATAATTGCTGAGAAAATCCGATATAAGAAAAAGTCCTTTCACCAGATTCAGACATATAAGAGCTCTTTCTTCGCCCTAATGCATCGTAAGTAAAAGTTCGGTGGAAAAATATGTTCTCAGAAAAATTCCTTCCGGATACAGTAACAGGCCTGTTCATTTCATTATACTCGTAAAAAATTTCCTGAGTCGCAGTCTTTTTTCTAATGAGATTTCCGTTTGCATCATATTCAGCGAAGCAGCCCCTGCCCCATTCACGCAGACGGTTTTCACTATCATAAGAGTAAAAGACTGTCGCATAAGGATTTTTCCGGCTTACAAGATTATTTTCGCCGTCATAAGAGAATTCTTCCGTAAGGACAGACTGTAAGGCTGAAAGCTGATATGAAGCAAATCCAATCTGTGAGCATAATTTTTTGAGAGCCTCGTAGTCTTCTGCCGGAATAGAATATAAAGCCCCGGAAAGCTGTTCATTTCGGTAAAAAAGGCCTGCGTCAGAAACCGCAGCCTTCATTTGTGCAGAAAGCTCATCACTGTAAGGATAGGAAACTGCCGAAATCCGTCCAAAATCATCATAGGAATAAAGGGTAATACAAAAATCCGAATCAATAGCATACTGTTTTCGCCCTGCACTGTCATAAAGAGAGCCTTCAACGAAAACAAGCGTCCCGCCGCTAGCGTAGCCGGTGCGAAGAATTTGTCTGCCGTATGCATCATAGACAGATCGCATACTTTCTCCAGAATCATAAACCCGGAGAGTCTCCCTTCCCATATCATCATATACAAAGCGGACTGAAGAAAATCCCCCGCGCTCCCCGCAAGTAATTTTCTCTGACGCTGAGAGCATTTCTCCGCACTTACCCCATGAATAGGAAATTTCTCTTTTCTTACCGACTATTTTACAGAGATTTCGACCCGCATCATAAGTGAAAGAGAGGCTTTCTCCAGAATTACGCTCGCTCTGTGAAAGAAGACACCCTCCCTTGTCATAGGTAAATTCAAAATCTGATACAGAATTTTTTGCCCTGACTAGATTTCCGGCATTATCATATTCATACAAGAGCCTTTCTCCGTCTGAAAAGAAAACAGAAAAAGAGAGCTTGTCAGCAGAATATTGATACTGCCGTTTTTTTCCGTTAAAGTCTGTCAAATATGCGGGAGAAGCATCGGGATTATAACCAAATTCCGCCCTCTGCCCCAATGAATTCTGACAGGCAAGCAAACGCCCGAAAGCATCACATGTCTTTTTATGCGAGTCTTTTAAAGTGATACCGTTCACACTTACAGAAATAAGCTCGTCATATTCATTGTATTCATAAAATTCCGTCATCGTGAACGGTCGCTCTGAATATGAAGTGAGTCTGGAGCTTCCGTCATAAGTTTTCTTCCATATCTGCCCCTGACCATCATAAGCGGCTGTACAGCATGAAAAGACATCATAGTCATAACGAATAAAATTTCCGTCCGGGAAACGCACACAAAGCAGCATACCGCGACTGTCATATTCGTATGAAGTGCTTCTGGCAGCCGCATCCGTCTCAGAAACAATCCGCCCGAAAATATCTCTCCTATATGTTTTTGTATTCCCAAGTCCATCTTTTACAGCGACAATTTCACCGAAGGCATTAAGAAAAAAAGTTTCACGATAGAAGTCTCCCGAAATATGTGTGACACTTCGCCCGTCATATAGCCATGAGTCCTCTTTGATTATTTTACCCTTTTTATCGATAATTCGCTCGCCTATCAGCCGGTCGACACTATCATATTCTTTTTCAAGGGCCCCAGCCGGTGAAAGAGTTCTCACCAGCCTTTTCAGCTCATCATAATAGAATGTCGTAAGCATTCCGCTTCTGTCCAGATAAGATTTCTTTCTTCCGTCTGGATAAAAGTCTGTAGTATCGAAAGAAGAACACAGACCGTCTTTCTCCATGCTTCCCCTGCAAAAACCAAAATCAGAATCGTAGGAATAAACATGGAAGTCATTTTTCCCATTTTTTGAACGGAGCAGCCGACCGCCAGATGAATACTCATTCTTTTTTTTCAAGAAATTATTTTCTGAAAGTTCTGTAAGACGCCCCTCTGCATCATACTGAAGAACTTCAAGCCGACCGTCACAATTCTGACGGCTTTCATAAGAACCGCTTTCACTTAATCCATGAGAGTATTGCCAGATTTTTTCCTGAGACAAAAATCTCCCCGTAGCCACATCAAAAAGACCGTATTTTGCATTAGAAAGGCTGCCGTCAGAGGCATAGTCAAATTCTGTCCGCCAGGCAGTATTTTCGCCAGAAGAAAGCCCATGCTCCATAAAGACACTTTTTGCTCCTGACGGACGGTAATAGTAGTCATAAAGCCTTTTCTTTTCGATTCTGTTTCCAAAAGCATCAATGCCGGATATGTACTGAGCATTACACTTTTTATTACGATCATACTCATAAAAGACGGTGCGGGTCTCTCCGCTTTTAGAATCCCTCACACTGTCTGACAGCAGAAGTTTTCTCGCTGAATATGTTTTTTCCCTGACAAGGCCATCACTCGAAAGAGATTTTACGCAATGACTTTCATATGAATATTGAGTTTTCCGTCCGAGAGCATCTGTATATGAGCTTACCCGCCCCTGTGAATCATAAAGCCATTTTTCCCGTTTTGCAGCCTTTTGCTTTCCAGGCGCGAAAACAGAACGTTCTGTCATATTTCCAAGACTGTCATAAGCAAAAACAGTCCTGTTACCGCTGCAATCCCAGCTCTCAGAAAGCATCCCTTTATCGTCATATTCAAAATGGGAGAGAAGACTTGCTGCACGGTATATATCTGTAATTTTTCCTTTTGCATTGTAGCTGTATCTCTGGGTAAAACCGTCCCTGTCTGTGTATGATGTTATCCCGAAGTCACAATAAGCCCAGATTTCTTTACTGCCATCCGGGTATGTTTTTTCCGTCATGTTTCCAGATGCATCATAAGAGAAAGAAATCCTGCCAAAATTATCAGTTTTTGCAGACAAATTTCCATTTTCATCATAAAGATATGAAATAAAGTGCCCGTCAGAATAGTCTGCCGAAAGAGTTCTTCCCCTCTCGTCATATTTAAAGACAGAGATTCCTCCTTCATAATTGGTGTGACATACACTTTTTGCCTCAGGATTATAAGAAAAATACTCACAGTTTCCTTCCTCATCCCTTAACATGTGAGGACGCCAGTTTCCATCCTTGGATTCATAATCAATAGACACGAAACTTCCGTCTGCCTTTATCTGACGCGACATTAGGCCCAACGAATTATAGGCAAAGGCCTTTTTATCCCCTTCCCAGTCCGTTACAGATGAAAGAATTCCTTTCTCATAGTCATAGGAAAGACTTCTTCCGCTTATAATATCCTTCACGGAAGTCAGTTTTTGCCCTTCCCAGTCAAGGGCAAGGGCTTTTTTTCCATTGATGCTGACAGAAGAAATCCTCGACAGGGAGTCGTAGGAAAAATCAATATGTTCTCCTCCTGCATACTCAAATTTCAGGGGAAGCCCGTAGACTGAATAGAAACGTTTTTCGCCGCTTAAAGGATAAGTGACACAATACCCATCCTCTGTCTCAGAGAGAAAAAGCTTACAAGGCTCAAAACATGGAAGCAGCCTGTAGAGTCCTTCACTGTCTTTTCTGAAGACTATGAAGCCGCCATTATCATGACAATAGATGACCGTATCAAAGCCAGCCGCTTTTGCAAGCGTGGCAAAGCGCCCGTATTCGACGAAACGATTTTTTTCACGGACAGCATCAGACAGGACCGCTTTTTCTGAAACAATTCCGCAGCTCTCCTCGGCAGATTGCAGCAATTCTGTCATTGAATCATAGATTTCCGAACAGTCTGCGTCCTCAGCAAGATATTCTGCTATATTTTTTTTATAAGCAGAAAGCTTCTCTACATAATCAAGCCAGGCAGACTTTTCATCGCAGTAATCTTGCTCATAACAGCATATAATCCTGCTCTCCAGATTAGATGACCAGCCAGCTCCGAAAAAACCGGCGGGATTCACGCTATCAGATGCTTCCAGGGATGAGTAATGCCGTCTGACAGAAAAGGATGTGTTTTTCCATCGGACAAGAATATCCTCGTCATCTATGACAAAATCTCCGGAAGCAAATATGACAGGGTCGCCTACATGAGAGACTGTCCGTCCTTCTTTATTCACAATTACACCGAAATTTCCGCTCTCAGAAAGCGACCACTGATAACCGAATTTTGAGCATTGTTCTTCAAGGGCAGCTCTGGCGGCGGCAGTTTTCTCTTCCAGCTCTTCCAGAGTCTTTCCATTGACTTTAGTCTCCTTCGCATCATTCAATTCTTTAAGAGCATCAACATATCTGGAAAGAAGTTCAGAAAGGCTCTCTTCTGTCGTCTTTTCCAGTAAATCCTCAAAAAATTCAGCGAGACGAGACTCAACCTCAGCCTTAAAATCCTCGTCATCACTGTACATGCCGTCATAGCTGTAGATAAAATTTCCGTCAGCATCATATACATCCTCAAAAGAAACAGATACAAGATTTCCATCTGAGTCCGTAATCAAGGCCTGAGAGCCGAAATCAGAGGAATCATCCCCTGAATCATTGTTTCCACCTATGTAATGTCCTTCCGAGTCATAGTCGGCAGGATTCGTAGAAGGTTCTTCTCCGTAAGTGTTTGGAGTTCCATCCCAGCCATCGGGATTTTCCTGAATACTGTCAAAAAAGTCATCAGAAAAATCAAAATCCGCATAGGCTAAGACAGGCAGAAACAGAAAGAGAAAAACAGAAATATATGAAAAAAAATCTTTTCGCGTAATCATCATCCCCCCCCCTTAGAAAACACTGTAAAAATTCGTGTAAAAGAGTTTGTCAAGCAAACTGCCATGATTTGAAATGCTCGGCACATAACCTGAGCAATCCGAAACAAAGCGACTCAAAAGTGTATCCCTGGAGCCGTTGAAATAAAGAGAAGGATGACTTCCCTGGATACAAGAAGCGTTCTTATATATGCAGAAAAATACCCCCAGCGAGACTGGCAGACCGGCCGCACTCCATGAATAAATCAGAGCCGATGAAAGACTCTCTTTTAATTCAGCTGAAGCCGAGCCAATATCAAGACCACAGACTTTTGCCGCATCAGAAAGAGAAAGAAGATCCACAGAAAAATCAGTGGGATAAGTCGTAGCACAATAGGAAACCGTCTCCGAAGTCAAGAAATTAAAAACAAGATCCCGCGAGTTTTTGTCACAAATTGAATCGGCAAGCAAGCGAGAATAGCTGGAAAGAGAATCAACAAGGTCTGGAATAAGTGAAAGCGAAATGCAGGAGAAGGAAGCGTAGGCATAGTTTTTATAATCCCTTTCATAATTTTTAGAGATTGCATCGATGAATGCCTCTGTGGTCCGCCCGCTGGCAAAAAAATCTGAAAACACAGACTTGTAATCCCAGCCGCTTTCTGGAACAAGAGCCGGCGTTCCCAGCATGAAGAGCGCACAGTCAGACAGTTCATAGGCCGCTTCAAGGCACATTCCGAAACAAGTATCAAATCCGATGAAGGCAAGTTTTTCTCCCTGCATACCGTCTTCAATTGCTGAGCGTAGTTGTGAAATCGACATATAAGAGTCAGATGTTCCGTCAATCGCAACGGCACGGAATTTTTCCCCTGTTTCAGAAAACGAATCCTGCTGAAGGGAAAGAGGATTTTCAGAAAAAGCGTTTCGCCAGCCAGTCCCGTGCCCCCAGATTATGAGGGCATAATTGTCAGCCTCGTAAGCACGCCTTGCAAATCGAAGGAAGGCACTGAGAGTAGCAGGATTTGCCATATCCAATTCAGTCGCCTGCCCCACTTTCAGCCCCAGTTCTTCACAATCCACTTCTTCGCTGGCAATCAGAGTTTTATTCAGCTGCTGGTCGCGGTCTACCTTGTATAGTCTTGTCTCTGTCCAATCACCGTTCGTCGCATCATATTTTTCACTGCGGTCAAAAAGAAGAAGAACGCTCATCTCTTCTCCGAATTCCGCCACTTCCATTTCGTTGAAATCAGTGACAGCATCCCCCTCAAGATTATTGTCCGCCGCCATGTATACAAGGACAGTCCACTCCCTGTGAACAGGCTCGACAATCTCTTCTTCAATAAAAAGAGGCTCATCCTCTGTCACTTCATACTGAGTATCGTCGATTTCTTCATTTTCTCTGTTTTCATCCGCTTCTGAATCTTTTTTTTCTTCCGGGAAAGAAGTCTCACTGGAATCAGTCTTTTTTTCAGAGTCCGATTCTCTTTTTTTCTCCGTTTGGCTTATGCTTGCAGCATTGCTCGTAAAATCCGTTTCGCAAGAAATCAGCAGAAGAGAAAAGAAAAACAGGGAAAGAATTATTTTAATCATGCTCATTCATAGGCCTCCCGTACACAGTACATTCCGTATGGATCGCGCCATTGGCTTCCGTCGCTGTATCGTATTTCTCTGACATAGAGATAATCAACGACGAAAGGCTCATCCGGGACTACAGAGATATAAGAATCCAGGGAAATTATGAAATCCAAAAAAGCTCCTGCCCTGATGCTCCAGTCACATTTTGCTACAATGCAATTCGAGCCGATGAAAGGATTCTTACCATCTGAATCATAGAGCATAAATGAGAGAGTAAAACTGTCTATATCTTTTTCACTCTCATTGAGAAAAGAAAAATGCATTCCTGCTATGCTCTGCTGATTGTCAATCTCCCCCAGCTCTACACAAGGATTGGCTATGACATAAGGACAGGAAAGAACATCCGTCGTTCCGCATGATGTAAAAAAGAAGAGCAAAAAGCCCATTGCTCCACAAAGCATAAAGTATCGCTTCAATATTTTGTCCATAAAAACTCCTTTTTGACAGCTTTCACCGCACTCACAGAGTGTCCAGAACTGAAAGGAAAGCCCTCTTCTTTTTGTCAGAAGGTGACTCGCAATAATCGATTAATTTTTTATAGCAAAGAAAGAGCGGATTTTTCTCATTGTATTTCTTTGACTTAGCCAGACAGTCCCTAGCAGAAGAAAAATCGCCGTCCCTTATAAAGCTCTCTATTTTAGGAAGATTCTCTTCAAGGCTCTCAACTTGAATGCATAGGATGTCTTTCCTGTTGTAAAAGAAAAAATGCATGTCTGTTCCGCACCAGCCGTTTCCGCCGCCACTGATATGATAGTTTCCAGATGAAAGGTTCTTGAAGACAAAGATTCCGCTTGCATCCGTCATAGTCTCAAGCCCGAGACCGGCAGAAATATGATATTGAGGAACAGGGTTTCCATGACTGTCACAGACCCGCCCTGTCATTGCGGCCGAGCCTTCGAATTTCGCTGATGCACATGAAAGAAAAATCGAGGCAAAAGATAAACAAAAAATCTTAATTAATCTCATTTACAAGCTCCTTTTTTTCACAAGCGATTTTTCCGCTTTTTTTCCGATAACAGATAAAAATACTTCCGTCATTTTTCTTTATCTCTCCGATTTTTACCTCAGGAGAGACGACCTTCAAAGGATGCTCAGAGAATGTATCTCCGGCAAAATTCTTAGTCTGACCGGCCTTTTTTTCGGATGTAAAAAGATAGGCAAATTTCGCGCAGGTCAAGAGCAGACTGAAAGAAGAAGGAAAACCATTTTTCAGGAAAGAAGTTTTCACCTTGCAATAGCCGCCTTTCTCAGAAAGAGAAAGAAAAGTCTCTCTCCAGCCCAGTCTACCAGCCTCTTCACCGCAAATTTTCAGGCAGGAATAGAGGGATGAAGCCGGAACCAGAAAAGAAAATTCCGCATTCTCACTGCCGTTATGCTCAGACTCAATCAAGACTCCGAATTTCTGAAGTTCTTTCCGAACCCTGGCGATAGATTTATCACTGTCCTCTTCAAGAAGAATAGTTTTTTCGGCTTCGCCATCATCAGTAAAAATACACTCTTCAAACGGAAGCAAAAGCTCAAAATAGGGTTCGTTGTTTTTAAAAGAGACAACAGAATATCGGGCATTGGCTACATCCTCACAATTACAGCCTCGGATGGAAAAAGCACACATTCCCTTCTGAATGTTTTTTTCAAGGAAAAGCTGGGCATTACAGGAAAAGGCATCTATTTTTCCGCCCCTCCTGCTGACCGAGAGAAGAATGTCAGGAACAGTCGTTTTAAGGGAAGAAAGAGTCATTTTTTCTTCGATATGCTGAGGCTCTTCATCCAGACTTATTTCGACAGCTTGCGCCAGCTTCTCTTCTGAAGAAAAGAAAGAGCGGGCAATTCTAAAAGAAAGGATTCCTGCAATAATAATAAGAAGAAGACTAAAGAAACGAATTAAGCGTCTCCGTCTTGAAAAAACGCATCTCTGCCTCTGGTTCTCAAGAAAAAGTTCTCCGCCCGCCTGTTTATACTCCGCGAGGTTTGCCCTATCCATTACAACGACCTCAGCCATAAGATTTTTTTTATCAAGACTGTATTGAGTGTCATAACAGCAGGCTCCTGAAAATCTGGGGTGCTGTTTTTCCAGTTCTCCAACGATGAATCTTTTTCCAAATCCCGAAAACAAGCATTTCCAGGGAAGAAGAATCCGATACAATTCATAGTCACCATTCTTTACGATTATTTTTTTCATGGCATACCTCCTTACCATTCACACACTGCTAAAATTCTGATTTTTCCCCTTTCAGCAGACCAAGTGCATTCCACAAGTCTTTTTCCGTCTTTCAGTCCAAGCGTCTTGACAGACAAGGAATCAAGCCCGAATAAAGCTCCATATTTTGCGGAAAATTCGTCAAAATCACTGTCATCTCCCGTCTTTTGTGAACAGACAGACCTGAAAGACGCCAGGATTACCTTATCTCTGTTCAACTGACCGGCAAGTCTCCTGTACTTTTCATGGGATTCTGAAAGGCTTGAAAGATTGACAGAAAAAACAAGAGAAAAGAGAGGCAGTAGAACAAGGAGAAGAAGCAAATCAATTATCCGCACTTTTTTCATCCTCTCTAAGAGAAGGAAAGTCATTATTCCAGTCCGAAAGAATTTGCCCATTCTCTGATTCAAGTTCTTTATAGAAAGCGGCACTTTGCAACTCGAGATTTTCCAAACTTCCCCTCGCAAATGCTACAAAGGTCAAGAATAAAAAAGAGATTACGCATAAAAGTCCGGTGGCAATGAAAAAGACATAGCCCGCATCTTTTACGGCTATATCCCTTTTAATCTGAACAGCTCTTTTCATAATTCACTCCCAAGAAAAAATATCTTTGTTATTTTCCTCTCCGCCAGAAGCCTTATCAGCCCCGTAAGAAACGATGCCGAAGGGAAGACCTTTGGGAAGCTCAATTACAGACAGGGGATTCTCAGCATTGATGTAAAGGAAATCATTCCCCCATGGATCAGAGAGAATTTTTCTGTCTGTGTAAGGCCCGTTCCAGCCTTCTGCCAGCGGGTAAAGGCTGGGCTCTTCCCACAAGGCCTTCAGCCCCTGCTCTTCCGTGGGAAAGCGTCCGCAATCGGCAAAATAATTCTGCAGAGAGAGTTTCAGCTGCTCAATCTGCGTTTTTGCCGCCGAGACTCTGGCTTTTTGAATGATTTTGTGAGCCGCGACTCCAATCTGAGATGTAAGAATCGCCGTAACTGCAAGGACTGCCAGAGTCTCCACGAAAGTGAAACCTGCATTCCATCGCTTTTTTAAATGAGAATAGTTTTCCCGAGTGATTTTTTTCATACAAAACCTCCTGATTCAATGAGATAGGGCAAAAATGCCGTCTTTATAATTACCGTGATATATGCCGCAGCAATGAGAAGCATAAGAGGCTGTAAAAGTGATAAAAAAATCCGCTCCTTATTTTTCTGTCGCTCAGAAAAATAGGCCGCCGTCTTTTCAAAACCGTCACTTTTTCCTGTTTCCTGTGATAAAAGCAGGTTTTCTGACAGTATGATTCCCTCAAGCTTAAAACCTGACCGCTGAAAGCAATCTCCAAAGCAAGTTGAAAGCAGCTCTCCTTCAAGCAGAGCCTTTCTCACCGCAAGGAGAGCCGAGGCAACAGATTTTTCTCTCTCAGAAAAAGAAAAAGCACATGAGACCGCCGTCAGAGTCGGCACAGAATACTGGCTTAAAAAGGCCATTGTGCGAAAGACATTGAGGCAAGGGCTTACAGCAAGCATTTTCCTGACGACAATAAAGAGAAAAAGAAAAAGTGAGAGCAAAGCTGTATTCGCATAAAGCAGAACCTGAGTAGCCCGAATCTTTAATTCATCCCCCTTCCCGCCGAAGAGCAGAGAAAATTGAGGGAGAAAAGCAAAAACAAAGAAAAATCCTGCAAAAGCTGTCAGAAAAATAACTATCATCGGATAAAGCATGGCTTCAAGACATTTTCTTCCCCTTTCCCTTTCATGACAGAGCATTTTTCGCAAATGAGCGAGTACCGGACCGATGCAAGCGCACTCTTCTGCCACCGTTATGTAGGCGATATACCATTCTGGAACAGGAATTGAGGGAAGCATTTTAAGGGCTGCAGAAAATTTTGTCCCGCCCAGCAAGGCAGAATGCAAAAAGGCAGCCCCGTCAGACAGTTTTTTGTCTTGATAAGGAAAAGCGGCAATAATGAACAAAGCTTTTTGCAAAGAGATTCCGCTCGCAATTAGCTCAGATAGCTTTTCTGTGAACATGAAAAGCCGCTGTTTTCCTCCGCAATGGAAGTTTTTCATAAGTCATTTTCTCCTTTTCATTTTTTTTGAAATCATCAGCAGTCAAGATTTCAGCCTTCAGGCAAACTTTATTTTCTGTACCTGGAACAAGTTTTTGAAAAACAAGGAGCTGCAGAACAGATGAAAGCTCTGAAAAATCAACTCCCAGTTCCCTCATGCGAGCGGCCGTTTCCTCAAGCCCGCTGGTATGTACCGTGGCGAACACGAGATGCCCCGTAAGCGAGGCCTGCAGAACAGTCCTTGCTGTCACCGAATCCCTGATTTCACCGATAAAGATGACATCAGGATCCTGTCTGAAGACAAAACGCAGGGCATCAAAAAAAGACATGCCAGTGTTCTCGTCAACATGAATCTGTGTCATACCGTCAAGCACATATTCAGGCGGATCTTCAATCGTTATAATCTTTTTCCTTTCACCATAGATTTTTTCCAATTCTGTCAGCAAGGAAGCCGCCGTCGTGGATTTTCCGCTGCCGGTCGCACCACAGATAAGGCATAAACCTTGTTCTTTTTTAAGAAGCGACCGTAAATCAGCACATTGCTTTTCAGAAAAGCCCAGCTCTCCAAGGGAAAGGGGCACACGGGTTATATTCAGCAGTCTGAGCACGACACTCTCTGCAGGACCGGAAGGAGAAATAGAAGGAATCGTCGAAACACGGACAAAGATTTCATCCTCACCAGAGAAAACAAACTGTCCGTCCTGACCTCGCCGACATTCAAGCACATTCAGGTTAGATAAAATCTTTATACGGCGAATCAGCTCCCGGCTTTTTTCCAGCGAAAGCTCACAGACAGTCTCAAGGCTTGAAGAAATTCTGAAACGAACTCTTTTTTCTTCAATATGAATATCCGTTGCTCCCGCCTTGCCCGCCTCAGTGAACAAAGTATCCAGAAGCATTGCCGCCTCACTACCTTCATTTTTTCGCTCATTCTCACGCTTGCTTTCCCCATAACGAAGAGAAATTTCATGCCGGAGTTTACTCTCATCAATCGAGACAAATTCACATATTCCCTCACTTTCAGGACTTTTCCCCTGCAAAGCGAAATAAGAGGCAACTGATTTCTGAAGTTTTTTCTTCAAATCCTTATTGTGAATCTCTGTCAGACCAATTTTCACCAGATTTTCTTCTGAACTTAGGACTACGGCTCCATTGTGAAGACTGAAATTCACTGACAAATCAAATTTTCCGCTCATCCCCGCCTTCCCCCAATTCAGCAATCTCAAGCAAGTGATTCTTCAACTTTTTCCGTCTTTCTTTGACCGGAGTCTCATCAGCATTAAAAATCTCCGCGCTTGGCAAGAGATAAATCACCAGTTCTGTTTTTTCCAGAGCCTTCTCCTTCGCCTTAAAAAACCAGCCGATAAGAGGAAGGCGGGAAATTATCGGAAGACGGGAGACATTTTCCGTCTCTTCGTCTTGAACAAGACCGCTCAAAACAACAGGCTCTCCGCTCTTTGCCCGCACCTCAGTGGTAATGATTTTTTCACTCGTTGGCGGTGGATTACCTGTCGTTGTTGACAAATCCGTTCCCTGACGAGACACACTTGCCGTAATCTTGCTGGTAATCATGCCGTCTCCTGTAACAGTTCCAACAACCTCAAGCTTAAGACCTGAGACAATTTCTTTCGTCACCCCGGAATAAATCGGCTCGCCAGTCTCGGGGTCAAGATTATTATCCCGGTAGCGATAGGTATTTGTGTTCTGGAAGTTAATGGCTTTCCCGCTGATACCGTTAAGGGTTGTGTCTGCAAAAACCTTTGCCTTTGACTCGGAAATAGCACTCTGAAGTTCACTGGCAAATCCAAGGCCAAAAGCGCCCACCACATCCAGATTCAGGCTGAGGACACTGCCAAGCTGAACAGCGACATCATTCATATCGCCAAGATTTACCCTGCCAATTTTGAACTTAGGATTCCACTCACTCCCCCTCGCCGTCTGATACTGCATGATAAGCAAATCGTACCTGACCCTGGAAACAGGCTTATCCCAAAGAGGTAATTCCGCCAAAAGCCTTTGATAGGCATCTTCTGAACCTAAAAAGAAAAAACTGTCTCCATGCCCGCTGTCACAAAGCAAACTTTTATCTAAAAAAGGTGGAAGATGGGCAAAAAAATCCTCTGTACGAATATATTTAAGCTGGACAAGTCGGGAAGGAAGCGCCACATCAATTTCAGAGATAAAATCCGTCACTGCATTTGTTTTTTCCTCGTCAGCAAGAAATATAAACTTCTGATTTCCTTCCAAGACAATGCATTCAAGTTCTGGAAAGCGTTTTGTAAGCAGGGATACAGCAGTATTTCCACGAAGAAAACGAAGGGAACACTTCTGCCAGACTTTTCCCGTCTGGACAAACTTATTTTTATTCTTTGATGGAAAAAGATAATAGACATCGTTTTGCTTCTTGAATTCAGCGCCCGCCTGTATACAGATGAGGGACAAGGCCTCATCAAAGCCCTCTGCCTTAAAACAAGAGCGTGCAATTTTCAAATCATTTCCCAGAGCAAAGCAGAATTGTTTTTTTGCCTGCAAGAGTAGTTTTTCTGCGGCAAAAGCAAGGCTGGCATTCTGAATATCAACGAACCAGAGCCCGCCCTGCTCAGTGAAGAGGGCTTTTCCCAAGGCATTATGAGTCTGATTTCCAGAGTTTCGTGCTATATGAAATGAATTTGCCTCTTCTTTTTCCAGACTGAATCCCATGCAAAGCCCTGTAATTCGCTTCAAAATTTCTTCCGCCGTACAAAAACCTGTATGAAGACTGACTTTTACCACAGGAAGAGAATCATAGGTCACGCAAAAACCAGTAGTAATCGCACATTTTTCAAAAAGCTGCATGGGAGTCACATCAAAAGCATCAAGGGAATAAAGCTCATTGTTTTTTTGAATCCGAATCCTACTAACTGTCCAGCGATTTTCCCCCTTTTCTGCATAAAGTCTGGACTGCAGCAAAAATGCATCAAAGGACTCTGAAAAATTCGCACCCGTGCAGCGAAAATCCGCCTTTCCGGAAACAGTATCATCAGCAGAAATCGAAATTCCTGTGTAGAGAGAAAGAGCATACAAAATTTCGTGAATATCCCTGTCCACAAATTCATAGGCCTCTTCTGAACAAAGATTCATGACCGGCACGCAAAAAAGAATGACGGTCAACAGAATCATAAGAGTTTGTTTTTTGAAAAACACAAGATACCTCCATTTTTTCTTATGCCTATGTATTGGTAAAATTTTTGCAATTTCGGCAATGAAGTGAGAAAAAAAGTGAAAAATTTTGTGTTTTTTTGCCTTTTTTTATATATAATTCGATTTATGGCTCAGCTTTTTCCAAAAGACACAGTTTTTACCGTCTCAAACCTCACTTCCTTAATCCGGGATTTGCTTGAGGGAACTTTCTCCAACATCACCTTAGAAGGCGAAATCTCAAATTACAGGCCAAACGCCTCAGGCCACCTTTACTTCACCCTAAAGGACGAGGGAGCGCAGATTTCAGCGGTAATGTTCCGCGGCAGGGCCATGAGCCTTGATTTTGTCCCGAAAGACGGCATGAAGGTAAAATGCACGGGCTCTGTCTCAGTTTATGCCCCCAGGGGAAATTACCAGATTATCATAAGCAAAATGGAAATCGCAGGTGCAGGAAACATCCTTCAGATTCTTGAAGAGCGAAAGCGGAAACTGGCTCAGGAAGGACTTTTTGACTCAGAGCGAAAAAAGCCAATCCCCCGCTTTTCAAAAAGAATCGGAGTAGTAACAAGCCCCACTGGAGCGGCTTTGCGCGACATTTTGCAGATTACAAAACGGCGGAACCCGGGAGTAGATGTGGTGATTCTTCCAGCCCTGGTTCAGGGAGAAGGAGCTGCAATCACAATCGCCAACATGATTAAGACTGCCAATGATTTTGACATGTGCGATGTCCTTATCGTAGGCCGGGGCGGAGGCTCCCTTGAAGACCTGCTTCCTTTCAGCGAAGAAGTTGTCGTCCGTGCCATTGCCTCTTCCCACATTCCGGTGGTCAGTGCGGTGGGTCATGAGATTGACTGGGCTCTTTCAGACTATGCCGCCGATATGCGCGCTCCCACTCCATCCGCCGCCGCAGAGCTGGTGGTTCCAAAGCAGAGCGACATTCTTGAAGGACTTGAAGCCTATAAGCAGGAGTTTTATCATCAGATTTCAACGAAAGTCGAGCGGCTAAAGCTCATGGTTAAGTCATTTGATGTTTCGAATATGGAAGTGCGTTTCCGCTCAATCGAGCAGCCCCTTTTAAACCGCCTTGAAAATGCCCGAATGTCTTTAATCGAAGGAATGAATCAAAAAGTCAGGGACACAAAATCAGTGGTTGAGCAGAGCGTCCGCATCCTAGAGCAGGCCAGTCCTCAGACGATTTTAAACCGGGGCTACTCAATGGTCCGCACCCAGGAAGGAAAGGTGGTTAGAAGCAAAGCCGACGTCCTTTCAGGCGCGAAAATCGAAATCACCCCTGCAAGCGGAAAGATTTTCGCCACCGTGGATTAAGTCAGGAATTATAACAGTCTGAAAAAAGCCAGAGTCTCGGCGGGGCAAAATTTGAGATAAGATTTCAGCTTTCATCAAAAAATTAAAAATCTGCCTTAATCTGAATAATCTGTGGTTTCTTTTCAGTTTTTTTGCTATACTCAATTCCATGAAATCATTTGAAGAAAATCTTTCCCGTCTGGAAGAACTCACAGCCAATATCCGAAAAAGCGACATTTCACTGGAAGATGCCCTCTCAACTTTTGAAGAAGGAATCAAGCTGGCAAAAAGCCTGGAAAAAGACATCGAAAAAATCGAAGGAAAGATTCAGATTCTAATGAACCAGCCGGTTAAGGCAGACCCAAGTTCGCCCGCAGCCCAAATCAACATAGAGCCGCAGCTTGACTTATTTTCAGGAGCAGATTCGCTTACCGGAAGTGCAGGAGCTCCAAGCGAAGGACTGCGCCAGTAATGAGTGAACGCCGCCCAGTAAAACAACTTTCCGTAGATGTAGCTCGAAAACGCGCCGCCGGTGAAGTAATTGACCGTCCTGCCGCCATTGTCCGC
>JAFUHS010000015.1 GCA_017468745.1 Treponema sp. | reverse complement strand
CAATCGGAAAGCTTGACACAGAAAATCTTGAGGTCAAAAAGGTAGGAACACCACGCAAATTCGACTTCCAGCCAAAAGATCATGCTCAGCTGGGCGAAGATTTGGACATCATTGATTTTGAGCGTGGAACTAAGGTTTCTGGTCCGAAATTCTACTATCTTAAAAACGAAGCCGTCTTCCTTGAGCAAGCTTTGATTATGTACGCCCTCAACATCTTGCGAACGCACGGATTCACTCACTTTATCACGCCGGACGTTGCAAAACAGGAAATCTTGCAGGGCATCGGCTTTAATCCCCGTGGAAACGAATCGAATGTTTACTGTATCGAAGAGGAAGGAACTTGTTTGGTAGCCACTGCAGAAATCACTTTGGGCGGCTTCCACTCAGGAGAAATCCTAGACAAATCAGCTCTCCCCCTCTTCTACTGCGGTCTTTCTCACTGTTTCCGACGGGAGGCAGGAGGAGCCGGTCAGTTCTCAAAGGGACTTTACCGAGTCCATCAGTTCGACAAAGTTGAGATGTTCGTTTACTCTCTTCCTGAAGACTCAGACAAAATCCATGAAAAACTCCGCCTGATTGAGGAAGAGATTTTTACAGGACTTGGCCTTCCCTTCCATGTGGTTGACACCTGCACCGGCGACTTGGGCGCTCCCGCTTACCGCAAATGGGACTTGGAAGCATGGATGCCGGGCCGGGCAAACGAGGCTCACCCGGAAGGCGACTACGGCGAAGTCACTTCGACTTCAAACTGTACCGATTATCAGGCCCGCCGCCTGAATGTCAAATATCACGATGATGACGGAAAGAATAAGTACGTTCACATGCTCAACGGAACTGCAATCGCCGTTGGGCGGGCAATGCTTGCAATCCTTGAGAACTATCAGAATGCAGACGGCTCGGTCTCAATTCCTGAAGTCCTAGTTCCCTACTGCGGATTCGACAAAATCCTTCCGAAATCACAGAAAAAAGACCCGGTTTATCACCCGGCAAAGAAATAGTTTATGGAAAGCAACAGGTTTCTTAAAGGAATTTTCTATTTCCTCATCTTTATGAGCATTATCTTAGCCGGGACGATGCTCAAAGTTCTGGAATCTTTCTTTAAGCCTGTTGTGCTTGCCATTCTCCTCGCTTCGGTACTCTACCCTTTCGTCAAGCGGATCAACCAAAAATTTAAGATTCCCTGGCTTTTGGGCATTATTATTGTTTATATAGTTTTTCTCATAATCTTTTCTGGCATTTTTAATATTCTCAGTTCAAGTATCATTTCAATTGTTGAGTCTTACCCGAAATATGAGGAGCGATTTCGGACTATTTATCACACCATTCAAGCTGGCTTTTCTGCAAATTCTGATTCAAACATCTTGAACTTCTTTTTCGACTTCAATAAAGACCAGACCCTGCTTGAAAATCTGACGCAACAGCTAAATGTTCTCCCCCTGCTGAGGAATTTTGCAGTTAATTTCACGACTATTCTTGTAGCCTTTTTGAAAAGCACTTTCTTAATTCTTTTATTTTCGATTTTTCTCTTACTTGAAATGAAATTCACCAAAAAAAAGATTGCGGCGGCTTTTTCAAGTGAGAACAGCACAAAGCTGCACGACATTATGAGCAGGATAGCCACGGACACAACTCATTATGTATCAATCAAATTTTTCATATCCCTTGCCACAGGGCTGCTCGTCTTCTTATGCTGCCTTATTGCGGGAATTGACTTTCCTCTCGTCTGGGGCTTCCTCGCTTTCATTCTGAATTTTGTCCCCACATTCGGTTCAATCATTTCATGGGTCGTAACAAGCCTGTTTGCATTTCTCCAGTGTTATCCGTCGCCATTTCCTGTTGTTTTTATCATGATTTCAGTTCTTATCATCAATCTAGTACTTGGAAATGTCGTTGAGCCAAGAATCGAAGGAGAGAATCTAGGAATCTCCCCCTTCGTAATTCTCGTCAGCCTGTCCCTATGGGGCTGGCTATGGGGATTTTTAGGCTTAATCCTGGCAGTTCCACTCATGGTAATCATCAAAATTTTCTGCGAAAACATCTCCTACCTACGCCCAATTGGCATTATGCTGGGTAGCGAACGGCACGCGTAGCGGGCAAAAACTTCCGAGGGAAGTTTTTAGTGAGTCTCGGCGAAGGCTATGCCTGAGCCGCGGAAGCGAACGGCACGCGTAGCGGGCAAAAACTCCTGGGCTGCAAGCGTGCCCCCTCCCCCATATTACACAAGCGGTGATGTATTTTTAGAATTTAGGAATTCCTGCAAGTCCTTTTGCGATGTCGTCATCAGTCGGAATGTAGTCGCTCATAGTTCCGTCATTGAATGCTTTGTACGCGTACATGTCGAAGTAGCCGGTTCCTGTAAGACCGAAAAGAATAGTCTTTTCTTCACCAGTCTCCTTGCATTTGAGAGCCTCATCAATGGCGACCTTGATTGCGTGGCTTGACTCTGGTGCCGGTAAGATTCCCTCAACCCGGGCAAATTCCTGAGCCGCCGCAAAAACGCTTGTCTGTTCCACAGAGCGGGCTTCCATAAGACCGTCATCGTAGAGCTGGGAAAGGATTGAGCTCATTCCGTGATAGCGCAAGCCACCGGCATGGTTTGGTGAAGGCATGAATTCAGAGCCGAGAGTGTACATTTTTGCAAGCGGACAGACATGACCCGTGTCGCAGAAATCGTAGACATATTTTCCCCGGGTGAGCGACGGACAGCTTGCAGGCTCTACGGCGATAAACTGATAATCCGCCTCGCCACGGAGTTTTCGCCCCATGAAAGGAGAAATAAGTCCGCCAAGATTTGAGCCGCCCCCAGCACAACCGATGATTACATCAGGCTTGATGCCGTATTTGTCCATGGCGGTCATTGTCTCAAGACCGATAACCGTCTGATGGAGAAGAACCTGATTGAGGACGCTTCCCAGAACATAGCGGTAGCCTTCCTGCTTAGTCGCGGCCTCAACAGCCTCAGAAATTGCACATCCCAAACTTCCGCCTGTTCCAGGGAATTCAGCCAGAATTTTGCGGCCGACTTCGGTGGTGTCGCTGGGAGAAGGAGTGATTTTTGCTCCATAAGTGCGGATTACTTCACGGCGGAAAGGTTTCTGCTCGTAAGAGACTTTTACCATGTAAACCTGACAATCAAGGTCGAAGTAAGAGCAGGCCATTGAAAGAGCAGTTCCCCACTGACCGGCGCCAGTCTCCGTGGTGACACCCTTTAAGCCCTGTTTTTTCGCATAGTAAGCCTGGGCAATCGCAGAATTGAGTTTGTGGCTTCCGCTGGTGTTGTTTCCCTCAAATTTGTAATAGATTTTTGCAGGAGTGCCGAGTTTTTTTTCAAGGCAGTAGGCGCGGACAAGAGGAGCCGGCCTGTACATTTTATAAAATTCACGGATTTCTTCTGGAATCGGAATATAGGCGTTTGTATCGTCAAGCTCCTGCTTTACAAGCTCGTCACAGAATACATGAGAAAGCTCTTCGGCCGTACAGGGCTTATGGCTGGCAGGATTTAAAAGAGGTGCCGGTTTATTTTTCATATCGGCGCGGACATTATACCAAGAATCAGGAAGCTCATTCTCAGAAAGATAGATTTTATAAGGGATTTTGTCAGACATTGTGATTCTCCAAAAGCGGTATGTTATTATTTATAGAATCATTATAACGGAATGAAGGCAAATCTTCAAGGAAATTATACCGTATAGAGGAAATTGAGCAGTAAGCAATAAAAAAATTTAAAGAAAAAAAATATAGTCTCTTGCAAAAATAATTAGTTTGTGCTAACTTCTCATACACGAGGCTATTATGCGTAAGTTTATTATAGCATTTGTTATCACATTCAGCATTGTATTTGGTCTTTCTGCCGCTGATAAATCATGGAAATCAGTTGCCAGTGAAATGAAAGTTATCATCGATGACGCATATTCAATTTACGCAGGCGGAAACGCTGACGGTGGATATGAGCGAATAAACGATGCCTATTTTGGCCATTATGAGGTTGACGGATTTGAGCGGAACACCCAGAGCCGCATCGGTGGAAGCAGGGCCGGCAATGTAGAAGTACAATTCAGCCGCGTTAAAGGCGCAATGCGGGGCAAGAAATCAAATGAAGAAGTAAGAAAAGAAGCAGACACATTGATTGCCATGCTTTTTGAAGACGCAGAAAAACTTGATCCGCCGGATATGGCATGGACAGAGCTTGCAGATGTGCTTTCCAAAGAATTTAAGGAAGCTGCGGAAATGTATGCAGACGGTCATGTGGTCACAGCGGAGCCTAAATTCCGAAAAGCATACGCCCGCTATTACGGAAAATCTAAATTTCAGGAAAATGTTGCAAAATCTTTGGGAAACGCAAGGGATTCAGAAGTCGTTGATTTATACACAAAAACAAAGACGATGATTCTCAAAAAAGCTTCAAAACCTGCTGTAGTCGCTTCAATCAATGAACTTTCAGATTTGCTTTCAAAAACAGCAGTTGATTTAACGAAAAGGCAGGGACGGGCTCAGTGGTGGGCTACAGTCGTCGCTTCCCTTTTGATCCTGCTCCGTGAAGGATTTGAGGCAATTCTCATCGTGGGTGCAATCATCGCCTACCTGCGGAAAAGCGGGAACGAAAGCAATTTGGGAACCGTTTATAAAGGCTCAATCATCGGCATTCTTGCTTCGGTTGTCATGGCCTTGATTTTAATCGGACTTACCAGATTCGGATTTGAGAGCGGTCAGGGGCAGGAAGTCATTGAGGGCGTAACAATGTTTATTGCGGTAGCAGTCCTCTTCTACACTTCAAACTGGATGCTGTCAAAGGCTTCATCAAAAGCATGGTCAAATTACCTCAAGGGAAAGATTCAGGCTTCTGTAGACAAGAGGAGCATGTTTTCTTTGGCTTTCACCTGCTTTCTGGCAGTTTTCCGTGAGGGGGCGGAAGTAATTCTCTTCTATCAGGCCATGTTCTCAGGCTCAGATGCAGGTGGCACGATTTCGGCAGTCATTCTCGGCATGATTATTGCTGTGTTGCTTTTAGTCTTTGTTTACAAGGCAATCATTTTGACAGGAAAGAAACTTCCCCTCAAACCATTCTTCATGGCAACTTCGATTCTGATGTTCGTCATGGTCGTGGCTTTTGTCGGCGGCGGAATCAGCGAATTCGTGGATGCGGCATGGATTCAGCCAAATCTGGTTGAAGGAGTTCCAACAATTTCCCTGCTCGGCATTTACCCGTACGCAGAATCACTCATCGCGCAAGGAATCGCAATTCTCGTGATTGCAGTCAGTTTGTGCGCGGGAAAACTTATTTCAGGTAAAAAAAATAAAAACATATAGGAGTTTTTTATGAAAAAGACAATGTCTTTGGTTTTGGCAGGTGCAGCACTTGCATTTGCAATGATGGGTTGTAATGAAAAAACAACATCACAGACTGCTTCTTCAGCTGCAGCTGAGGTCGTAGAAGAGGACGCGGGCGGCTTCGTTGAGCATGACATCGGAGATGAGCAGCAGGCAGGCTTCCTCGCAGTCAACGGCGTTTACTTCCAGGCTGTTGATATGAAGTCAGGCGAAGGCAACACTCAGAAGGGTGCTGACTTCACTATGCACATCGAGGCTGACATCGCTGCTATGGAAAACGACCTTGGCTTCGTTGTTGACCAGTTCGTACCAGGCTTGACAGTTGAATACGAAGTAATCGACCAGTCTTCAAGCGCAGTTGCCGCAAAGGGAACTTTCATGCAGATGAACGCTTCAGACGGTCCGCACTACGGTGCAAACATCAACTTGAATCAGGCAGGAACTTACACAGCCCGATTCATCATCCACAGCCCTGCTGAAAACAACTACTTCATCCAAACAGTCGAAGACACAAAGCCAGGCTCAGACCTTCAGAACTTCTGGCCAAACGACAAACCACTCACAGTCGAATTCAAAGACTGGGTTTTCGACGGAAAGAAAGTTCAGCCAGAATATAACTAATAATGAACCGGCCTGCT
>JAFUHS010000128.1 GCA_017468745.1 Treponema sp. | reverse complement strand
GTTTTCATAAAAAGGTGGGCGCACCCCTGCCAAGGGCAGGGGCGGGCTTTGCGTGGTTACGCTGTCGCTTCATTCGTCCGCACTGTCATTGTCGGGCCAGACCCGACAATCCCATTGCTACCGAACGGCTTCGCCGCCACTCCAATCCCTTGCGCGATTGCAAAACGAGGTACTAAATGGCATTACAAGGATATATTCATCAGTTGGAGTCTTTCGGATGTGCAGACGGGCCAGGCTCACGCTTTATCATTTTCTTTTCGGGCTGTCCTTTCCGCTGCCTTTACTGCCACAATCCTGACACATGGGAAATGACAAAAGGAAAGCTCTACACAGCCGACGAGCTTCTGGCCGAGGCTGAAGGCTGCCGGGATTTCTGGGGCAAAAAAGGCGGAATCACTGTCTCTGGCGGCGAGCCACTGGCTCAGATTGATTTTCTCATTGAGCTTTTCACCAAGGCAAAGGAACGCAATATCAACACCTGCATCGACACGGCCGGCGGCCCTTTCAAAAGCGAGGGAGAATGGTTTGAAAAATTCAAAAAATTAATGGAAGTGACAGACATTCTCCTCGTGGACATCAAGCACATCAACGAAGAGGAGCATAAAAAACTCACCGGGCAGACAGGCAAAAATGTAAGGGAAATGTTCGCATATCTTGATGAAATCAAAAAGCCAATCTGGATTCGCCATGTCCTTGTTCCCGGCATCACCGACAATGACGACTACCTCACCCAGACCCGCGATTTTATCCGCACCCTGCATAATGTGGAGCGGGTGGAAATTCTTCCATATCACGGACTTGCAATCACCAAGTACAAGGATTTGGGCATTCCCTATCCTCTCGAAAAAACCGAAAGTCCTACGGTGGAGCGGGTGGAAAATGCGCGAAAGATTCTCGAATGCGAAAAATACACGAAATGGAAGGAGTAAAAATCCTCAAAAAAAGATTTTAATTCTTCTATTTACATTTAAATCAAATTGAGAGAAAATAAAAGGAATTTTTTTGGAGGATACTAAATCATGAAAAAACTTTTATTTGTTGCAACAGCCCTTTCTATCGTTGCGCTCTCTCTTGTAGCTTGCAAGAAAAAAGAAACTCAAACTGCTGAGGCTACTCCAACACGACAGGCTTCAAACCGCACTATCAAGGTTGGTTATGCTCAGGTTGGTCATGAATCTGCGTGGAGAACTGCGAATTCATCTTCATTTAAGACGACAATGACACCTGCAAACGGCTATGACTTGATTTATATCGATGCAGACGGAAATCAGGAAGTTCAGATTGCCGCAATCCGCGACTTTATCGCTCAAAATGTCGACTATATCGTTGTTGCCCCTGTTATCGAAACGGGTTGGGATGAAGTCCTCAAAGAAGCAAAAGATGCCGCTATTCCTGTAATTCTCTCTGACCGCCAGATGAAGCTTGAAGATGACAGCCTTTATCTCTGCTGGGTCGGTGGAAACTTCCTTAAAGAAGGACGAGACGGCGTAAAATGGCTTGATGCATATCTTGAAGGAAAAGGTTTGGGCTCAGAAGAAATCAACATCGTTGACTTGCAGGGAACAATCGGGGCTTCAGCCCAGGTCGGACGAACTCAGGGCATCGAAGAAGGAATTAAAGCCCACCCTAACTGGAATCTCATCGCTCAAAAATCAGGTGATTTCAGAACCGACGGCGGGAAAGCAACTATGGAAGAAATCATCAAAGAAGTCGGAATCGACAAAATTAATGTTCTTTTTGCAGAAAATGATGATATGGCTTTGGGTGCAATCGAAGCAATCAAGGCTGCAGGCAAAAAACCGGGTGAAGACATCATCATCATTACATTTGATGCAGGTCACGAAGTTTTTCTCCGCATGATTGCAGGAGAAATCAACTGTGCATGTGAGTGTAACCCGCTCCACGGCCCGAGAGTCGCGGAAATCATCAACACACTGGAAAACGGCGGAAGCGTCGAAAAAATCCAGTATGTTGACGAGGCTGTTTTTGACCAGTCAAACGCGGCTGAAATTCTGCCTACACGACAATACTAATTCTTCCACGCGTCGACTAATTCTTTCGCGGCGGCATAGGGGCTTTCGGCTCCTGCCACTGCGGAGACTACGAAAAATCCGCCGACGCCACTTTCTTTCAGCGGGGCTATGTCCTTTAATTTTACGCCGCCGCCAACCACCACGGGAACGGGGCTTTTCTTTCCAAGCTCGGCTAATTCCTCAAAAGTCTTTGTAATAACCTTTCCGTTTTCGTCCATGCCGCAATCAGGCTTTGTGGCTGTTTCATGGACAGGACCTGCTCCGAAATAATCAATCTGGCTTACATCAGCGGCCTGAACATAATCAATCAAATCTTTTGTGGGTGCGGAAAGACCGATGATTGCGTCTTTTCCCAAGAATTTCCGGCAGATTGAGACAGGAATGTCGCTCTGACCTACATGAAGGCCGTCAACCTTGATTCCCATTTCACGGGCGGCAAGCACTATGTCAAGGCGGTCGTCCACCAGAAGGGCGACTGAATCAGATTTTCCTAGTCCGACGATTGCTTTGGCAGATTCCCGCAAATCCTCAATCATCTCTTTTGCGCTGGCAGTCTTTGAGCGAATCTGAACGCAGGTAAAGCCAGCCTTAACGGCATCGGAAACGATTTGCCAGACAGGGCGACCGTTTGTGTTTTCCCGGCCGACGACAAGATATGCGCTTATATCAACTTTCATTTCTTTTTCCTTTTATTTTTTTATTTAAGATGTTCTTCAAGGCGCTCTAACTTTCCGCTCATGGTGTCAGTGTAGCCGGGGCGGATGTCCATTTTAAGCACGACTTCTGTGCGAATTCCCTTTTCGGCAAGAACGAAGGTCGCTTTTTTGACAACTTCCATAACCTTGACGTATTCACCTTCAATTTCGGTGAACATTGAGGAAGTTTTGTTGGGTAAGCCCGATTCCCGAATCACTTTTACGACTTCGGCAACCTCTGCAGAAAGTTCGTCTCCTGTTCCCACAGGTGCAATTGCAAGTGCAATCAATGTATTCATTTTTTCTCCAGCTCCTTATTTTACAGTGAATGGATTGTTTGCCACATCATCAGATGAGGCAAGATAAAGCTCTTCAAGGAAAGCTACCTGGAAAGAAGCCGGGGCATTTACTCTCGCCTCAGCCCGCTTTCCCGCAAGATTGTAGATTTGAGTTGCTGAGAGAGCGGCGATGAAGGGCGAAGCCACTCCTGCATAAACCGCGCAGACACCACCCAAAGAACAGCCTGAACCGGTGATTTTTTCCATGAAGTGAGAACCGCCCTTGCAGTAAACCACAGTTTTTCCGTCAGTGACCAAATCTTCAATTCCGCTTACGGCAACAGCTCCCCCAAGTCCGCCTCGCTTTTCGTTGATATAGGAAGCCAGGGCTTTTGCGGCATTTTCGGCTGTCTCCACGCTGTCAACGGTATCAACTCCTTTTGGGCCTGAAGAAGCTGTTCCCGCATCAATTCCCCAGAGACGAGCCAGGGCGATTACTTCCGAGGCGTTACCGCGGACGATTGACGGCGGAAAATCCTTAAAGCCTGAGAGCAATTTCGTGCGGAGGGAGCCGATTCCGATTCCCACAGGATCTAAGACCCAGTTCTTTTTAAGCTCGAAAAGGCGTTTT
>JAFUHS010000127.1 GCA_017468745.1 Treponema sp. | reverse complement strand
GGTGAGTTTATTCTTGCTTGTGACGGTCGCAACAACGACAGCATTCAAGTTCTCGTCATTACAATATTTGATGAATTTATCTACATCGCCTTTTCGGACGACAACGGCCAGTCGTTCCTGGCTTTCAGAAATTGCAAGCTCTGTTCCGTTCAAGCCTTCGTATTTTTTTGGAACTGCATCAAGATTGATGTCAAGACCAGGAGCCAGCTCGCCCACAGCGACAGAAACACCGCCTGCACCAAAGTCGTTTGAACGGCGAATCATGTGGCTTACTTCAGGATTTCGGAAAAGACGCTGAATCTTGCGCTCTTCAACGGCATTTCCTTTCTGAACTTCGGCAGCCGCTGTAGTAACTGATTTTTCCGTGTGGACTTTTGACGAGCCGGTAGCACCACCGATACCGTCACGGCCAGTTCCTCCGCCAAGAAGGATGATGATGTCACCTTCTTCCGGAGTCTCGCGCATTACGGTCTTGTAAGGAGAAGCCGCGATTACAGCACCCAATTCCATTCGTTTTGCCACGAATCCCGGATGATAGACTTCTGTTACCTGACCTGTAGTCAAGCCAATCTGGTTTCCGTAAGAAGAAAATCCCTGAGCCGCCTCGCGGCAGATTTTCATCTGAGGAAGTTTACCGTGCAAAGTCTCGCTCAAAGGAACTGTAGGATCGGCCGCGCCAGTTACGCGCATTGACTGATAAACCCAGCTTCGGCCAGAAAGAGGGTCTCGGATTGCGCCGCCGATACAGGTTGCCGCACCGCCGAAAGGCTCGATTTCTGTAGGATGATTGTGTGTTTCGTTTTTAAACTGCAGGAGCCACTGCTCGACTTCTTCTTTGCCTTCGCCAAGAGGATTTCCCTTTTCGTCAGTAGTGTAGTGAACATCGATGAAAATAGAGCAGGCGTTGTTCTCCTCGCTTACTTCCATGTCATCAAGCATACCGTGCTTGCGGAGATATTTTCCGCCGATTGTAGCCATATCCATGAGGGTGAGAGGCTTGTCCTTTCGTTTCGCATAGATGTCAGTGTGCATGGCCTCGTAATTTTTGAGGGATTCCTTGAAAAGTTTGGCGTAAGGGCCTTTTTCGATTTTGATGTCTTTAAGAACAGTGTTGAAAGTGGTGTGACGACAGTGGTCAGACCAGTAAGTGTCAAGAACTCGGATTTCAGTCTCGGTGGGGTCTCGCTTGATTGACTTGAAGTAGCCCTGCAAGAATTGAATGTCGGCCAAATCCATAGCAAGGCCCATCTTCTCGCGGTAAGAATCCAGCTCCTTTTTATTGTAAGAAATGAATCCTTCGACTGTGGGAATGTCGGCGGGAACTTCGGTTTTCATTTCGAGAGTTTCAGGGATTTCAGCCTTTGCAAGCCTTGAATCAACCGGGTTGATAAGATATTTTTGGATTCGCGCCACTTCATCGGCAGAAACATTGCCGGAAAGGATGACCATTTTGGCACATCGGACGCGCGGTGGCTCAGTTCCAACCGTGGCCGTAGAACGCATAGACTCGCGAAGGAGCGAAAGACACTGCTCGGCACTATCCGCACGCTGGTCGTACTGACCCGGCAGATATTCCCAAATGATTACAGTGTCGGCGGGGTCGGTTGCAAGCTCCGTGTAGACCACAGAATCACTCTGAGGCTCAGAGAAGATTCGCAAAGCCGCCATCTTAGAGACATCTTCCGAAGTATTTTCGATGTCATAGCGGTTGAAATAACGCACTCCCTTTACAGAAGAGATGCCCAAAAATCCATTGATTTCACCCAAAATGCTGGCCGCTTCGCTCTGGAAGCCCGGCTTGCGCTCTACATAAATACGAAACATTTTTATATTGTAGTGATTTGCAGAGTTTTTTGGAAGATAAAAATATTTAGTGGAGTTTCCTTTAATCTCCATGTATAATTAAATATCTTTGGAGGTTTTCATGAGAAAGAACACTATTGCTTTTTTAACCCGCTCTCTTGTCGACAATACGGGAATAAGTATGTGGCATGGGCTTTTGTCGGCCTGTGAAAAAAAAGGTGTTCCAATTATTACTTTTCGCGGACCTCTTTTGAACGCCGGGCCGGGTTCCATAATATATCATCTTGTTGACGATAATACTTTCAGCGGTCTTGTTTCCTGGGCCTCATCCGATGTAACAGATGATGTAATCGATTTCTATAAAAAATTTAACCGGACGAAACTTGTCTGTATGACTTTTAAAGTTCCCGCTAAGCCTGTCATTTATGCTGACTGTAAGACTGGAATGATAGAGCTTATGAACCATCTCATTGAGGTTCATCATCTTGAAAAAATTGCCTTTATCCGGGGACCGGTGGCTCACAGTTATGCAAAAGAAAGATTCGAGGGCTATCAGGAATCTCTGAAAAAACACAATATTACTATAGATGAAAAGTTGATTTCTGAGCCGGGCGGATGGGGGCTTGGAGACGGTGAAAAGGCTGTCAAAGCTTTCATGGATAAAGGTCTTAGAATCGGTCAGGATATTCAGGCTATTGTCTGTGTCGGTGATAATGTCGCTATCGGTGCTCAGGAATATATCATTCAGCAGGGCTATTCCGTTCCCTATGATGTCGCTGTCTGCGGTTTTAACGGTACGAATGATGCGGCCTGGTGCAATCCTCCAATCACTTCGGTGGAAATGCCTTTTTTCGGAATCGGCGAAAGGTCATTCGACACTCTTAATGCCATGCTGGAGGGGAGGGAAATTCCTCTGGAATACCGTTATCAGACAAAACTCCGCATGGGGGAATCCTGCGGCTGTAAGTCAAATACGGTTTTAAATGCAGCGGTCGATGTCGCCGAAGAGGATGAGAAAGAGTCCGTCAGCAGAAAATCATTTTTCAGAAAAAAGGAAGCCCCGTCAATCCGTGAAAAATCAAAACAGGAAATCTCAGAAACGCTTTCCTCGGCTGAGTGGCAGGAGGCAGGATGCCAGAAGATTTTGGACTATGTAAAGAACGAAAGGGAGTCAAACGCGCAGATAATCGAATTTTTCGACAAGAATCTTTCTTCCCTGATTCGCTCTTACACTAATTCTCTTCTCGCCCTCAAAAGCCATGATTCTTCTTTCATTTTGGATTTTACAAAGACCCTGAATGCTTTCCTTAAAATCTCGACGGAATTTTCTTTCTGGCAGAATTTTATTTCTATTTTGAAAAAGCAGGCCGGGGAAATCATCGCTAAGTCATATTATGACCACATTTCCGAGAATTTGTTCCAGCAGTGCCGGGTTTTGATTCATGAATATGATGTCCGGGGGCAAAAGCAGCGGGCTTTAATGGAACTCCGCTATGAGACTGAACTTCGCAATACCAGCGCGGAACTTCTTTCCAGCTATGAAATTCCTGTTCTAATGAATATTCTGGAAAAATCCCTGAAAAAACTGAAAATTCCCGGAGTTTATGTCGTTCTCTATGAAAATTGCAAATTCACCCGGGAAAATCTTGAGATTCCGGAAAAAAGCCGTCTGATTATGGCCATGCATGACGGAAAGAGAACTCCTCTCTCGGAAGACGGGGTTCTGTTTAAGACAAGGGATATTATCCCTGACAGGTATCTGCCGGATTCCCCGTATTATTCTCTGATTACGGAATCCCTCCATTTTCAGGATAAGCTCATCGGTTACATGGTCTTTCAGGAAGGTCCCAGGACGGGCGGCCCATACGCAGCCCTGCGTGACCAGCTTTCAAGTTCTTTGTACGGGGCATTGATTTTAACAGAACGGAACAAGAGTCAGGAAAGAATCGAAAGCGTAATGTACAGCATGTCTGACAAGGCAGACTCCATTTCCTCTTCTTCAAAACAGATTGCCGGAAATATTTCTTCAATCTCTGATTCGATGTCAGGCTTTACCGGAAACATAAAAAATATCTCTGAGAACATTGAGACGGTAGCCGAGACTGTGAACAAAGCCACTCAAATGATGGGAGAGGCAAAAGTCGCCATCGAAAACCTTGTGGAAAGCACCAGGGAGATTGCATCTGCCATCGATTCAATCGGAAATATCGCCGAAACCACGAATGTCCTGGCTTTAAACGCGTCCATCGAAGCAAGCCATGCAGGCGAAGCCGGAAAAGGATTCAGCGTAGTCGCCAAAGAGGTAAAAGTTCTTGCCGCCCAAACCGTAGACGCAACGGAAAAGATTCAGGAACTCATGCGCATGAACAGCAACAATACGAATCATACGGACAAAATCATCAGCGACACCGAAAATTCAATCCGAAGAATCAACGACCTGTCCGAAAAAATCAGGGAATCAATAAACAATCAGGTTAACGCTTCATCAGAAATTTCTTCCCAGATTTACAGCGCGAATTCGGGTGTGGCGGGCATATCCTCTGCCATTGAAGAACTGGCGGCTTTGGGGGAGAGTTTTAAGGGGTGATTTTCTCTCCGGCTAAAATTGCTCTGATAAAGAGGCGGCTTTTCTCTTTTTTATTCTTAATGAATTCTGTATAATCATAAGAAAGAATCAAAAAAGGAATCAATTTATGGAAAAATTACGAATATTGCTGGCAAAAGGCAGAATCTACGAGTCTGTCTATGAACTTTTGAGCGATGTGGGCATTTCCCTCAAACTCGCTGACCGTACATATTTTCCCACAACCAATCAGGACGATTTGGCTTTTCAGGTGGTAAAACCTCAGATTGCAAGCGCGCTTCTTGCCTCAAACAAGGCTGATGTGGGATTTTCCGGCAAAGACTGGGTTTATGAGAATGGCGTTCAGGACGGAGTTGAGGAAATCATGGATTTGGGATTTGACCCGGTCCGAATCGTAGCCGCAATCCCAAACACAGTTGATTTTGAGGCTCTCGTGCAAAAGCCGGTCACAATCGCCACTGAATATCAGACTTTGAGCAAAAAATGGCTCTCAGACAAAAAAATCGACGGAACGATTTTCCGCACATGGGGAACCAGCGAAGGTTTCGTTCAGGACAACGAAGATTCTCTCGCCCAGATTCTGATTGACAACACTTCCACAGGCTCAAGCCTCAAGGCCAACAACCTTAAAATCGTGGACACATTAATGACTTCTTCAACGAGGATGTATGCCTCAAAAGAAGCCCTCAAAGACCCGGAGAAAAAGCAGAAAATCATGGAGCTGAAAATGCTCTTCGAGTCGGTCTTGAATGCCCGCGGCAGGGTAATGCTTGAAATGAATGTGGCAAAAGACAAATTCGACGGACTGATTAAGGCTCTTCCCTCAATGAAAAGCCCAACCGTCAGCCCTCTTTTTGGCGACGACGGCTATGCGGTAAAAATCGCAGTCAAAAAAAGCGAAGTCCCCACCCTGCTTCCAAAATTGCAGTCTCTGGGTGCTACGGATATCCTGGAATACGCATTGCGTAAGGTTGTGAGGTAAAAAAAAATCCACAGATAGGCACAGATTTCCACAGATTTAATGCAATATGGAGATTTCTATGACGAATGAAAATGATCCTGAGACTTATGCAATAATAGGAGCGGCAATGAAAGTTCACTCTGAATTAAAGTCAGGATTTCTTGAATCCGTCTATCAAGATGCTCTGGAAGTTGAATTTAAAAAGCAGGGAATTTGTTACGAAAGGGAAAAACGGTTGCCAATTTTTTATTCAGGAGTAGAGCTTGATTCTTTTTATAAAGCTGATTTTGTTTGCTTTGATTCAATAATTGTTGAATTAAAAGCATTGGCGAAATTGTCAGGAACAGAGGAATCACAAATCATAAACTAATTAAAGGCATCAAAGATGAAAAAAGGCTTGCTGCTGAATT
>JAFUHS010000126.1 GCA_017468745.1 Treponema sp. | reverse complement strand
GTTCGGGGCGGCGGCAATGAGCCTTTCAAGTTTCTGCGTGGTCACAAACGCCCTCCGCCTCAATTTTTTCAAAATGCACAAAGACAAAATTAACCATAAGGAGTCAAAAATGGAAAAAACAATCGAAATCAAAGGCATGATGTGCCAGCACTGCGAAATGCATGTGAAAAAAGCACTGGAAGCCTTGGATGGCGTAGAGTCGGCAGTCGCAAGCCACGAGCAGGGAAAGGCGACAGTCACCCTGAAAGAGGGTGCTTCTCTTGACGAGGCCGCCGTAAAAAATGCCGTGACGGAAGCGGGGTATGAATTCATCAAGATGAATTAAGGAAATGCGCAAGGGATAGCCCGACCCCAGCGTGGGATGCGCCCGAATATTTCTGAATAATTTTTCATCTTTGATTCAGACGGATTTAAAGGAAAATCCGTCTGTCTGCATTAGAATAAAAACATAAAACGAAAGACGGAGGCTACCATGAAAAAGATTCTTACAATTTTTGCTCTGCTTTGTGCCGCAACATTTTCTTTTGCGCAAAAAGCGGGAGATAAAGTCACATTCTCTTCAAAAGACATGAAGGGGGAGGCTGTTTCAAGCGAGATTTTCGCCAAAAACAAAATCACCATGCTCAATATCTGGGGAACTTTCTGCCCGCCCTGGCAAAACTCAACGAGGTCAACAAGTCCAAGGGCGTTGAGGTAGTGGGAATCCCGATTGACATCGTTGACCGCATGGGAAACATACTCCCGCACCCGAAAGCTGATGGGGATGAGATTATCGCAAAAACAGGGGCGAATTACACCCATGTCGTTCCCAGCAAAGACATGATGAACGGACTTTTGCGCAACATTCAGGCCGTTCCCGCAACGATTTTCGTAGACAAGGAAGGAAAAATCATCGGACAGGTCTATCTTGGAGCCAGAAGCCAAAAAGACTGGCAGAAAATCATCGACGACTTGCTGGCAAAAGAGAAATAATTTAGACACAGATGGACGCAGATAAACGCGGATTAAATCTGATTGCGCAGAGGTTTTTATGAAACTGACCGAAAAACATCGTCGCCTTATCGCTCTTGTTGTCCTTGTTCTTGGAATTGTCCTTGTCTTTGCGGGCATTTTCCGTGGCGAAGCCCAGGCCGTCTTTAACAAGGCGACTCACATCTGCATAGAATGTATAGGAATCGGCTAAGTATGGAAAAGAAAAGTCTCTCAGGTGCAGAAAAACGCAACCGGCACAATCGCTTTCGACTCATCGTTCAGGCTTCTTTTGCGGCCATTTCAAACGGCTACATCAAGGGCTTTGCTCACGGTCAGATTTTTGAGGGGGCGACGAAATATGTCTGCGTTCCCGGCATGAACTGCTATTCCTGCCCGGGTGCACTGGGGGCCTGCCCGATCGGCTCACTTCAGGCCACACTGAATGCCCGGGACTACAAAATCTCCATGTACATCGTCGGTATTCTGGTCATTTTCGGCACTTTCCTCGGCCGCTTTGTCTGCGGCTTTTTATGTCCTTTCGGTCTTGTGCAGGATTTGCTCTATAAAATCCCCTTCGTGAAAAAAGTCCGCTCTCTTCCCGGGGAGCGGGCTTTGCGTTATCTTCGCTTTGTCTTTCTCGCCGTATTCGTAATCTTACTTCCAGCTTTTATTGCGGATTTTATGGGGATGGGCGAGCCCTGGTTCTGTAAGTGGATTTGCCCGGTGGGCACTCTTGAAGGGGGCATTCCTCTCGTCCTTTTAAACTCAGCCATGAGGGGAGCTGCGGGGTTTATCTTCCGCTGGAAGCTTGCAATCCTTATTCTTACGCTTCTTTCTTCCATAATAATTTACCGCCCCTTCTGCCGATATGTCTGCCCTCTGGGAGCGATTTACGGAATCTTCAATAAAATTTCCTTCTACAGATTTAAAATCGACGAGACAAAATGCACAAAATGCACGGCTTGTCAGAAAATCTGCAAGCTCGACATTCCTGTTTACGAAAAGCCTGACAGCGCGGACTGTATTCGCTGTGGAGACTGTAAGGCTGCCTGTCCTCATTCGGCGATTACAAGTAGTCTAGGACTTTAAAATTGCAAGGGCTTCCTTGTAATCTGAGAACATTTCATCGACCAGAGGCTGAGTTTCTCCACTGATTTTTCCTCGGAGCAAGTCTTCAAGCTTTTGCCCTGAGTTCTTGAGTCTTTCCAGACATAGCTGGCGGGCGGCTCCCTTTGTTGCGTGAACATAGCTTGCCGCTTCGCTCATTTTTCCTTTTTCTATGAGATTTTCGAGGATATCTTTCTCAAATTTGTTTTCTTTAATGAAGGAATCAATAAGAATCTGAAGCAAGTCCTCGTCATTGTCCAAAAGCTCAAGGGCGGCTTTTCTGTCGAATATAGGAAGATTAGAGCTCATAAAAATCTTCTCCCTTTTTATTTGTGATAACGAAGCAGGGAAGCCCTCTTACTTCAACAAGACGGACTGCTTCCATTCCCAAATCTTCGTAATCGATGATTTCCTGATTTACGATATATTCACTCGCAATAAGGGCGGCTATTCCGCCTGGAGTTCCCAAATAGAAAGAACCGTATTTTTTACAGGCATCAGTCCAGCCTTTGCTGCGGTTTCCTTTCGCCAGCGTGACTAAAGCAGCCCCCCGGCTCATAAGGCTTTCCGCGTAGACATCCATTCTTCCTGCGGTGGTCGGTCCGAAACTTCCGATGATTTTCCCCTCTGGAGTTCGGGCAGGCCCTGCGTAGCAGATGGGATATTTTTTTGTGTATTCTGGAAGCGGCTTTCCGCTATCGAGGATTTTCTGCCAGCGGGCATGGGCTGCATCTCTGGCTACGAGAATTTTTCCGTTTAAGATTATTCTTTCCCCAGGTTTTGCTGTATCGAGGGCTGCAAGTACCGTAGAAATATCTCCTTCGCTGGTGACAATTCGCTCATTCGTTTTTTTTCCGTCGGTCTCTTTAACCTTTTTTTCCGCCATAGACACTGCTTTTTCAAATCCTGCAAGTTCGCTTGGATTAGCCACTGTTTTTTGGAGATAAAGCCCTTCTTTTGTGAGAATTGCCTTTAAATTGCGGTGAGCCGAGCATGAGACACCGAATGAAATGGGACAACTGGCTCCGTGGCGGGGAAGGCGGAGGACAATTGCGCTGAGGGCGAATTTTTTGCCGCCGAATTGCGAGCCGTATCCCGATTCCGAGGCGATTTTCAGCGCCAGATTTTCAAGTTCCTTGTCCCGGAAACCGTATTCGTTGGCCTCATAGGTCATACCTTCGTATGCACCCATACTGGCTAGTTTTAGGGCGAGAAGATTTTGCTCAGGACTCAATCCTCCTGCGACAATGGCAATAGTGTAGGGGGGACAGGCGCTGGTGCCGAAATGCTTCAGCTCTTCTTTCATGAGAGAAGAGAATCTCTCTTTTGTGAGGAAGGCTTTTGTTCCCTGAATGAAGCTTGTTTTATTCGATGAGCCGCCGCCTTTTGCACAGAAAAGAAAACACAAGGAGTTTTTTGGCGCATCTTTTACAAAGGATGGAGCTGGAGCAAGCGCGCAGTCTGATTCAAAAATTGAAATCTGTGCCGGAAGATTGTTTTTCGGGTCAAATTCCTCGTAGAATGAAGAAGGCACTGTCGTTGAAAAGCGGAGTTTTTTTTCATCGTAGACTTTCCTGACTCCTTCCCGGAGGGCTTCGCCAGCATTTTCCGTGGCAAAAGAGCCTTTTTTCCATGCGAAGATGTTTGCGATTCCCGTGTCCTGACAGAGAGGAAAAATTCCCTGTGAGGCGACTTGGGCGTTTTTCAGCATACAGGCGAGTACATAGCGGTCGTTGTCGCTGGCATCGGTGGAAAGGGCTGCGTCAATTATGGACTCAAGGTGCTCTTTTGTGAATGTGAATGAAAGCCGGTTGAAGGCTTTTTCTGCCGTATTTGAAAGACTGTTTTCGGCAGGAAAAAAATCGAAATCTGAAAGACTGTTTTGTGATTGCATGGCATGATTATAGCATAATCATTCAGGATGCAAAATGCATAATTCATAATTACGAATGACAATTTTTTTCATATACGCTATAATTCTCTCTTATGAATATAAAAAGACTTTCTTGGCTTACTTTTGCCTGCGCTTCTTTTTCCGCACTTTTTTCTTTGACCTTGCTTTCCTTTCATGCTGATATTTCCGTGATTGCGCTCCCACTTGCCCTTGTTTTTACTCTTGCCCTTGCATTTTTCTCTATCAAAAAACTTTTTTCCGAGAAAAATCTTTTTATGATTTCCGTGTTTCGGGAACTTCTGCAGTATCTTCCTTATGTGCTGCTCGTTGCCTTTGTCTTCCGCAGGGCAGGGGAATACGGAACTCCTTTCGTCCTTGATGTAATTTCCGTATTACTCTGGCTTCTGGCTTCTGCGACAACGCTCGTGATTCTCCATTTCCTCAATCCAAAGAATATTTCAAAAGTGAGTGATGAATGGGCTGACTTTGTCGAAAAACTAAAGCTTGAGCGTAAGAATCCGAAAAACAAGTCTTTTGTAAAATCCACTGTCCGCGAAGTTTTCAGCTGGATTGATGCTCTCGTGCAGGCTGTTTTCATGGTTCTTCTGCTCAATATTTTTATCGTCCAGCTTTATGAAATTCCCTCTGAGTCGATGGTTCCGGAATTTCTCATAAAAGACCGGGTTGTCGTATTCAAAACACTTAGCGGACCGAAATTTCCTCTTTCTGATGTAGGGCTTCCTTATTTTAAAAAATACAAGCGGGGAGACATAGTTGTTTTCCGTAATCCACACTACGCCAATGACAGGAAAAGTGAAGTGAGAACCTTCCTTTCTCAGCTGGTCTATATGTGCACGCTTACAAAAGTCAATCTCAATGTAGACGAGCAGGGAAATCAAAAGGCAGATCCCCTGGTAAAACGAGTTTGCGGAGTGGAAGGCGAGCAGCTTATGATGCAGGACGGCATTTTGTATGCCCGGACCAAGGATTCTCCTGATTTTAAGGCTGTTGAAGATGATTCTGCATGGGCAACATGGAATCTGAATGGTGTAAGACCAGGTCTAAAAGGGGGAATCCGTGATTTTCCGCTTTCAGAAAAAGATTATGCTGAGCTTCTCAAAGTTGAAGAAGAACGCCGCAATCTTAATCTTGAAGAATGTGCCATTGAATCTAAAAGAATCGCCGCTGAATTTAAAAAATTGTCTGGTTCTTTTGCAGGTATAAAAAAGGGCAGCCTTAATGTAAGCGATGAGCAGCTCAATGTTTATTCGCTTTTCATTAATTCAAATTATTTTACGGCTGGATTGCTTTCCTGTGAAAACGGCAACGATTGGTTTACAGCTTTTATGACTGACTGGTGCGGCAAGATTCCTGATTTTGGCGGTGATTTGTATTCAGAGGCAAACTATCGTCTAAATTTAATGATTAAGTTGCTTGCCGGAAAACTGATTGTGCGAAATGCCGAATTGTATGTTTCAGGCAGCTCGGATGCAGCTCTTCAAAGCGATTCAGAAAGAAATTCTTATCTCCTTGCCGCCCAGAATTTATATATGTATGTCATGCTGCTTGATTTGCGTAACATGCCTATTTTTCCTGCTAACGATGAGAATGGAAATCCCCGTTATATTCCAGAGCACTGCTATTTTATGATGGGAGACAACCGTTTTAATTCCCTTGATATGCGTCATTCTTACGACAGGTGGAATACAAAGCTTTCTCCTGCCGATAAATATAGTGTGACCTATATGACAGATATGGCTCCGCAATATGTGAGCAGAAACAGGATGCTCGGCTCGACTTCATATCGCTTCTGGCCTCTTTCACGGGCAGGAATTCCTGGAAATACAGGGAGATAAAAATTGAAGACTGAAAAGGAAAAATTGAAAAACGGGATTTTTTCTCATGGATTTTTGCTTTTTATTGCTCTCTCTCTGTTTTCTTTTTTTTCATCAAAGCTTTTTGCTCAGTCCCTTTCTTCAGACGAGGGAATCGTTTCTGTGCGCAGTGAATCCTCTGAGCTTGTGCAAGTAACCGAACACATTCTGTCTGAGAGAGTGCCCTTGCTTCTGCAGGGAATCTGGCAGGGCAGTGATCGCCTTGTCATGTTCTCGAATGAGAATGAATTTGCCCTCGTTCTCCGTGTCTTTTATCAGTGGTACAACGATCGTGCCTCAGAGCCGGCTTCTTTTTCAGAGTTAAAATCCAGGGACAGAAATAATACGACAAGCGGGTCTGCCGAAGATATTCAGATTTCTTATATTACGATTGTGGAAAATCCATCAAAAACGGCTGGAGTTTACGAGCTTTCCGTAAAATATCCCCATGAAAAAACTCCTGTTCTCATTCCAGTTTGCATCATTGACGGTAAAATTTACCTTGATTTTTTAATTAAAGACAGTGCCGCTGTTACAGATTTGCGGCTTGTTTCAGAAGTCTCTGACAAAAAAAATACTGCCGATGGATTTTATAGAGCCGCATCTTCTGCTTCTGGAATTACGATTGCAAAACCTGTTTTTGAAAAGGAAGTCTTGTCATATTTTGTGACTGGTGAAGGAAAGGAAATCTATAGGATTCGATATTGGCTTTCTGAGATGGCATATACTTATGAAAAGGCAACATTCTCTGACGGGGATAAAGTTTTCTCCGTTGACAAATACCTCAGAATCGGCTCTCATGTGTATCAATGCACAACGGGGCGAAGCAGCAAAATCCGCAATATACAGAAATCATCAAAATTTGAAAAGGCCGCGCTTTATGATTCGGATGGCGGCATCATCGCATTTGGGGAGCCTTATCTTATAAAAGTACCCGAAGGAAATGACAGGTCTTATCTCCTTGCCTCTGTTGAAGAGAATAATAAACGAAAAAAGCCGGCACCGAAAGCTCTTTTTCCTCCTGTATTCCCCAAATACCGCTGGAAGGAAATCACAGAGCTGGAGCTTTACAATCCCTCTACATGGAATAAGCGTAATCTGGATATTCATAAATAAAATGATTTTTTTTTTCAGGAAATTCTCTTGACAGTTTTTTCTGATTCTGCTAGTATTATATTCGTTGGTGGTCATAGTGAGGTGGCAATACCCGTTCCCGTTCCGAACACGGAAGTCAAGCACCTTTACGTCGATGATACTGCAAACCGCGGGAAAGTAGACAACTGCCAACTTTTTTTATTTTAAATGACATTTCTTTTTAAGGAAGGCTTCTATGGCACAGTTGACCGGCTCTCAGATTATCATAAATCTCTTGCGGCAAAACGGAATTGATGTCGTCTTTGGCCTTCCTGGTGGAATGATTCTTCCCCTTTACAACGAGCTTTTTGTATCAAATTTCAGGCATGTCCTTGTCCGTCAGGAGCAGGCGGCGGGCTTTATGGCACAGGGAGTTGCCCGCGTCACGGGAAAGGCTGCTGTCTGCATGGCAACCAGTGGCCCCGGGGCAATGAACCTTCTTACGGCCGTTGCCGATGCAAGGAGCGATTCAATCCCTCTCGTGGCTTTTACGGGTCAGGTAAACACAAATCTTATCGGCACTGACGCTTTCCAGGAGGCTGATACTTTCGGCCTCTCTTTCCCGATTACAAAACACTCCGTCATGGTAAAAAGCGCAAAGGAATTGCTCACAGCCGTTCCCCTGGCTTTTGCAATCGCAGAGAGCGGGCGACCGGGGCCTGTTTTAATCGATGTTCCCCGCAATGTACAGACTGAGCTTTGTGAAGTTCCGTCAGATTTTGACACTTCTTTCAGGCGCATTTACGACGAATATGTCTCTCATGCAGTGCGCAACAAAACAAAAAATTCCGATATTCCTTCCGTCATCGAGAATATCGTCGCTTCTCTCGCTAAGGCAAGAAAGCCTGTCTTGTATGTGGGCGGCGGCTGTAATTCGCCTGAGACCAGCGAAAAAATCTCTGAATTCCTCAATATTTATAATATTCCGGTCATTTCAAGCCTTATGGGGCTGGGAGTCGTTCCCCGTTCCTGTCCTTCTTTCCTCGGCATGGTTGGAATGCACGGCACTTTCACCGCAGGCAAGGTCGCCTATGATTCTGACCTTGTGATTGCGGCAGGAAGCCGTTTTGATGACCGGGCTGCAGGCGTTCCCGATGGATTCTGCCCAAATGCGAAAATCATCCACATCGATATCGACGCGGCTGAAATCAATAAAATCCTTCCATCTTACATAAATTTTGTGGGAAGCAGCCTTGACGCTTTCTCCCTGATAAATTCTGCCCTCAAAAAAGCAGACCTGTCTGACTTTAATGATGAGCGCGCAAAATGGCTTTCTTCATGCATTGAGCTTAAAAATCAGGAGAAAATCGAGCTTGAAATGTCTTGCGCGGCGGCAGACTGCTGCGGGGCAAAAACATGCGGTAAAAAGGGCGGGGCAAATTACCGGAATCCAAGGGAATTTATAGCCTCCCTGCCTTCTGGAAAGGATATCATCGTCACCACCGATGTAGGTCAGCACCAGATGTGGGCGGCCCAGTATTTTGACGTGCAGCGTCCCCGTCAGTTTTTAACATCCGGCTCTCTTGGAACGATGGGGTTCGGTCTTCCTGCGGCTTTGGGGGCTGCTTTTGCCGAGCCTGACAAGAGGATTATCTGTATTTCAGGTGACGGCTCAATTCTTATGAACATTCAGGAACTTGCCACAATGGCAGAGAACAATCTTAATGTTACTGTCATTGTCCTTGAAAACGGTGCTTTGGGCATGGTCCGCCAGCAGCAGGAATATCTCTTCGACAGGCACTATTCCGCAAGTACTTTTGCCTCAAATCCTGACCTGCTTAAAATCGCGGAAGGTTTCGGAATCAGGTCTGTTGACGCAGACGCGGATTCTGACTGGCAGAAAAAGGCCTTCGATGTAAAAGGCCCTGTCTTTGTACGGACGAAAATTGCCCGCTGTGAGAATGTGCTTCCATTTGTAAAGGGAGGCAGCCTTAACATTGACTCTCTTAGATAAGATTATAAATTTCCTTCCCTTAGGCGGAGGAAATTTTCTTTTAAAATAAAAAAACTCAAGGATGACCTTGAGTTAAAGTGGGCAGTGAGAGACTCGAACTCCCGACAACCTGGGTGTAAACCAGGGGCTCTACCAACTGAGCTAACTGCCCGAAGAATGATAGTATTTTATCAGAACAGAAAAGTTGAGTCAATCGGTAAAATCTAACTTCTGCTTTAATTCTGACATAAACTACTTCTTTTTTGCAGTTTTCTTTTTTGTGTCTTTTTTCGCAGATTCTGTTTTTTCCTCTGATTCTTCATCACTTTCTTCTTCAAAAAATTCGCGTTTAAAAAGAACTAAATCACGGATTTTTATGGAGCAGGCTGTATTCAGCTCTGTTTTTGTGGTAGAATCGCTGATAATCGGCACATCAAAATAGTGATATGACATTTCGTAGCCCTCAGCCTCTATTTCAACTTCAAATTCAAATTTGCGGCTTTGACCTGATTTTTCAGCGGGAATTGGCTTGGCCCAGAATGTGAAAGCACCTTTTGTACTTTGAAAGGTTTGTGTAGGATTTGCCCAGGTCATGTCTACCATATCCACGATTTTGCCGTCGAGTTTGAGAAGGACTTTTGCCCCGGAAATCGGCTCGAAAGTGCTGCCATCGAGAAGCGTTCCTGTAAATGTCGGGAAGTTGAAGCTGGGATTTTCTTCGAGATGGACTTCACATTCTTCGCGGGGGAGGGAATGGAAGGGGCGCTTTGTAGACGAGATAATGCGGATTCCGTCCATCGCGACCGCTGAAATATCGGCGATAAGCTGGTGGTCGGCGAAAATTTCGTTTGAATGAGTGACACCGCGACCAGAGACTACATACCGGGGCGGAATACGATTAAGAACATAACTGATTGTGTCCAGACGACAGTTCTTGCAGTCGCATGAAAGCCATGATGTTTTATCGTGCTTGACCTGCTCGTACAGACCATTTACTTCCGCCGTTACTAAGTCTTCCATCATGTTGTGTACATTCATAAAAGATTCTCCCAAAAAATGTGTTCAAAAAAGGAACATATATTATTATAATTCATAAAGTCTTTGGAAGCAAATAAAATTTTACTCCATGAGTTTATATTTTTTAAGAATCCTTTCTGTTTCTAAAAGTAAGTCATCCTTCGCATATTCTTTGGAGCATATGTATCCTGATTTATCGCCAGATTTAAAAAGTTTTAAAGGGTAGCCCCAATATTCCATTTCATCCCGATATTGACATAGCTCTAGGTCAGAAATCAAGTTTTTTTCACCTTTGTATATTGTGATAAAAAAATCTTTTTCATCTTTGTCGGCGATATTTATATTTATTTTTTCGTCCATGCGATTCCTCTTGTTCTGTTGTGAAATATGACAGAAAAAACATCATTGATTTTCTACAGGATACAAGTAATAATATATATCATAAAGACCACAGCAAGCGTCCATACCCGCATTAGTGCTTTTTGATTTTTCAATAACTGTTTCCCAGCTTCCGTATTTTTCAAACGCGGCATCGGCGCTTTGCCCATATTCATTTCCATATTTCTTCAGATTGCTTTCCATTGCCGCTTTTAATCCATCGTAATCATTGTTTTTGATGTAATCATTCAGGCGATTCAGGTTTCTTTGTACAACCGCAGCTCTTGCAATATACTCAATTGACTTACCTTCATTTGTTAATTCTATTATCAGTAAATCAATATTATCATTCGCTTCGTGATACTCAATTCTTCTTTGTTTGTATTCTTTTACTTTTACTGGATCTGACCAGTCATATATTCCCGCACTGGTAGCATATTCTGTGAGTCGCCCTGATTCTGGATTCGGACTGTAACCGTATACGGCAGTCTCATCTTCTATGGCATCTCTTAAAACCAGCGGATTTAAAGATGGGTTATGTTCATATTGAAATTTTTGAGGGGGGACTTTTTGCGATTGCTCGGATGTTGACCCATCGTCAGAGTCGTTGCAACTCACGAATGAGCAGGGAAGTAAGACCATAAAGATGGCGGCTAGAAAAATACAAGATAATTTTCTTATTTTCATAGAAATTTCTCCTCATGAAAATTATAACTTCTTTTTTTTCGATTGCAAAGAAAAATATTTTTTTTAATTTATTTTTAAGAAAGGATTGGAGTAAGAAAGGTAATGGGATAAGAATGGAGAGATTTTCAAATCATGCCGGAAAAATTCAGCATGATTTGAAAAAAGTTGGCTTTTAGTTTCCGCCCTTTCGCGTGTAGGCAGCCAGGCCACCTGCCATAATGATTTTGGCTGAGCGCTCTGCGATGTCGTTCACGCACTCAATCTCGGTCTTGCCGTTGATGAGGACTTTGAAAGGCTTTCCGTTTTTGAGGGAATCGTCCAGATTTTTGAGTTCCAAAGTGTCTCCCTGAGCGATTTTGTCGTAGTCACTTGGATTCTTGAAAGTCATGGGGATGATGCCGTAGTTTATGAGGTTTGCCTTGTGGATTCGGGCAAAGCTC
>JAFUHS010000125.1 GCA_017468745.1 Treponema sp. | reverse complement strand
TATTCTGCATAGCTGATTATTACAGCGACAGGCTTGTCGTAACGAGTGAGCTCGACAACCTCGCCTTCTTCTGCGAGTTTTACCAAGGCCGAGAAATTATTGCGAGCCTCATAAATAGATGTCCTGCACATAAAACCTCCTGAATTGATAAATTCAGTGTAGCATGGAAATTTATTCTAGTCAACTTTAAAAATGTTGGCTAGAACACTCGCTTATTTTTAAACTTTTCGTCGGCAACTATCTTCTTTTTTCGTGATGTGATATATTTCTCATAATGAAAAAATCAAATCCTGGCCTGTTTTACAGCTATCCAATGGGAATATGGTTCTCGCTCTTTTTTGTCGTGCCGCTGGCAATTATCGTAGCCTACTCTTTTATGAAAAGAGATATGTTCGGCGGCGTAATCCATGAATTCAGTCTGGACGCTTACAGACAGATGTTCTCTGCCGCATACGGAAAGATTTTTCTCCGCACTCTCTGGATGACCCTTGTGGCCACCTTCATTTCTATTTTAATCGCCCTGCCCTGCGGATATGCCATCGCCCGAAGCCGCCATCAGACAGCCCTTTTGATACTTGTCATCGTGCCATTTCTAACAAACTCGCTTATCCGCATTTTCGCATGGATGACCATTCTCGGTGAAAACGGCGCGCTCAACGGTCTCTGCGAGATTTTCGCCCGATTCTGCTTTTTCGTGACGAGGAACAGTGACGGTCTTTTTGTTCCCCACAAATTCATGTTCACAAAGGGGGCGGTCATTCTCGTAAGCATCTATATGTACCTTCCCTACGCAATCCTGCCGATTTTCACCTCCGTTGACCGCTTTGACTTTACCCTTCTGGAAGCCGCACGGGATTTGGGAGCCACAAAAGCAGGCTCAATTTTCCGGGTGATGATTCCGGGAATCAAGAGCGGCATTATCAGCGCGCTTATTTTCACTTTCATTCCGATTTTCGGAAACTACACCGTTCCCCAGATTATCGGCTCCACCGAAAGCTACATGCTGGGCAACATCATCATGGACCAGATTCAAAAAGCCCGGAATTTGCCACTGGCCTCAGCCTTCAGCGTCGTGCTCACGGTGGTTTCAATGGCGGCGATTCTCTTCATGATTTCTTCCGACAAAAAAGAAGCCAGCCTCAAAAAAATGAAGAAGGAGTAGGAGTTTATATTATGGATTTTCTTGTATCAGTAATACTCTCATTTTTAAAACGCAATCCTGTGGCAAAAACAGAATCCAACAAGCACGCAAAGCGGGGATGGAAAAAGCGGGGCAGAGCCTTTTCTTTTTCAAACACAGTGCTTGTACTTGCCCTGCTCTTTCTCTTTCTGCCGCTTTTTGTGATTGTCTTCTATTCTTTTAACGCTTCCAAAGGCTCTCACTTTACCGGCTTTTCCTTTGTCTGGTACGAGGAACTGTTCCTGAATTCAGACCGCCTGTGGATGTCCCTCCTCTACAGCGCAATCGTGGCTCTGGTCTCGGCGGCAATCTCCACGATTCTGGGAAGCCTTGCGGCAATCGGAAACAGCTGGTATCGATTTTTCGGCCGCTCCTACATTCAGACAACTTCTTTTTTACCCATGGTCCTGCCGGAAGTCATCATGGGCGTTTCCCTTCTCATTTTCCTCAGCGGAATCCAGATGAACCTGGGACTCATCACGATTATCATCGCCCACACGACTTTCTGCCTTCCATTTGTCTATCTCATGGTCAGGGCCCGTGTTGACGAATTCGACTATTCCATCATCGAAGCCAGCCACGATTTGGGAGCCAACGAAAAGCAGACTCTCTTCAAGGTGATTATCCCCGCGATTATGCCGGGAATCATGTCTGGCTTTATGATGAGCGTCACCATGTCAATCGAAGACTTCGTAATCACCTCGCTTGTAAACGGAAATGTTGAAACGCTTCCGATTTATGTTTACAATATGATTCGTCACGGAGTCAGCCCTGTCATAAACGCGCTCTCTTTCGTGTTGATTTTGCTGATTGGCGGCCTTGCCCTTCTGCTCCGAAAAAGCTTGAAGGGCTTCGCCTCAGCACACTAAAAAAACTATCCACAGATTAACACAGATAAGCGCAGATTTTTATATTAAATCTGTGGAAATCTGTGCCTACCTGTGGATGAATAAGGGAAAACATTTATGAAACTTCTTTCACGCTTTTCACTTGCGGCTCTGGGATTTGCCGCTGTCTTGGGTCTTTCTTCCTGCCAGCAGAAAAAGACGCTCAAACTCTTCACTTGGACATACTACACCCCAACGAGCGTGGTTGAAGCCTTTGAAAAAGAATTTGACTGCAAAGTCATCGTCACTGAATACGACTCAAACGAGACAATGTTCAACAAGCTGGTAAACGGCGGGGCAAAGTCTTTTGATATCGTCGTTCCTTCTCAGGATTATGTCTCAATCATGATGAAGAGAGGAATGTTCCAGCCAATCGTTCAGGAAAAATTCACTAACCGCGACAAAATAAACCCGAAAGTCCTCGAAAAAGTCACTTACGACCCGCAGATGGTTTACGCCGTTCCATACTATTTCGGTGCAGCCGGAATCGGCGTAAACAAAAAGAAAATGCCGGCCGGTGACTACGAGCGCACATGGAACATTTTTGCCGACGAGCGCTTCAAGGGACATGCCTCAATGATGGACGATTACCGTGAAGTCATCGGCGATGCCCTTAAATACAAGGGCTATGCGGTGAGCACGACTAACGAAAATGAAGTCGACGAAGCAATTGATTTAATCCAGGAAAGCTGGCTTCCAAACATCGTAAAATTCGATGCCGAAGGTTTCGGAAAAGACTTTGCCCGTGGCGATTTGTGGCTCTGCCATGGTTATGCAGAAGTCATGTACGGCGAAGTTCCTGAATCAGAATGGGAAAGCACAATAGACTTCTTTATTCCTGAGCAGGGCGGAGCTTCATATCTCGACAGCCTTTGTATCCTGAAAGATTCAAAAGAAGCTGAACTGGCTACAGAATTCATTAACTTTATCCACAAGCCGGAAAACTACGCTCAGTTCCTGGACTTCTTCTGCTTCCCCTGCTATGTAAACCTTGAGGCAGAACAGTTCATGAAGACAAAACCGCTTTATCCGGCCAGTGCAATGGATAAGTGCGAGCTTAAAGACGATTTAGGCGAAAATCTTGACATGTACTACAAGAAGTGGGAGTCTCTCCGCCTGCAGGCTAACTAAGACTGGCTTCTACCTTTTCTACAAAGCCCGCCCCCCAATACTCACAGAGCATGGAGCGGGCTTCTTTTTGCAATTCGGGGATTACCGTTTCCTTCATCTGCCTGATATTGTTGGAAAGATAGTAGCGTGTCATTCCCCGGACCCGCTCAATTTCGTCAGGAAGGAGCGCGCAACCGGATTCAATCCATTGGGAAAGAACACTGAAAACGCTGGCTGCCGAGCAGACCATCTTCCATTTGTGAATGTTGTCGATTTTTCTGTGACTTGTCATGCCCGTGTTTACACGGTAACGAAGGACATTTTTCTCAATGCCTTTGTAGGAGAAGGCATATTGTGCCAGAAAGAAGAAGAGGAGCACATCATCCGCCACATTACATTCAGTATAGGGAATGTTATCGTAGGCTTTCTGCCATAATTCCCGCTTAATCAGCTTGCCCCATGTGTTGGCGGTGAATTTTCCATCAATCAGCCAGCTGCGGAAGAGGTCGCGGCCAAAAATCTCGCCGTAAAAAATCTTTCCGTAGCGGTTTTCTTTTGAGGGAATGAAATTTCCATTTTCGTCAAAAGACCCCGCAGTGCTGGTGCCATGCACGATGTCGAAAAAGGCATTGTTTTCAGTGGCGGCCTCATACAAGGCGGTCAAAGCCCCCTCTTCCATTTCATCGTCGCTGTCCAGCTGTGTCATGTAAAAAGCACGGGCCTCGTACATGAGGGTACGGCGCACTTCAATCAGACCTCGGTTTTCTTTATGCTCGATAAAGCGGAAGGGGATGGGTAAAAGCCCCCGCTCTTTTCTGTATCGGTCAGATTCTTTTTGAGCCATCTTTACAATCTTCTTTGCAGACCGGCCTTTTTCATCCCGACCGCGGCTTGCGTCGCTGACCACAATTACTTCAAAGTCAGCGAAATCCTGCACGGCCACAGAATGAAGGCAGCGGGCAAGAAATCGCTCCGTGTCAAAGACAGGAATGCAGACGGAAATGCGGGGTAAAGTGACAGGCTTTTTCATGTCGCTTTGAAAACAGGAAAAACTTAATAGCCAGAGCCGTTTCCGTAAGAGCTGAAGCCGCAGGCAGCCCCGTAGATATCGAAACCGGCATTGACATCAACAGGAGTCATGGCAAAATTTTCAAGGTTCACCTTTACCACGCGGTTTTTCTGCTTGAATTTCTCCGAGTCAATTTTATAACCGCCTTCATCAGAGATTACAAATTCATCGGGCTTACGGGCAAGGAATCTTCTGGCTCCGTAAAAATACTGGTTTTCAAGCTCAGCGTCTCCGGCGGGAGTGTAACCGCCGTAATACCAGCCTAAGACTTTTGTCGTAGAAGTGCTTCCACCGGAAGTAATGCTGAATTCATCCAGAGAGAGCGTATGGGAGACTATATCTGCCCCCTCAACCGTTCCAGCAACAGTCTCCTGGGAAGACTTGACTTTAATTACTCCTCCACGACTTTGAATGTTGTATGTATATGTACCAGAATCATAAGCATTACAGTTATAGGCAATCAGTATATAAAGATTAGTTCCGTCATTATCTGTAATCATATCTGACAAAGAGACAAAGTCACAATCGTCCTGTATGCCTAAGTCATCACTGTAATTAATATCAAGGCTCGCTACCCGCGTTAAAATACGGCCAGATTCGTCTTCAGTTATCGCATACTTTCCGACTTGAATATAGTATACATAATCATTATTAATATCATAACCCGATTCTTTTGTTGCAATGTAGATATAGTCTTTTGACAGGGCAATTTTCATAACATCTGAAGAAAAAGAAAGCTGCAAATCTTCGCCGTTTTCATCCACTACCTGACAGGGATAACATTTTTCTTCTGTAGTAGAATAATATTTTATTCCATCAGACAGCATAAAAATATCGCCATCGTAAGCCGCTAAAGATTCAATAGTGTTGTCGCTGTCGCTCTTATAAATGACTTTTCCTCCGCCATAGCCGGCATAAGTCGAATCAGGAGAGTAGGAGACCAGATTCACAGCCTGATAAGAGTTATTATTTTCAACTGTATAAACAACCTGACTGACAGGATCAATCGTAAAATCAACTGTAATCCCATTTTTTGCAAGAACAAGCCCGTCCGAAACAGAAGAGCCTTCGCTTACTTCAGAAAATACCGCAAAGCCCGGGTCGGGATTTTCAAATTCCGTTTGTTTGAGTTTAGAGTCCCTGTCATAAATTACAATCGGATAAGTGTCAGCGGAAAGAGTTTTTGGGGTGTCATATTGTGAAAAGAGCTCATCCGTCACCACGAAATTTGTGACGCTATTTCCAGACTCATTCTCCAGACCACGCAGATACGGCGCGTTTCCATACCAGGTGTCAGTGGTAAAACCTGAGAAAACAGGAATCGCTTCAGAGCAGCAGTAAACGGTTTCTCCTTCTGCGTCCTTAAAATAAAGGCCGAAGTCATAAGAGCCTTGCGGAACAGCCTGAAAATTCAGAGTAAGGCTGTTTTCCTCATCAAAGGTCAGATTGCCCGTCTGCACTCCCTGATAAATTCCGCTTTCAGGGCCTGTCCAGAAATAGTAAAGGCTTTTTACGATTTCACTTTCATTTTTTATTGTAAGAGAAATATTTCCGCTCACACTTTCGTTAGAGTAGGGATAAAGGATTATGGGAGGACAATCAGCCTCAACTGTCTGATTGTAGCTTACCTCGCCAAGAGAAAGCCGGCCGCTTCCGCTCATAACATAGACGCTTGACTCTGCATCTTCATCAAGGTTTTGCCAGAGGGTGATTTCAATCTCCCATGAACCGCTCTTATCCAGGGCAACGCTCCATGTCATGCTCTCCTTATCGACTGAGCCTGAGATGGGATTGTCTTCATCTTCACGCACATATACCGTAGATACTGCGCCGGTGTCTACGCTTACAGCTTCTGTTTCTACAAGGTGATAGGCAAAGACGCGGTAATCAGCCTCGCTGGAAAAAGAAGAGGTCGCAGCCCGGCTGTCTGCGGCAGAGACCGGGGAAACGACTGAGGCAAGGCTCGAAGGAAGGGCACTTCCCAGTGAAAGAGAGCCAGTAACTGTACAGGCTTTTTTTGCAGATGACAAAAAAGAAGTCTTTTCCTCTGACACATCTGAGCAGGAAAGCAAAAGGAAAAGAAGGGATGCCAAAAAACAGAGATATTTTCCTTTTGAAAGAGCCTTTCCGCGCAAAGAAACAGTATTTTTTTTCATAACTTTCATAATATATTCCTCCACTCCTATTCTGTCAGCCTGTAATAATAACCTTCGCCGGCTGCAGAAGTAGTGTCACAAGCAGCCGATTGAATCGTGGTGATGACGGTCTCTGTTGAGCCTTCCTCAGGCAGAGAGGTAACAGTCAAATTACCCGTTGATACTAGCTCATCTGAAGAAGGTTTACTGTCAATCCAGCTTTGCCAGGTGCTTGCAGCATCATCGCCGGTCAGGCGGTACCAGCCGGTAGGCTGATTCTCTGACTCAGCGTCAATGTAGCCGATAGTAAGTGTTTTTTCAGTCTCATTAGACATACGAGTAAAGGCTCCTTTTGAGATTGCAATCACGCTTTCCGGGAGGTTGATTTCTGTTACTCCACACCTGTAGAAAGCTAGCCTGTCAATTGACTTTAGAGTGGTGCCCCATTCAATTTCTTCAAGAGCTGTTAAGTTGTAGAAGGCCTGCATTCCCACATGCTCCACTCCGGTCAAGTTCAGATTGGTAAAAGTGTACATGCCCGCCACCCAGAAGGCCTGTTTTGCAATCTTTGTGACGCCAGTACCGTTAAAATTCGCCCCGGTAATAGAAGGGATGACACCAACCGCAGTTTTTACGCCGTCTTCTTTCTGTATGAGGATTTTCTTAGAAGAATCCGTTTCATAGACAGTGTTTGTTCCGCCAATTGTAATAGAAGCCAATGAGTCACAATATTGAAAGGCGTAATAAGGATTTTTTATCTCCGAGACATTGGTAAAGTCAAGAGTCGTAACGGCCGTTCCCGCAAAGACTTTCGATCCAAGGACAAGGTCTTTATCAGCAACGCCGTCACTAGGCAGGGTGATTTCAGCAATGTTACTATAGTTCGTGAATTGATAGTCTCCGATTGTGCCGCCCCCGTTTAAGGCAAGGCTCGTAAGTGTATCGCTCGAATAATAGAAGAGAGAAGCAGATGATGCCGTGTAGTCACTTGGTGCTGATCCTGAAGGAACATCGGAAAGATAGAGGCTTTCGTTAAAGACAAGTTTTTCAAGTCCTGACATTCCACAGCGGATGCCGTTGCCATCAAGTGGTGAGATAAGAATTTCAAAATCCGCATAATTATCATTTGTGACGGCAAAATTAACCGTGAGCTCTTTAACCTTCGCACTGTAGAAGGGGGTATAAGAGCCTACTACAGAAGGCAGGGTGTCCAAAACGACACTTTCAAGCGAGCTGCAGTAAGCAAAAGCCATCTCTCCAAGCCTTGTGATGCATGAAAGTCCTGCGATTTTCGTAAGTGCTGATTTTTCAAAGGCATAGCTTCCGATTTCGTTGATGAAGTTTTCGCTTGTTTCATCAGTAGCACCCGGGAAAAGGCTCGTATCGCTTAAATCAAGCTCCGTAACCAATGGAGAGGCTGCGACGATTTTCTTTCCGACTGAAACGCCGTCTACTGTCTCAGTTCCAGGGCCTAAAAGAATCTTTCCGTCAAGGAGAGTCGTATAGACGCCGCCTTCACCTATATTATTGATTTCAAACTTTTCAAGGGCAGAACATCTGTAGAAGGCTCCACCTGCAATCAGCCTTGGCTGAAACTTCGATTCATCAAGATAGAGCCCCTCATCATCAAGTGTAACAAGGGTCAAGCCTGTAAGATATGAAAAAGCTCCGTAGTCTATGCTGAGCACATAGCGGGAAAGCCTGACTGAGTTCAACTTCTCAAGATTTTTGAATCCGTCATCACTGTTCATCATTTTCAGATTCTCGCCGGTTCCGCTCATATCAAGGTCGATTTTATGGAGTTTGCTCTCCGACAAAGCCTCTGAAATGGCAGAAAAATAGCCGGAAGCAAAGCCCGCTCCTTCGTTATCGTTCGGGTTTCCTGAAATAACGATAAGGGCATCGTTTCTCATTGCCGAGACAGCCGCAGAGATTCCGGCTGTAAGATCTTCGGCATTTTCCGCCCCCTCAATGCTGAACTCGTAATATTCCTTTTCAATGACTTTAAGATTAAATGCTGCGGAAGCTGTTACAGGCGTAGACCCCACATCCGCGCTTGCCGTCACATTAAGAGTGTAGCTGCCTCCACAAAGCAGAGGACAGGTCTCTCCGTCTGAATTCTGCCCGATTTTAAGCACTCCGTCGCTAAAGCTGTAATACTCAGAAGAAATCTCCTGATTGCCATAGACGAGGCTTATACCGATATTATCCGCATCGATTGCATCCCCGGCCGGATCCAGTGCATAAATCGGAATAGAATTTCCGTTCAGGTAAAGGGTTTCAGGAATGTCAGCGTTAATCATAATCTGGTTGTCTGCAATTTCAATAGAGCCAGTCTCTGAAGAAAGTTTATTCAAATCATCTTGGCTAACCGTAATAGAACATTCGGTTTTGTAGCCCTTTATCTTCACGACTCTGGAAATGGTATTCAGAATGTTCGTGCCATATTGATCGTAAAAACGGTATTTCAGCAGATAGCTTCCGTTAGGAATGTCTGACAGATTGTAAAGGGCAGAATATTTGCTTTCTCCACTCTCTTCATCGCTAATGATTGAAAGTACTGTAAAATCACAAATATCTTCATCTGAAAGGGAAACTGGCTGAGAATCACTGCCTAAAGTATAAAGTGCGGCTTCAACCGTTTTCACATTTTCTGCAAGAGCCTCATTCCATGAAAAAGAAACAGAAAGGTCACCTTTATCAACATATTCCGTGTTAAAAGAAAGTAAATTTTCTCCGGCAATAATTTCTTTTTCCAAGCTGCCGCTTTGGGTAAGTCTTGTTCCACCTTGTCCTGTGTATAAATTCAGAGTGAAAGTGTATGTACCAATATCCATTGAAAAGCTGGCGGCTCTCATTGAATAAAGGCTGTCCCAAGAAAGTTCGGTTGCCCCCTCGTCGTTAAGGACATAAGCCGCTCCTTCTGAATCTTTTGCGGAAAATGTAATTTTCGTTACATCACCTTCGCTCATGTCATCAGGCGTTATCGTAGAAGCAACCGCCCGTGTGCAAGAGGCAGACAGGGTTACCAGAGCTTTTTTGCCATCGCTGTGAGAATCAGCTGAATTAGAAATATCCGAGCAGGAAGCAAAAAAGAAGCCGAGGGTGAAGAGCAGAATGTAGGAAAAACTTGCCCTAAGTTTTTTTTGAAGAATATCTTTAGACTTTATCATTGTTTTCTCCATTTTTTTATTCAAGCGTAAAAGAAGATGTCACAGAATATGGACTGTTTTCATCACCATCAATGTAAACGACGAGTGTGACAGAATGGATGCCTTTAGAAAGATTGCTCAGAACATCACTGGTAATCCTGTATTCCGCACCAGCCTCTGCCCCGGTCGTACCATCTGTAATTCCTTCAATAATCCAATAATAAGAAGATACATTTAATCCGCTCGCCGGTGTGGCAGAAAGGATTATAGAGCCTTCAGCTTCGTTATTTGTTATGCTGAGAGTGATATTTTCGCCCTCATCGCTGACAGAAGCTTCTTCCAGCGTTACGGAGATTTCAGCAGCAGAAGCTGCAGATTCATCAGCAATCGTAAAGGGAATAGTCAGACCGTTTGCGCTCGCAAAAGTGAATGTATTGTTCGTAACTGTCAAAGTTTTCATATGAGCAGTCATTTCTTCCTCACTTTCAGAGTTAAAGTCAAACACTGTGTACTTGCCGTCAGAGAGATAGAGCATTTCCACGATGGTCACTGAGGTAACTGCCACTGTTCCTGCCTGAGTAGAAGTAAAGCGATATGAACCTGCGGAAACAATCGCACCGGAAGCATCAGTAATGCGGTAACGAGAATCTGAGTCATATCCTTCGAAAATGTAAGATCCGTCAGAGAGGCTTCCTTTCGCAGTCAATGTAACATCCGCATCTGAAATGTCATAGTAGTAACTGATAACGCCGTCTTCCGTGACTGTCATTTTTTCCGCATTATTGACATAGCCATTGTATAGAGCCAGCAGCATTTTTACTTTAAGTTCTTCGGAAGTTTGGTCAAGAGAGTCCGAGCCAGTAGTAAGCGTGTAACTTTCGTCAATCACATAATCATTTTTCTCAGCGTCATAGAAATAGAATTTGACTACATAAGATTCTGGTTCGACTGGAGTTTCTGGCTCGACCGGAGTTTCTGGCTCGACCGGAGTTACTGAATCCAAAACAAGTTCCGTGTAAGAAAGATGAATATAATTAACTTCCGTTATGCTGATTTTTGTGACCGCTTTATCTGCAAGGTCTGAATCGGTAGAAGAAAAATTGGGATGGCCGAGATAAACTTTATTATCATTTGTATAGAGCAACGAAAGAAAATAAAAGTCCCCGCCGTCTTTAAGATTTTCAGGCTCATAGGCATCTGTAAAATAAGCGGAAGCAAGGTTCGAATAAGTGGTAATCGGGGCGGCTCTTTTTAATGTGTCAAGAGTTTCTTTATCGTTTTCTGTGGTATCAGCTGTGACAAGCCCGAGAATTTCTGACGCGACTTCTGAATCTTTAGGCAATGCATAAACTTCAAGCCGTTTGACATCAGGAATAGCAGAGCCGTCTTCCATATTGTTGTAAAGGCTGACCATGACCAGACGGTGCACATTAAATGCGACAGGATTTTCGCCGACGGCAATGGTGATTGGTTTTGAAGCGCCCGCCATACATGGCCAGATATGGCTTTCGCTTTCTCCATAATAAATTGTGGCTGTAACAATAAGCTCTGAGCCGACAGGAATGTTATCAAATTTGAATGTGGGTACGGCACTTTCTCCAGTCTTGATTGATTCCAACTTTTCTTGAGTGAAAGATTGTGCCATAGAAGCAGTAAAATCGCCCTTCAAAGAAACCTCAAGCCTGTAGGCTGGGCTAGCCTCTTCCGGCTCGACGACCTCATCATCCAAGCGGACTGCGGACCGGGCTGTTTGAGAAACGGCTTTTGCAAGGCTCGGGCTCAGCGAAAAGGAAACGGAACCAGTCTCCTTATCAGAAAAATCAGAACAAGAAAGCAGGGTCAAGGCGAGCAAAAGTGAAGTTGCAAAAACAGGAATAATTTTAGAAAGCAAACTTTTCATAATTCCCTCCATTTTTTAAATGCATAATAATGCCTATTATCATTTTGACATAATTTTTAATTATTTCAAGGCTTTCAGCCCTTTTTTTTAAAATAATTTTCATGTTTTTTCAGTCTAATATATGTACATTTCATACCGATAATAGGAAGGCAGAGTTTTTATCATTTTGCAAGGATAAGGATGCGTTTTAATGAAAGACAAGGATTATAAAGAAGTTCTCGAAAAAATATCTACACCGATTGTGGTCGCAATCTCAAATGAAGTGAACGCCTCCAAAAAACCGAAGAGCAAGTCTGATTTTGAGGAATATTTTTCAATTAGATTTTTGAATGAAAGCTTTGAAAAAGAATACGGGGATTTAGTCAAAATCGGATTTACGGGCGAAAAGTGTGTGGAAAACCTTTCAAAAGAGGTTGACTGGCTCAAACTGGCTCTGGACTGCATGGAGACAGGCGAGCGTCAGACGGCGACATTCTATTCTACTCTTAAAAATGCCTGGCTCCGGGTCAACATGAATTCGACGGTTTCAGGCTTCCTTATTATTTCGGTCGTAAACATCGACAAGGATAAAGAACGGGAACAGCAGCTTTTACGGCAGAATTTGCGACTTGCAGCCCTCACAGATGAGCTTTCAAATTCACGGGAAGATTTAAAAAAGCGTCTTGAAAACATAAATTTCTTGAACGAACAGCTGGAATTCATCGCATACCACGATTCCATGACGGGGCTGGCTAACAGACAGAAATTCAAGCTCGATTTTGACGAATGGAGTAAAACGGTCAAAGAAGCTGGCGAAAAATTCGGTCTGATTCTCCTCGACCTTGACAATATGAAACTCATAAACGACGCTCAGGGGCACAGCGAGGGAGACGAGGTGATTTGTCACACGGCGGAGATTTTAAAACGCTTCAAGACGGAAAATCTCCGGGTCTACCGCTACGATGGCGACGAATTCATAGTCATGATGAAGGGAATCAACTCTCAGGACACGATTTTGAACGCCGGAGACATGCTGCTTGAAGTCATGAATGATGAGGGAATTGATTTTTCTGGCGGAATCGCAATCTGCCCTGATGACGGTGAAAACTCAGATGACTTGCTTAAGTACGCTGATATGGCCATGTACGAGGCAAAACGCAAGGGAAAGAACGACCTTTGCTTCTTCAAGTCTGTTATGCGGGAACGATTCATGGAAAAAATCGCCATTCAGTCTAAGCTCAACAAGGCCGTGGCGGATGAAATCTTCCAGCTTTACTATCAGCCTCAATTCGATGTGGCGACAAACAGACTCCGGGGTTTTGAGGCCCTGCTCCGCTGGTACGATGAAGAAACAGGCTGGATTAATCCAGAACAGTTCATTCCCATTGCAGAAGAGACAAGGCTTGTTATTCCTCTGGGTGACTGGATTTTGGAGACGGCTATTTCTACCCTCAAAGACTGGATGGAAAAATACAAGTTCAACGGAATCATGAGCGTAAATGTCAGCCCAATTCAACTGAAAAAACCGACTTTCATCTTTGATTTGATGAATCTGGTCAAAAAATATCAGATTCCCACCAAAAATCTTGAGATTGAGATTACGGAAGGCGTTTTCATCGACAACAAAACCGAAGCGATTATGATTTTGAATCAAATCCGGGACATGGGAATCGGTCTTTCATTGGATGATTTCGGAACGGGCTACTCATCACTGAGCTATCTGCAGCTGCTGCCAATTACAACACTCAAAATCGACAAATCTTTCATCGCCAATATCACTGACAAAGGCGGAGTTGAGGCAAACATCACGGATTCAATCATTTCCATGGTCACAAAAATGGGTCTGGATACGATTGCAGAAGGTGTCGAAAAGGAAGCCCAGCTGGAAGTCCTCAAAGACATCAACTGCAAGAACATTCAGGGATTCTTGAAAGGAAAACCTATGCCCAGGGAGAAATGCGAGGAATTAATGCAGAATTCGTAATTTGTAACGGAGTTTGTTGTTTTCAAGGAGGAGAACAATATGAAACGATTTTTTAATCCAAAGGTTAACACAGATTTTCACAGATTAATTTCTTTTTTCTTTCTCATATTTTTTTGTATTTTCGGGCTTTCTGCCCAGGCTAATTCTGAAGCTAAAACTTTGCGTTTCAAATATAAAAAAGGTGACAATTACCGCGTGCTTTCTACAGTGAACGAGACTGTCAAAGTGAACGGCCGCTTCAATCATCGGGCAGAAATAGTCAACCGCGTCTCAGCCCACATCACTGATGTAGACGAACAGGAGCGGGGCTTAAATGAGGCGACTTTTACCACGATGGAAAATTCTGTGGGCGCGGACTTAAACGGCACGCTCACCTACGGCGAGGAATACGAAAGCAAATACTGGCGGGATACCAAGGGCGTTTACGAAATAGGAAGCCAGTATTTTATGCCAGTCGTGCGGGATGTTCCGATTCTGCCCGAAAGAGCCGTAAAGCCGGGAGACACTTGGACTGCCAACGGGCACGAAGCCCATGACCTACGCCGCACTTTTGCCAACAACGAGCCATTTAAAGTTCCCTTCACTGCGACTTACACTTATCTGCGGGACGAAAAAGGCGTATCCTCAGACTCAAAACACGAAAAAAAGACTTTTCAGGTTCTTCAAGTAAAATACACGCTCTCATTCGAAAGCCCCATTCCAGAAAATGTCTACGCTCTCACCGATGACTTTCCTGTAATGACCATGGGCTTCTCAAATCAGACAATCTGGTGGGACAACGAAAAGGGACAGATTGATCACTACACGGAAGATTTCAGAATCGTAATGGAAACTTATCTTGGAAATCAGTTCGATTTTACGGGAAAAGCACATGCTGAAGTCACCGATTTTGAGCGGACTGCAACAGAAGAGAATCTTGCGGTTGTCTTGGAAAAAGTAAAAGACTTGGATCTGGAAGATGTAAGCGTCACAAAAAGTGATAAAGGTCTCACAATTTCCGTCGAAAACATTCAGTTCAAGCCCAATTCCGCAGAGCTTTTGGACTCAGAAAAAATCAAGCTAAACAAAATCGCGAAAATCATAGAAGACTTCCCCAATGATTTGCTGATTTCAGGTCACACAGCTCTTTCTGGAACGGCAGAAAGCTGTCAGGTTTTAAGCGAAGAGCGGGCTGATTCTGTAGCGAAATACCTGATTAAAACAGGAGTGCGGGACAAATACCATGTCTACACACAGGGATTCGGCGCCCGCGTTCCAATCGCGTCAAACGCGACTCCCGAAGGAATGGCAAAAAACCGCCGATTGG
>JAFUHS010000124.1 GCA_017468745.1 Treponema sp. | reverse complement strand
TTGATGGTATTTACCTCAATCCCTTGCGCAAATCTGCTATACTGTCTGCATGAATCAGAACTCAGCCGAACAGAACGCTTATCAGGCGAAGATTTTCTCCAATCGCCTTGCAAAAAAATACAAACTCTTACGAAAATGGGCTCGCAGGGAGCGAGTCACCTGCTACCGCCTTTATGACCGCGACATTCCCGAAGTTCCACTGGCCGTGGACATTTACGAATTCCTCCCTGAGGGCATGGACTCAAAAACAGACGCGGCTATCTTTTTAAAAAACGAAGAGGCGCGGATTTCCGCCAATGACCTTTCAGTCGCCAAAGAAAAAAACGAACGGATGTTCGTCCATCTTTACTTGTACGAGAGACCGTATGAAAAATCAGACAGTGATGAGCAACTCTGGCTTGATGAGATGAAAAAAGCCATTTCCCTAACGATTGGTATCCCCGAAAATCATGTCATTCAGAAGGTTCGCAAGCATCAGAAAGGCGAAAATCAGTATGAGAAAATCGCTTCCGAACGAACGGTAGCCGGCTTCGTGCAGGAGTGCGGCCAGCTTTTCAAAGTGAACCTGAGCGACTACCTTGACACCGGGCTTTTCTTTGACCACCGCCCCCTTCGCTCAATCGTCCGGGAAACTTGCTCCGGTAAGTCAGTCCTCAATCTTTTCTGCTATACAGGGAGTTTTTCGGTTTATGCCGCCGAGGGAAAGGCGCGAAGAGTCGAGAGCGTGGACTTGAGCAACACTTACCTTGAGTGGGCGCGCTTTAACTTTGCCCTGAATGACTTTGACCCCGACAGCCCCAAATTTTTCTTTACCCGCGGGGATGTCACCGGCTTTTTGAACCAGAAACTGGCAGAGGTTCCCAATGCCGAGGGAAGCAACCGCTACGACATGATTATCCTTGACCCGCCCACATTCTCAAATTCAAAGGCGACCCGCAATACTCTCGACATCAACCGCGACTGGCCTGAGCTTGTCAAAAAATGCCTCAATCTCCTGAACAAAGGCGGAGTCCTCTACTTCTCAACAAACTCTCACCGCCTAAAATTCGACGAAGCTCTTCTGCCCAAAACGGCTGATTCTGGAAGCGCGATTGCCGTATTTGACATGAGCAAAGAATCCCTCCCCGAAGATTTTAAGGATACGAAAGCTCGCCGCCTCTGGAAATTAGCACTTAGCAATTCATGATTTACAAGTTGCAGGAAAAAAATCAAGCAGCCTTTAAAACAAAAAAAAACTCCCCTTTTGGGGAGCCTTTTCCGAAAAGCGGATGATAGACTTATTTGTCTGATTTGATACGGAAGCGTTTGTTGAATCGTTCGATTCGTCCTGCGGTGTCAACGAGCTTCTGCTTGCCAGTGTAGAATGGGTGGCAGGCAGAACAAATTTCAACATGGATGTTCTCGACTGTTGAGCGGGTTTCGATTACATTGCCACACTGGCAGGTAATTTTTGTAAGTTTGTACTCTGGGTGAATTCCCTTTTTCATAAAAATAACTCCTTATTCTTGCCCGATATTAAAGCAACCCCAGTCACCACTAGCTTGAAGCCGGAAAACGGCGCCTTCTATCATTCCATCACTGTTAGGAAGCAAGTTAATACCACAAGATGATTATTGGATTATATCAAAAACTTATTATCATGGTCAATATAGAAAAGCCGAATTCCGAATTGAACATTATGAATTATGCATTAATTCAAGCCATGCTTTTTTCGCCACATTCTGTTCGGCTTCTTTTTTGCTTTTTCCGCTTTCGGGACCGTATGTCGCGTTTTTGAGGTGTACGCTGACCCAAAAAGTTCTCTCATGATCTGGACCTGTCTCTTTTACCAATTCGTAGCTGGGGCATGTCTTGTATTTTTTTTGATGAGCTTCCTGCAGCATTGTTTTGTAGTCTTTTGTTCCTTTGTTTGATAGGACTTTCTCAATCTCCGGAATCATGAATTCGAGAACGAGTTTTTCCGCTGCCTTGTAGCCGGAATCAAGATAATATGCCCCTATTACGGCCTCTACCGCATCAGCGAGGATAGCCCGCTTTTGCCGCCCCCCGCTCATCTCTTCTCCTTTCCCAAGGATAAGCATTTTATCGATGCCGATTTTAAGGGCGATGGGGGCTAAAGACTGTTCGCTTACGACGCTGCTTTTTATTTTTGCAAGGTCTCCTTCTGGTGTGTCAAGATGCTCGTACAGGTAGGCCGCTGTAGCCATGCCGAGAACGCTGTCACCAAGAAATTCGAGGCGTTCGTTGTTCTCGTGTTTCCTGGATTTTCCCTCCTGTGAGCAGGATCTGTGAGTGAATGCGAGTTCAAGGAGGTTAAGATTTGAAAATTTGATTGATATGTTTTTTGTAAAGGCCGTCAGCGCCTTTATGCGCTCGGCAGGGATATTCTTTTTTGATAAAAGCATGATTTGATTCTATCATATTTTAAAATAAAAAAACACAGGCTGAAAAACCTGTGTTCTTTGCCAGACAAAAACTGAAATTATGCCTGCTCTGATTTAATGAAATCGTAAGCGTCTTTTACGGTCTCAAATTCGTTTGCTTTCTCGTCGGGAATGTTAACGCCCAATTCCTCTTCGATTGCATATACAAGCTCGTATGTGTCGAGGCTGTCTGCTCCGAGGTCGCCACGGAAAGAAGCTTCCATTGTGACTTTGCTCTCATCGATTTCAAGTTTTTCAGCGATGAGTTTCTGGATTTTTACGAACAATTCGTCCATCATTTTCTCCTTTCTTTGATTGTGCCCGCTCAGAGCCAATCTGTTTTTGTCTTGCCGAAATCAACCTGAGGTATGATTTCAGCATGTTTTGTTAACCGTTTACTTCAGGTGTGATTACCTGGCGACCACGGTAGAAACCACATTT
>JAFUHS010000014.1 GCA_017468745.1 Treponema sp. | reverse complement strand
GCTCTCTTCGCTTTCGGTCACATCGCTTTTTTCGTAGCGGCTGTAAATGTCGCTGATTCCCTGCTGCTGGACTAAATTCCATTCTTCGCGGGTGAGCTTGACCGAGAGTTTTTTTCCGCTTCCCGCAAGAAGATTTGCCGTTTTTTCGTTTGTCACAGCCTTTCCGTCTGGCATGGCAAGTTTATAATTGAAGGTGACTTTTTCGCCTTTTTTTGCGAATGAAGAAGCCGTCTCTGGTTTTGAAAGACCAACATAGAATGAAGCCGGATGAACCACCGTGGCTGCCGAGGCCGAGACAAGCTGATTTGAGACATCAGTGACATCCGCGCTTACCCGGTAGCGGTAGGGCACGCCTTTTATAGAAGAGAGGCTTGTTTCGCATGAGAGTGCTGAGTTTCCATTTGCGTCAAGGCTGCCAGAGTCTTCACGGATATGATTTCGTCCGTCGTTTGAGTTGTCCGGGCCGAATTTGAACTGTCTGAACTCAGGCTCGCTGCTTGTAAAATACCAGGGCTCACGGAACCAGTTGCTTTCGTATTTTGCGCCGGCCAAAGCTCCGCCCGCAAGATAGCTTGCGCTCACCTGAGCCTGAATTCTTTCCCCTGCGATAACCGGAGTTTTTGGCATTGAGACTGCTGACTGGAATTTAAGCCGCTCAAAGAAAGCCACATTAATCCGCATTTCTTCGTCCGCCCGCTCGCTTCCGTTTCCACGGCTGTAAGTGATTTTGTAGATTCCAGGCTCAATATCCTCAGGAATGTCGAAGGAGCCGTAGAATCCGCCAGATTCGCTGGTATTTCCCGTCAGAGTACCGTATTCTTTTGCGTTTCGCCAGCTGTCTTCTTTGAGGGTGATGACATAATTTCCATGATAAGGCACGAAAGTTCCCAAGATCTGGTCGCGGTCGATTCCTCGGAAGGAGACTTTTTCGCCCGGCTTGTAAAGCCCCCTGTCACTGAACATGAAGATTCGTTTTTCTGCCTTGACTTCGTTGGGAACGCTTGAATATGAGTAGATGCCGCTCCGCCAGGGAGCATGGTCGTCTGGCCGGAACATGACTTTGTCGCCGTCTTTTTCAACATAAATCAGCGGGGCGTCCCAGTAGTCGCCTGAAATGACTTTTTTAACATCGCTTCCAGAAAGATTGATGACAGCCATGCCTTTTTTGTCAGTTTTTGCGCCCGGTGCGCTTGAAGTGAGGCTTTCAGGAGAGTAAGAATTTTTCCTGTCGTATTTAATTGCGTAGACATCTGCTCCTTCCACAGCCTTTCCGTCCGAAAGATTCGTAACAAGGGCAATCACTTTGTTCATTCCGTAGCGAACCGTAACGCCAAGATTTGTGACCTGAACGCTGGTGGCATTTGTCGTCCAGTAATAAGTTGAAGAATCCCATTTCGTAGGCTTTCTGGGGAGTTTGATTGCCGAGTAGAATTCGACCCAGCCCTTGCCGTTCACCAGCTTGTCTTCAAGATTTACGATTTTAAAAATCCGCTCATCCCTTGGAGAAGTTTCAAGAGTCGTTCGGATTGGCTCCTTTTCTTCAGTATACACGATGTCAGAGATTTTTTCGCCTTTAAGCACATCGAAAGGCCGCTCTGTTTTATCAAGGGTGTAGGCTCCCTCGTCAATATTCTGATACTCAAAGACCATTTTGTGAGGAAATTCTGCTTCAAGGATTTTCGTGCCTGAATCAGTGAAAACCGCCTTGCTTTCAGCCCCCGGAACTTCAATTTGAATCGAAATTTTGTCGTCGCCGAAAATTGAAAGATTTCTTCCATAAATATCTTTGAGATTTTTGCTGATTTCAAGATTGTATTTTGAGTGGAAAGTAATGGGAAGTCCGTAGACTTTGAGGGTAGAGCCTGAGACTTCGATATTTTCTTTTGTGACAGGCATTTTCTCGCCCTTGTCGGATTTTGCCGAAAGCGCGTCCAAGACAGATTTTTCGTCCAGAGGGTGAGAAAAATAAATCCGCACAGGATTCGTGTATTTTCCGTAAGAAAAGCCCGTATCCTTGTATTCGTAGCTGAAGGGCGAAAGGGTAGTGAATGATGCCTTAGTTTCGCTCTCTTTGCCTGAAATCGTCTGCCTTACTGTAAGAAGGACTCGCACTCCAAAGTCGGGAATCTCCTCCCAGTTGTAAGTCACCGTATCAATCATTTCCTGCTTTACGGTAAAGGCAAGTTCCTTGCTTCCGACAGTGATTTTTGAAAGATTTTTGATTTCATCCGCATTCACGGGATAATTGAACTGAACGCGGAATTCTTTCGCACATTCTGGGGCAACTTCATTTCTGTCCACCCACTTGCTTTTTGAGTAGCCGGGAGCCGACCAGATGATTTTTAAGGGGGCAGCTTCCGTTTTGAAAACTTTTTCGCCTGAAAGAGTTTTTCCGCTCAGTGATTTTACGCTGTCTGAAAGGGTAATCGTGTAGACTTGCAGGGGATTTACGGCTTCACTTGTGTCGAATGAAAGCAGGCTTGTGCCGTTCCAGTGGAAAGTTCCCTTTACAGAAGGCTCTATTTTCATGAATTCGCTTGCACCGCTTTCCTGATTCAAGGCCGCAAGGGAAACGACAGGCTCAGAGAAAAGCACATAAAAAGAAGGATAGCGCACTTCGGCGGGAATTGGCTCTTTTGGCCCCCAGTCACTCACCGTAAAAGGCTGGTCTTTTTTTGAAGATT
>JAFUHS010000123.1 GCA_017468745.1 Treponema sp. | reverse complement strand
CGGCGTATTTACCAGTAAGCTCATTCCCGAACTGCCCATTAAAGTCACCTGTGCGGGCTTTATCGTCACGGCTTGTCTTCTGATTTTTTCCTCGCTTTGGGCAAAAAAACAGGATTCAAAAAAGAGCGGGGAGCCAAAAGGCATTTCAATACCCCAGTCGCTTTTTATCGGCTTTATGCAGGGAATCGGAACTTTGCCCGGAATCAGCCGCTCAGGCTCCACGATTGCAGGAGCACAACTTGCGGGCGTAAACCGTGCCGCCGCTGGAGAATTTTCTTTTATCGTGTCAATTCCTGCGATTTTGGGCGCATTTGTGCTTGAAGCAAAAGATTTGGGTGAAGTCGGAAGTCAGATTGGTGTTCTTCCAGTATTCTGCGGCTGTCTTGCGGCATTCGCGTGGGGCTATCTCTCGCTTTCGATTTTGATGAAATTGATTCGCCGCGGAAAGCTTGAATGGTTCGCCTGCTATTTGATTCCTTTGGGAATTTTAGGACTAATTTTCTTTTAATAATTTAAAAAGGAACTTTTATGATTTCATTTGAAAGCGACTACATTGAAGGTGCTCACCCGCTTATTCTGGAAGCACTGGCAAAATCAAATATGGAAAGTCTTTCTGGCTACGGAAGCGATAAATACACAGAGCGCGCAAAAGAAAAAATCGCCGCCGCCTGTGCTTTGCCACAAGCCCAGGTCTTTTTTCTCACAGGCGGCACTCAGACAAATCAGATTGTAATCGACACAATGCTTGCCCAATATGAGGGCGTTCTTTCGGCTCAAACAGGCCATGTCAGCGTTCACGAAGCCGGCGCAATCGAATATACAGGCCGGAAAGTCCTCACGATTCCAGCCCATAACGGCAAAATGGATGCAAACGAGCTTGATTCCTTTATCAAAAATTTTTACGGGGACGGAAACCACGAGCACATGGTTTTTCCGGGACTTTGCTACATTTCCCACCCGACAGAATACGGAACCCTTTATTCAAAAGAAGAGCTTACTAAAATCAGCGAAGTCTGCCATAAGCACGAGATTCCGCTTTTTATGGACGGAGCAAGGCTTGGCTACGGTCTGGCAAGCAGGCAGACTGATGTGACTTTGCAGGATGTCGCCCGCTTGTGCGATGTTTTTTATATCGGCGGAACAAAAGTCGGTGCTCTTTGCGGGGAGGCCGTTGTTTTCACGAAAAACAATGCTCCGGCTCACTTTGAGAATCTCATAAAAAAACACGGAGCCCTTCTTGCAAAGGGGCGGCTTCTCGGAGTTCAGTTCGACACACTCTTCACCGATGACCTTTATCTCAAAATCAGCAAAAACGCGATTGACCGGGCGGAAGAGCTGAAATCAGCTTTTATCGAAAAAGGCTACAAATTCTTCATCGACTCGCCGACAAACCAGCAGTTCGTGATTCTTGAAAACTCAAAAATGCAGGAGCTGCAGAAAAGCGTAAAATTCTCTTTCTGGGAAAAATACGATGAAAATCACACGGTCGTGCGCTTTGCGACAAGCTGGGCAACCACAAGCGAAAAGATTTCTGAATTTAGGAGCATTTTATGACAAACAAAATCTAGGGTATCACATAATAATCGCTTGGATAAAAATTTTCATCTCCATAGGATATTGATTCAATGCAGAAAATCATAACATAACCTGATTTTACGATTCGGCCCATATCATTTTGAAGATATCCAAGTAAAGGCTCAAGTTCTCGTAAATCAGAAAGTGTCAAATTTGATTCTGAGAGCCAAGATTCTGCTTCTTTTGTATTTGAAAAAACAACAAAAAAATCTGGTGTGTTTTTTCCTTTTTCTCCGTATCTATCAAAAATCCAAGAATCACCAAAAAGTGATGAAGCAATAAACATACTACAAAAAACAAAAAAGTATTTCAACAAAAGCTCCAAAAAAAAGCCCTTTTTCGAAAATGAAGAAGGGCAGGATTTGATTTAGTTATTTCCAGTATCAGCTCGCCAACATTCTCGTGAGCAATATTTCTGGCAAGAAAACATCGGATTTATAAGAGAGGTACCAAGCGTACAAATCGCAAATACAAGTCCAACTTTCGTTAATTTTTTGCCTTTGGAATTAATTCCTTTTCCAACTCTGAATTCACAACCACAATTTTTGCACTGTTTGTAATGTGGTTTTCCGAAAAGACTGTTTTCAACCTGTCCCATAAAGACTCCTTTGCGTTTTCTGTCCGCCGACAATGATTTTTGAAATTTAAAGCTAATAGCTTGATAATTATTCTAATATCACTAAAGGCTTGTGTCAATTATAAAAACAAGCCGATAGCATTAGAAACATGTCGTTGAGGAATGTATTTATAAATAATTTAAAGTTTTACAGAAAAAATTCACATTTCAGTCAGCAACAACTCGCCGAAAAATGCAATATCGCCACGAATTATTTGAGCGAAATTGAAACTGGCAAAAAATTTCCTTCCGTTGAGATGATTGAGACATTTTCAAAAGAGCTTTCTGTTCCAGCGTATCTTTTCTTCATTGAATCAACAGAAGTCAAAATAAACAAAGATTTTATCACAAAAAAACGCAATGAAGAATTCAGCCAAAAACTTTTGAAAAATATAACAAATCTGTTGAAAGATTATGAATTCTTAGAATAATTTGTGATAAAATACCACTATGACAAACAAAATCCCCCGATGGAACCTGGATTCCATTTTTCCTTCAATAAAATCCGCCGAATACCAGAAGGCTCTTTCTGACTTTGAAAGCGGCATGGAAAACCTCGGCTCCCTTTTGGAGTCGGCAGATACTTTCATTAAAAATGCCAGCGAGAATTTCGATTTTCCGGTCTGGCTAAAAGGATTTTTAGAGGCGGACGACAAAGTTTCGACCCTTTGCAGCTCTCTCAACGCCTACGCCTACATAATTTACTCGGTTGACACCACGAACACGGCTTATCTCAACAACATCACGCAAATTGACAACCTTACTCTCCGCTACAGGCAGCTTGATTTGACTTTTAAATCGGTTCTGCTTGCAAATTCCGGCCGCCTCGAAGATTTTTACAAGCGATTCCCTGAATTTGACAGCTACCGATACATTCTGAATGAAACTCTGGAAGAAACCAGACATCAGATGTCAGCCGCCGAAGAAAAACTTGCAGGCGAATTGCAGCAGACCGGGGGAGACGCATGGGACCGGCTTCACGAGCAGCTGATTTCAAATCTCAAAGATACAGAGACTGGCAAAACTTTCAACGAATTACGAAATGATGCCTACTCAGCTGATGCCAAAGTGAGAAAATCTTCCTACGAAAAAGAAATTTCTCTTTTGAGGCAGAATGAAATCGCCTTTGCCGCCTGCCTCAACAATCTCAAAGGAGAGACGCTCGCACTGAACCGCCACCGAAAATGGCAGAATCCCCTCGACCGCTCCCTTTCCTCTGCCCGCCTTTCACAAAAAACGCTCGACGCACTTATTGGTGCAATCGAAGAAAGCCTTCCTCTCTGGCGGGAATATTTCAATTTAAAGGCAGATTTTCTTCACAAAAACAATCTCACAGTCTCTCAGGACAAAAAAGGTCTTGCTTTTTACGATTTGTTTGCCCCTCTCGCAGCAAAAACTACCGAAAAAGGACTTCTTTCAAAAGAATGGACTTTCGACGAGGCAAAAGACTACATCATCGAGCGCTATTCCTCTTTCAGTTCGGAAATGGGCGACTTTGCAAAAAAAGCCTTTGCCGAAAAGTGGATTGACGCGGAAGTCAGGGCTGGAAAAGTTGGCGGGGCTTACGATGAGGATTTTGCCCTTGGCCACCAGAGCCGAATCATGACAAATTTTACTGGGGCTTTCAGCGACATAATCACTCTGGCTCACGAGCTTGGACACGCCTATCATTTTTCTTGCATGAAGGGAAAGCCCACGGCATTTTTCAGCTACCCCATGACTCTGGCAGAAACGGCCTCGACTTTCGCCGAGACAATCGTAAAGCAAGACATGATTTCAAAATGCTCCGACGCCGAAAAAATCCAGATTCTTGACCTTGACTTGCAGGATGTGAGCCAAGTCTTGGTGGACATTCTCTGCCGCTTCTACTTTGAAAAAAGCGTCTTTGAGGAGCGGGAAAAAGGCGAGCTTAACGCAGATGATTTCTGCCGACTAATGAAAGAAGCCCAGGAAAAATCCTACGGAAGCGGCTTGAACGGCGAGCGGCATGAATACATGTGGGCGGTAAAATCACACTATTATTCAACAGGACTGGATTTCTACAACTTCCCATACGCTTTCGGCCAGCTTTTTGCAGCAGGACTCTATGCCCGTTACCAGAAAGAAGGAGCCGCCTTTGCCAAAACTTACGCAGAACTGCTTTCAAACACAGGCAACATGAGCTGCGAAGATTTGTGCAAAAAAGCAGGTTTTGACATCACGCAAAAAGACTTCTGGAAAAGCGGAATTGAAATGTACGCGAAGGAAGTTGAAATGATGAAAGCAGGCGTTGCGGGCGGCGTTTGAGCCCGCAGAGGAGGTAGCGGAAATACCCGAACGGAGCGGAGAAGGCAGAACTTGCTCGGACTTCTCCGGCGTAGTGAGTGGTATTGAAGCGAGGGGGAGACTTCCCCCTTTTTCACTCACCCCCATCACCGTCCTACCCCGCCAGCGCCTCAACCGGGTCAAGTTTGCTTGCTTTCATGGCAGGGCTGAGTCCGAAGAAAATCCCCACGAAGACGCTGAAAACAAAGGAAATCACGCAGGCGGAGAATTTTATCGAATAAGGATGCTCGGTTGCCTCATATTCAATAGCAAGGCTGTTGGCTATTCCCAGTCCGATTCCTAAAATGCCACCCAAAAGGG
>JAFUHS010000122.1 GCA_017468745.1 Treponema sp. | reverse complement strand
TCTGTAATCCGTCGAACCCCTGCGGAAAGGTCTTTACCCGAGAGGAACTTACGATAATCGCTGACCTTGCAAAAAAATACGACACATTCGTCATCACTGATGAAGTTTACGAGCACATTCTTTACAAACCGCACGAGCATACCTACATGGCAAGCCTTCCCGGCATGAAAGAGCGCACGATTACCTGCAATTCCCTTTCAAAAACCTACTCAATCACAGGCTGGCGTTTAGGCTACACTCAGGCAAACGCAGAAATCACCGACAGAATCAAAAAAGTGCACGATTTTCTCACCGTTGGAGCGGCAGCCCCCTTGCAGGAAGCGGCCGTTACAGGCTTAAAGTTCGGTGACGATTACTACAAAGACCTGCAGGAAAAATACACCCATAAACGGGACCTCTTTTTGAGGGGGTTGGACACAATCGGTCTTTCCCACACTGTCCCTGAGGGAGCCTACTACATTCTCATTGATATTTCTGAATTCGGCTTTGAGTCAGATTTGGAATTTGCCCAGGTTTTGGCGCAAAAAGTGGGTGTGGGTTCAGTTCCGGGGTCAAGTTTCTTCAAAGAGCCGGAAAACCGCTACGTCCGTCTGCATTTTGCCAAAAAAGACGAGACATTGAACGAAGCCCTGAATCGGCTGAGTGATATTCGGAAGAAAATATGACCTGTACAGAAATTTTTGAGCATTTACACCAGAATCCAGAGCTTTCTCTTGAAGAATTTGAGACAACAGCCTTCATCAAAAAGATTCTCACTGAAGAAGGAATTGAAATCCTTGATTTGCCGTTAAAAACCGGTCTTGTCGCCTGCATCAAAGGCACAAAACCCGGAAAAAAAATCGCCTTCCGTGCTGACATTGATGCCCTTCCTCTTGAAGAAAAGACAAATCTTCCATATAAATCCAAAAATCCCGGAAAAATGCACGCCTGCGGTCATGACATTCACATCTCAGTCGGCCTTGAAACAGCCCGACTTTTGAATCAGAAAAAATCTGAGCTTTCAGGCCAAGTGCTTTTTGTCTTTCAGCCTTCTGAAGAAAACGGAAAGGGAGCCCTAGAAATCCTTAAAACAGGCGTTTTAGACGGAATCGACGCAATTTTTTCCCTTCATTCAAGCCCGCTTCTTGAAGTCGGACAAGTCGGAATCAAGGAAGGCGCAATCACAGCTGCCGTAGACCTTTTTAAAATCATAATCAAAGGAAAAGGCTCTCACGGAGCGGAGCCGCAAAAGGGCCGTGACCCCATAGCGGCAAGTGCGGCGGTCATCAGCTCTTTACAGACAATCGTTTCCCGCAATGTAAATCCAAACGACCAGGCCTTGGTCAGCGTAACCCACATACAGGGCGGCTCAAACTGGAACATCATCCCTGAAGAAGTTTTGCTTGAAGGAACAATCCGTACCACAAATCCAGAAATCCGTGCCTTTGTAAGCCGCCGTCTCACTGAAATTGCCCGAAACACGGCCGCCGCTTTTGAAGAAGAAGCCAGTGTAGAAATCGAAAATGCTCCGCCTTGCACAAATAATGACAAAGAACTCGCCGACTTCGCATGGAAAACAGCGGAAAGTCTTGGCTTAAAGCCAGTCCGCCCTGAAATCACAATGGTTGGGGAAGATTTTGCTTTTTATCAGGAAAAATTCCGCGGAATCATGGTCTGGCTGGGAGTAGGAAAGACAAAGCCCCTTCATAATCCTGAATTCACCGCAAATCCAAAATCAATCGAATTAGGCGCAAAATATTTTTCGGAAATGCTTATTTCCTATTGACTAAGTAGGTAAAAGAATTTACACTGTGCTTATAACCTACCAAGTAAATAGGTTATTAAAATCTAACGCCAAATTTCAAGAGGTACTGTATGGCATTGGACGAAGAGACTATTTACCGCGAGCATCCCTGCTTCGGGCCGCACAAGCATAACAAGGGGCGGATTCACCTGCCGGTGGCGCCGGGCTGCAATATCGAGTGCCGCTTTTGTGACCGTAAAATCAATGAAAATGAAAACAGGCCGGGAGTCACAAGCACTGTAATCAAGCCGGAAGAGTCCCTGGAGTATATCCGCAGGGCTTTAGAGCGATGTCCTGAGCTTACAGTCGTTGGAATCGCAGGCCCTGGCGACACGCTGGCAACTACTTACGCCCTTGAAACATTCCGTCTTGTCAAAAAAGAATTTCCCCAGCTGATTCGCTGTATGAGCACAAACGGACTTCTTTTGCCCGAAAAAGCCGATGAGCTGATTGAAGTTGGAATCGACACGCTTACGGTTACGGTAAATGCCGTTCAGCCAGAGATTGAAGCCCAGCTTAACAATAAAATCATTTATCACGGAAAAATTTACACC
>JAFUHS010000121.1 GCA_017468745.1 Treponema sp. | reverse complement strand
GGTTTCATACTGATAGATTATCCTTTTTCTTAATTTTTATCCACAGATACGCACCGATTTTCACAGATTATAATTTTCCGATTTTGAAAGAGTTGAAGAATCTGTGTTTATCTGTGCTAATCTGTGGATTCTTTTACCTGTGTTTTTTAAGAAATTCCATGAATTCTTCTTCGCGGAGTGGTTTTGAGTAGAAATAGCCCTGCACCTGGTCACATTTGATTTTTCGCAGAAAATCCCGCTGTTCCTCTGTCTCAACTCCCTCAAAAATCGTCTCCTTTTTGAGGTTTTTTCCCAAATCAATGAGCGTTTCGATGAAATTCTCGCTTGTCGCGTCCAGCTTGCCTTCTTTAGCATCGGAGGCAAAGAGGAAGGAGCGGTCAAATTTAAGTACATTCACCGGAATCGTTGACAGCATATTAAGGGAAGACTCTCCAGAGCCAAAATCGTCCATGGCGACCTTAAATCCTTCTTTTTGAAGCATAATCGTGACTTCGCGAAGTACATTTTTGTCCATTGAAGAGCGTTCCAAAAGTTCGACTTCAACGAGACTTGGCGGAATTTCGTATTTTTTGAGCAAAGTCGTAAAATCATGTACGAAACGGTCCGGTTTGTCGTGGTTACGGCTCATGTTCACCGAGACAGGAACTGTCGGCTCGCCTTTATCAATGCTCTTGCGCAGAAATTTGAAAACTTCCTCGTAGACATAAAAATCCAGCTTAATGACAAAATTGTTGCGCTCGAAGAGGGGAATGAAAGAGTTCGGCGGCATAAATCCAAGTTCAGGGCTTTGCCATCGCACGAGAGCCTCTGCACCTACAACTTTATCCGTGTTCAGGTCAACCTTCGGCTGATACATGACAAAAAATTCCCTGTTTTCAAGCGCATTTTCCATTTGAGTTTCGATAAAATTGTCTTCGTTTGAGCGTTTGAGCAGTCTCGCGTCGTAAATCGCGAAAGTCTGGAGGGCGTTTTCCTTGATTGTGTCTTTTGCGAAGTGGGCGCGGCTGATTAAAGTCTGTGCTGTAATTGACGAATCCATTTTTTTGGGAATATAGAAAGCCAGACCGAATTTTGGAGAAATTGACAAATCCTGTTGTTTCAGTTCTTCATCGAGCCTTTTAATCGATTCCTTAAACACATGCATTGATTTGTGAACTGAATTGATTTTTATAAAGATGTAGAAGTGATCCGCATAGCCTCGGCTTAAAAATCCGTCAAAACCCTTTGTCGTCTCGTAAAGAATCTTGGAGAAGAGTAGTAAAATCTGGTTTGCTTTTAACTCACCCAGATTCTGATTTATAAATTTGAATCCGCGGATATCAGTCTCAATCATGATGAATTTTGACTGCGGGTATCGTTTCAGGATTTTATTCGTTTCTTTTTCAAAGTAACTTCGTACCCACAAGTGCGTAATCGCATCAATATGGGTAGAGAGAATTTGATGTCTTTCAAGAATAGAATGAACCCAGAGCTCTGTAAGAAAAATGAGTGACAATGCTATAACTATGATTTCAATAACCAGATAATGATAGTCACTCTGTGTTTTTTCGATTAAATCAAATTCTTCCTGAGTTACTGTCAGTCCAACCGTCCATGGAGCATTGTCGAGCACTCTGTAAAAGACATAGACGGGGTTTCCTTCGACATCAAAGGTCTGCATCGTTTTTCCGATTTCTCTTGCCAAATGAAAATCTGTGGGAATCTCAAGACCTGCATGATAAGTCCAGTTCGTCCAGGCTGGATTATAATGTCTTATGAATTTTCCGTTTGAGTCCCTGATGGATATTTTTTCGTTTGTAGCGATTTTTATTTCGCTAAGGAAGACCCCTGTGGCATCGATCGGACATACTGCACCTAGAAGCCCGGATATTTCATTTGAATCGTTGAAAACAGGACGGGCAAATATAAGTATTGGCTGACCGTTATCTTTTGATTCCAGAATATCACTTACATAAAAGGAAATCTTCCCTTCAATAATCTGATGAAAATATTCGCGGTCATTTATGGAGATTTCTTCGTCATGTATATTCCAGCTTATACCCGCCTTGTTTGCATAGATAAGGTTATTGAAAGGCGGGGAGACAATATGTTTCCCTTGAACGAGTAAATTCCTGATAGATTCATCCGAAAGAGATTTGTAAGCGATTTTTGCATAGAAGAGGTCAACTTCTGTTTTTAGATTTTCGAGGCGCTCTTGAAGGGCATCTGAATAATCTTCGGTGATGTTGATGCAATGCTGGACAAAAGCTTCTTCAGATGCTTTTTGAATCTTTTTTAGAAGAGTATTTGCGAGAATGATATTGAGAACGAGAATAAGAACTAGAGTTAGTGCAAATGAAAATAACCGTTCAATATTGGCATTTATATAAAACTTTTTTTTCAAGCTTCTAGCCTCTGACTTCAAATTATTTTAGTTTTTTCACCATAAAAGAAACTATAACACATATTTTCATAAAAGCAAGAAAAATGTATAATCAGCGCAGCGCAAGGGATTGTAGTGGCGCGAAGCGTTGCAGAGTGAGCGAAGCGAGCGACGCAATGAAGCGGAAGCGGAACCACGAAAAGCCCGGCCGGAAGCGAAGCGAACGGTGCGCCAAAAGGATTAAATAATGAAATCATTTCCACTTTCACACGAAGAACTTCTGAAACTTACGGAAAAGTTTCCCACACCTTTTTATCTTTATGACGAAAAAGCAATCCGAGAGAACATGCGCCGATTTACCAAGGCTTTTTCTATTTTTCCGGCTTTCCGCGAGTATTACGCCGTAAAAGCCTGCCCAAACCCATATATATTGAAGGATTTGGAAAGCGAAGGCTGCGGCGCGGACTGTTCAAGCCTGCCTGAGCTTATGCTTTCTGCCATGAGCGGCATCAAGGGCAAGCGCGTTATGTTCACCTCGAACGAAACTCCTGCCAGCGAGTACAAATATGCCTTTGCCAACGGAAACATCATCAATCTTGACGACATCACCCACATCCCTTTCTTAAAAGAAGCCCTTGGCGGAGCCTTGCCCGACACAATCTGTTTCCGCTACAATCCGGGGCCATTGAAGCACGGCTGCAACTCCATCATCGGAAAGCCGGAGGAAGCAAAATACGGCCTTACCCGGGAACAGATGTTCGAAGCCTACAGAATCTGCAAGGAAGAGGGCGTAAAGCATTTCGGACTTCACACCATGGTTGCCTCAAACGAACTTAACCCGGATTTTTTCGTTGACACAGCGAAACTCGTTTTTGAGCTTGCCGCAGAAGTCAAAGAAAAACTTGGCGTCCGTATCGAATTCGTTGATTTGGGCGGAGGATTAGGAATCCCTTACAAGCCAGACCAGAAAGCGGTGGATTATGATGAGGTTGCCCGTGGAATCCGTGCCGAATATGACCGCGTTGTAGTTTCCGCCGGTCTTGACCCCCTTGAAATCTACTGGGAGTGCGGACGGCCGATTACAGGTCCTTACGGCTATCTCGTAGCAAAGGCGATTCACGAAAAGCACATTTACCGGGAGTACATCGGCCTTGACTCCTGCATGGCAGACTTGATGCGGCCAGGCATGTACGGGGCCTACCACGAAGTCACTGTCTCAGGCAAGGAAAATGCTCCAAAAGACCATGTTTACGATGTGGTGGGAAGTTTGTGCGAAAACTGCGATAAATTCGCCGTCCAGAGGGAACTTCCGAAAATCGACATGGGCGACTTGGTGATTATCCATGACGCAGGCGCTCACGGCAGGGCAATGGGCTTTAACTACAACGGAAAATTGCGCTGTGGCGAGCTTTTGCTTCGGGAAGACGGTTCTGTAAAAGAAATCCGCCGCCGGGAAACAATCGACGACCTTTTCAGCACCCTGGACTTGGGCGGGCTGGATGAGTTTAAAGTGTAATTAGACGCGGATTAACGCAGATGCACACAGATGGATGACTGAAGATGAAGCGCGAACCGTCTGACGCTTTCTGAAAAAAAAACCGAAAACTAAAAAAAAAACGGCGCGAAGGAGTGAAATGGCTTACGAAAACACTCGTTTTGTGCTGCCGCATAAGCGGCAAACGTATATAGTTACAGGCACAAAACGCGTGTAGCAGGCGAGCCTGCGTTTTCGATGAGCTGTTATCACGACTGGGAGCCGTTTTTTTTGTTCTATCTAGTTGATTTTATTTTTTTAGCAAAGCTGCAAAAGGATTGTAGGTGTCGCCGTCGTCAGAAGAGTCTTGCTTTTTCAGGTAGTCTGCGGCATCGTCTTCCTCTTCGTCGCTTTCACCGGCAGGAGCAAGGCTGATTCGCTTTTCTTGGGCGTCGATTTTCTGAACGACCACATCCATTGTGTCGCCGACCTTGAACTTCTTGCTCAGGTTTGTCTTGTCGTTCACATCGCGCAAGAGGCTTACATGCACGAGGCCGTCAATTCCCGGCTTCAAGTTTACGAACAGGCCGAAAGCCGCAATCCGCTCGATTTTTCCCGTGAACTTATCTCCTGTATTTATAGAAGAAACTTCGTCCCAGGGGTCTTTTTCAAGTTCTTTCATGCTCAAAGAGACTTTTGAACGGTCTGGCTTTGCCGTGTTCCAGTCAGCCTTGATGATTTTCGCCTCGATTTCCTGACCTTCGCTCAGAACTTCAGAAATATCGTTTACGCGTTTGTGAGAGATTTCTGAAATGGGGAGCAGTGCCTGAAATCCGTTCAAATCGATGAAGGCTCCGTAGCTCTGGAGAGATTTTACCTTTCCCTTGACCACCGAACCCACCGTAAGTTTTTCTGAAAGCGAGTTGACTTTTGAAACCTCAGCTTCTTCCTCAACTTTTCGGTTAGAGACGATGATGTTTTTGCCTTCGTTTTTGTACTCGGTGATGATGAAAGTCATGCTGCGGCCCACATACTCGGCCGGTTCAAGACGGTTTTTGTAGCCCATCTGAGAATAGGGGCAGAAGGCTCTTGCCTTTCCGATTTTGACTTCAAATCCGCCCTTGATTTCGCCTGTTACGTTTCCTTCTACTGGAAGACCTGAATTGAATGCTGATTCCAGCACTTCTGTGTCAGCATTTTCACCCTTCAAGCGGGTAGTGAAGTGAAGCTCATCCCGATTCTGAGAGACGAAATAGACTTTGATTTTGTCTCCCTCTTTTACGGTGCACTTTCCGTCAGCGTCCAGAAATTCTGCCTTTTCGACAAATCCTTCGCTCTTCAATCCCAAATCAATAAAAACCGTGTCATTAGAAATCTGAACGACCGTAGTCTCAACTTCCTGCCCGATTTCAAATCCTTTCATATTTTTAACTCCTTTTATAGTTATCCACAGATGTGCACAGATTATCACAGATTTTTTGTTTTGTTAATCGGGAATCTTTCGTGTTATTACGAAGGATTTTCGTATGTGAAATACTCAATCTGTGTCTATCTGTGAAAATCTGTGGATTAAAACTCATATTCCAGCAACTGACAGTTCGTGATTCCGAAGGCGCCAAATTCCTCGTTGGTCATGTCATAGAAATAGGAATTCACTACACGGGAAAGACCGTTATGCGCCACCAGGAGAAATGTTTTGCCTGTGCGTTTTGTCTCTTCCGTAAGCTTGTCCAGCAGATTGTATATTCTCTGGGCTGTCTTCATGTAAGACTCGCCGCCGATTTCCCTTCCGTAGGACATGGCGAAAGTTCTGAGGGACGAGCGGAATTCAGGTGATTCCCGGCTTTTGTCCTCGTAGATGCCGAAGTTTCTTTCGATTAAAAGAGGCTCTTCTTCCGCTGGAATTCCCGTAATCTCTGAAATGTGGAGAGCCGTGTTTTTCGCCCTGGAGAGGGGGGAATAGAATATTCTGTCGATTTTTATTTCTCCAGCCTCGATTTTTGCTTTGATTTCATTTCCAAGTCCGATTGCCTGCTCATGCCCCTCTTCGGTAAGGGCGACTTCCCGTGCCCCGCAGACGAGTTTTTTTGTATTGGTGAAAGTCTCACCGTGGCGGGTAAAATAAATTTTAGACATGAGAAGATTATATATAAAATTAGAGAAAAGTGAAATAATTTTCGGAAATTGTATAGAAAGAGCGTGAGATGCGAAAAAATACATAAAATATCAAAGATTACGAAGAATTTAGTTGACAAAAAAAAAAGAATTTATTATTGTCTTTTTGAGTTAAGTTAGCCTTTGCTAATAAAACTTAAATAAAAAAAGGTGGTCTTATATGAAAAAGATTATTTCTACTTTGGCCGCGCTTGTCCTTGCCCTGGGCGTTGCAAGTGCAGATGTACAGTTCTCTTTCTACAACAAATTGTATGAAGAAGATCCTTTTGTTGAGCATTACGAAAATGGCAGAAATGATGACGGAGACTCTGAGACTTTATCAGATTTCATGGGAATTCTCAATCGAATGTACTTTGAGGTCTTTACGGATCGTGTTGATGCGATGATTAAAGCTGATGTTCGTTTTGATGACAATGACGAAGATCATTATGGTCTTGATGGACGACTCAAGGATTGGTATCTTGAATTCCGCCCGATTGAGATGATTACTCTCAGCTTGCATACAGGTATTTTCTCAGACGGTTCTTATCTCCCTATTTATGACGATAACATTAACGCCGGTAATATCGGAAGCGACGGTTTTACTGTAACAGTTCGACCTATTGAAGGTCTCCGATTTGCCCTTTCAACTCCTTTCGATATCAATGCAGATTGGTCTGAGAGCAAGAACTATCTTAACGGCGACAAAGATAAAGGTGAAAATGATCCGTTTGATGTCCGACTTGGTGCTATTTATGGTCAGGACTTGTTCCAGATTGGCTTGTCTGTTCAGGATGTTGCAGACAGTGATCAGCGACAGATTGGCGCTTATGTAAATCTTCCAACCCTCTTCGGAGTCTCAGAAGCTTTGACAATCGGTGCGGGTTTTGCACATTCAGAAGATTATAAACCTGTTGTTAGTGATGCCGATACTATTTCTCTCGGTCATCTTGGTGGTGATGTTTGGTATAAAAACCTTCTCAGTGCTTATGCCACAATGGAATTTGAGAAATTCGGTCTCGTTGCTGAAGCTGTTTACAACTGTAGTGATGATGACCCGATGGCACAGTATGATTTCTATTCTGCAGCCTCAATTTCATTTGGCTTGGCTGAGAAATTGACTGCGGCTGTTACAGGAAAAATCCTTGTAGACCTCAGTGCAAAAGAAAATAAGAACGACAGCACCCTCTTCGGAGCTTTCGGTCTTGAATACGAAGTTAACGACAAAAACACTGTCGGCTGTGAGTTCAATGTTGCGACCTGTGATAAAGACTGGGCAATCGCTATTCCTGTATTCTGGAGATATCACTTCGAGAACTAGTCAGATTGTCGGATTTTGCCGACATCCTAGTCAAACTCACCCTTAATTAAATTGTGAGCTACGCTGCCCGGTCCTGGTACTTTGGGCAGCTTTTCTTTTTTAAACCATTGCGCGTCTTTCAGCTCGTCTTTTTGAATGTTGATTTCACCGCTTTCGTATTCTGCGCGGAAAGCCAACATAAGCTGGTCGGGAAAAGGCCATGCCTGGCTTCCCACATAGCGGATATTTTTGACTTTAAGGCCTGTTTCTTCAAGGACTTCCCGCCGGACAGCGTTTTCAATCGTTTCGCCCATTTCCACAAAGCCCGCGATGCAGGAATACATGCCGTCGCCCCGGTTTTTGTGCTGGGCAAGAAGAATTTCGTCCCCTTTGCTTACCAGAGTGATGATTGCCGGCTCCAACTGCGGGAAATATTGCTTTCCGCAGTGAATGCATGTGCGGGCTGTGAAATATTCATCGTCTTTTAACGGAGCACCGCATTTTGCGCAGAATCTCTTGTCGTTCTTGAAGTTAAGTAAGCCCCTGGCTCGGGCGGCAAGACCTGCCAGCTCCTGTCCTGAGATTTTTTTTGTCTCGTCTGTGATGCTGACATAATCGTCGATTCGGTCAATTCCGCGCATTTTGTGGAAAAACTCTCGCAAAGGAATGTCAGTGCAGCCGGCTGGATTCGGCGAACTTTTTTCCAGCAAAAGAGCAGAGTAGCCGTACTCCATTTCGGCAAACCAATCTTCAGCTACATTCATTTCGAGACATTTGCGCACGACACTTTCATCTGGCAAGGAGTCTCCCTGCAAAAGAATTGAATTCTCGCGGAAAATAAAGTGAATCTCACAAAAAACATTCATCTGGTTAGAAATTATCGGCATAATTAAAGTATAAGTCCGAAATCTTGAAAAAGCAAAGAAAAATGTGTTATTCTTTTTCAAGAGGTAAATATGAAAGTCGCTATTTTTTTCGGTTCAAAATCTGACACAGAGACAATGAAAAAGGCAGCCGATGTTCTCAAAGAATTCGGCGTTGATTATAAATCATACATCCTTTCGGCTCATCGTGCGGGTGCTCTTTTGCATGAGACTGTCAGGCAGGTGGAGCAGGAAGGCTGTGAGGTGATTATCGCCGGGGCTGGTTTGGCCGCAGCTCTTCCAGGCGTGATTGCCGGGGCTACGACCCTTCCTGTAATCGGCGTGCCTTTGGAGTGCGTAAACCCTGGAAAATCAAACGGTCTGGGAGGGATGGACGCGCTTCTTTCTATTGTGCAGATGCCCCCGCAGATTCCTGTGGCCACTGTTGGAATCAATTCTTCCAAAAATGCGGCATATCTCGCCGTTCAGATTCTTTCAATCAAATACCCAGAGCTTAAAGAAAAACTTCAGACCTTCCGCAAAAAACTTGCCGATGACGCAAAGGCATCAGGGCTTGATGTAGAATTGTAAGGAATTTACAAATATAAAAAAAATTATAATTGTAAATTGCCGAAAATGCACTTTTAAAGCGAATACATAGGCAGAACTAAAAAGGAGTTTTGTCTATGAGCACAAAAGAATTCAGAATATTAAATCCCCGCCTTGATGTGAACTTTAAGGCGATTTTCACGCAGAATTCAAAAGATTCTCGTTTTGCTTTAAAGTCCTTCCTGACGGCGGCAATCGGTCGGAAAATCAAAAAAGTCACCGTTATCGAGAATGAAAACCCCAGACAGTTCGATTCGCAGCGGGGAATAAGCTATGACATTAACTGCATCTTTGAAGATGACACCTGTGCTCAGATTGAGATGCAGGGATTTGAAAAAGCCTATGACTACGGAAAGAGGGCTGAATATTATGCCGCTCGTCTGCTAAGTTCGGCTATTGAGGTCGGTGATGATTGGGATTCACTTCCAGTTGTCTACCAGATTTCCGTCTTGAATTTTATTTACGATGACTCTAACGATAATCCCATTCACCAATATACAATGATTGACAGAAAAGACGGCGCAAATTTGGCTGGCATACTGAATGTGATTTTCATGGAGCTGCCTAAAATCCCGGAAATAAGCAATTTGGAAGATGTCAAAAACTTGCCAAGCCCAGTCAAATGGTGTAAATTTTTACAGATTGCTGATAAGCAGGAAAAACAAGATTTAATCGATGCTCTTGCACGAAGTGAGGAGGGAATCATGAAAGCAGAATCAACCTTAAAAGGAATCAGCATGGACCGCTGGCGCTGGATTATACAGGGACAGATTGAGGGCATAGAGCGGGACCGAATCAGCGAAATTAACGCCCGCAAGCGAGAAGACGAAAAACGCCGAATAGAAGATGAGAAACGTCGAATCGAAGATGAGAAGCGCCGGATAGAGGACGAAAGGCGGGCACGGGAAGACGAAAAGCGCCGAATCGAGGACGAGAAATAAAATATACCCCAAATGGTAGACACATTTAGAAGAAGGGATCCATAAAAGTAGACACTAAAATAAAAGGGAAAATCCCAAATAGTAGACACTTAGAAAATCCAGAAGATATAATGTAT
>JAFUHS010000120.1 GCA_017468745.1 Treponema sp. | reverse complement strand
TTTTCGGTCTGAGAAAGGCCAGCCAAATCCCCCTGAATCAACTCGTCGTTGATATTGGCATAGTGATTGTACCATGATTCCCAGCCGCCCACGGTGATTTTGCCTTTAAGCGGAGTGGAATTAAGGAAGTCCAGACTTCCGAAACGCCCGTTTTTATCAGCAGCGAAGAGTTTCTGCGTTTTTTCCCGCAATTCAAAGAAATCCGAGGCAGAAAAAAGCGCAAGCTCGGCGATTTTGTCGCCCTCATGCCATTTTTTTCCGTCGCTGTACGCCGTACAGGTGATTTCCCGCTTTTTCCGATCCACGTAAAAATTCACAGGAGGAAGAGTGTCTTTTGTATTTCCCGTTGATGCAATGGCAAGATACTGATTTTTGCCATTCATATTCCAGCGCAAATAGATAAAGAAACTTCCCACAAGCAGTTTTTTAGAAGAAAGCTTTTTAGGCAGCTTTCCTGGAAGGGTGAAATAATTTTTCCACTGGGGAACCACAGGAAAATATCTTTTCTGAAACTTTCCAGCGTCAATTTCGCCACCGAAAGCCCAGCCCTGCCAGCCCGAGCCGTAAAAGGCGAAGTCATTTTCCTTGCAGAATTCCGCCCTCTCCCCCGGTACCACAGAGCAAATGAGGGAATCAATAGAAAGAAGATCGAAAACCCGATTTTCATCGTCAACGCAATCCGCGCCATGGTAAATATACTCGTTGCATTTGATTTCATTCATATTGATTCCCCTTGATTTTATTTGCCTTTAGGCGAATGCGAGAAAATCTATATTCAGAAAGATTTTCTCACTCCATGCTCCGCAAGGATGCGGGGTTTTGTCCAGAGAGAATATTCTGTTTGTCGTAAGGTGAACAGAATATTCTCGTACTAAGTCAAAATACATGGATGTATTTTGACTTAGAAGAACATCTCCACACCGATTGGCATGTAGAATTTGCTTGCTTTTCCATCATATTTGAGGTCAACAAGGCCGTTCACGTTTCCTTCCATGCTTTGGACAGTCCAGTTGCCCGCAATTCCCGCGAACATGAAGTTGTTTGCGGCGAAAGTTTTCTTCACGTAGATTTCTCCCGCGATATTGTGCTGGCGGAGTTCCAAATCGCTTAAAGTAAGGCTGGACTTTGTATTTCCCTCAGCACTTGCAGAAGTGATATTGTAGTTCCCAGAAAGGCCGATGAAAACATCCTGCTTTCCGAAAGGATTGATACAGACCTCAGTGAGGAAATCAACGCCAGCCATAACGATATCAGCACCATCACCTTTTGCCATATCAACAAGACCGAAAGAATACTGCTTCAAGTTTGAAGTTCCCTGTCCGCCCCAGACATGCGCTTTATACATGATAAAGCCCTTCTGAATCACGCCGATTGTACCCAAGCATGAATACCAATTATAGAATTTCTCCGGATCATAGTCACGCAATCCTTCACGGGTAACAAGAGGAAGTTTAACGCCAAGCTCGATGAGGTTAGCGTTTGGAGTTTTCTCAAGGTCAACTTCGCCCAAAGAAGTGGCTCCGCCCATAAAGCCCAGCCAGTCAATGCCGAATTCAAGTCGTCCGTAATAGTCGTTCAAGCCGTAACCCGCAGAGCGCGCGTCAGAATACTTGCTTGTCTCGTAGCGGTAGTTTGAAGTATCAATCGAGTCTCCCCAATACTGAGCCTTAACCTGGAACAATCCAGGAATCGTGTAGCCCAAGCCTGTCTGAGCCGTTCTCATCGCCTTGTAAAGACTGATTTCTTTGTCACTGTCAGTGTCAGTGGCGCTCTCTCCACCCAAAGTTCCAGCAAGGTCGATTGCCGCATTAGCATAGAAACCTGCAAGAGGTGAATCTTCAAGCCCCTTTACAGAAGCAAAAAGACCTGTAGCAGTCCAGATTTCCTGAAAAATATTGTCCTCAGATTTTACGTCGCTAGATTCCCGCTGACCGAAATCACCGATTGAGCCACGAAGTTCATTTTCCCTCATACGACCAAAGGCAACTTTTGTCTGAAAAAGAGGATTATCGAACAATCCCCAGATTTTTGCCTGATCACCGATTGCCACGGCATATTTTCCGTCCTCATTGTAGTTCACGTCGTCAGTGTCTTCGTCTGAATCCCAGAGTTTGTGGACGAAAAGAGCGCGGGCATCAGCGTCAAGGTTAAAGTCGAAGCCAAAGTGCTGGTCAGGAGTGCGGCCGATAATCCAG
>JAFUHS010000119.1 GCA_017468745.1 Treponema sp. | reverse complement strand
TACGAATGAGAAATAATTTTCGCCGTACGAGTTTGTGTGCGTGAACGCGAATTGCAGGTGCTCGCCCGTGTAGCTTCCGATGGGGTAGATGGTTTCTGATTCAAGTTCTTTCGTGAGAAGGTCTAAAAGTCCGTTCTGACTCTGGAAATCCTGACCGTTCAAGCGCAGGGTGAGGCCTGAGTTAAGGTAGGCGTAGTTCCACATTCGTTTTTCGACATATTCCATGTTGAAGGAATATTTTCCGAAAATCTTTTCGTCCGGAACGAATTCAAAGTAAGTGCCGTTTTTTGTGCCGGGCTTTACCGCGCCGGATTTATTGCTCTGGATTTTTCCCTCGTTGAAGACCGCCTCAACGCATTTTCCGTCACGGATGGAGATGACGCGAAAATATGAAGAAAGGGCATTTACTGCCTTTGTACCGACGCCGTTCATACCCACGGAGAACTGGAAAACGTCATCGTTGTATTTTCCGCCGGTGTTGATTTCAGAGACACATTCCACGACTTTTCCAAGAGGAATGCCACGGCCATAATCCCGCACTTTCACGCGGTTTTCCTTGATTTCAACATCGATTTTGTTTCCGAATCCCATGATGAATTCGTCGATTGAGTTGTCGATTATTTCTGTTAAGAGAATGTAGATTCCGTCGTTCTGGTTTGAGCCGTCGCCCAGCCGACCTATATACATTCCGCTTCGTAAGCGGATATGCTCAAGGGCATCAAGATGGCGGATTTTGTCGTCTGAGTAGTCAGCGGCATTCACTTCCTTTTTTGCCATTCCCGCGTTGGGGTCGGCTTTTTTTGCCGCCTCAAGTTTTTTTTCTGCTTCGGCGGTGGCTTTTTTGTCCGCCGCCCGCTCTTCTACGCTGTTTTTGGGGGCCTCGGCTTTTTTTGATTTTACCACGGTCTTTGCGTTGTCCCAGGCTCGGAAAGTTCCGTTTTCGTCGATTCCAGCCACCGGCTTTTTTGCTTTTGCAGATGATGATTTTGTAGTAGTCGCTTCCTTCGCAGGCACAGATTTTGCAGCAGGGACTTTTTTTGCGTTTGCCGCTGATGTGACAGATTTTTCAGTTTTAGTTGTCGCCTTTAACTTTTTTGTCATTGTCGGGCTTGCCCCGGCAATTTCTTTTTAGTCTTTTTTAATTCCACCCATAGCATACAAGTATACACTATTTTTGCTAAATTGAAAATAGGCTACATGATGAAGGAGTGGTGTCATTGCCGTGCTCAAGGGCATTACTTGTCGCCCTTGCTTAGACACGGCAATCTCTTGTATTGTAATTAAATAGATTTTCGGGCCAAGCCCGAAAATGACACCTTTTGAACTTATTGGTCAGCCCCGTAGGGGAAGGCTTCCCCCTTTACTTCACGCTGAAAAGCAAATCTCCGTAGCTTGGAACAGGCCAGTCGCTTGCCGGGATGAAGCCTTCAAGACAGTCCACTGCCTCCCGCAGCTTTCCCATGGCGCTGAACACTTCTCTTCTATAATAGAGGGCGTTTTCTTCAGCGTCTGAGACCTTTGCCGCTCCGTCCACAGCCTTTTCAAGAGCCTGAACTTCAGCATAGATTTTTCCTGTGAGAGCACTGACTTTTTTGAGGGCATCAGCTTCATAAGAGTCTTCCGCTCCCAAAGTCTTTTTGAGCGAAACTGAGTCAGCGAGGAATTTGGCATATTTTGCTCCGGCCGGGAGGTAGAGCTTCTTTGCCATATCAAGCATTGTGAGAGCTTCAATGTTGATGATTTTCGAGTAGTTCTCGTAGTGAATCTCGTTGCGGCTTGTAAGCTCAACCTTTGAGTAAACCCCGT
>JAFUHS010000013.1 GCA_017468745.1 Treponema sp. | reverse complement strand
TGCATATATGAAAGAAAATCTTCTTCCCGACCCTATGACAATCCACCCGATTGCGGGCTACGAAAAGGAAATCTACATAAAGCCCACGCTGAAAAATCCAAACATCATCGTGGGGGATTTTACCTACATTGCCGACAGCGACTTTGAAAGCCATGTTACCCACCTCTACGACTGGAACGGCGACAGGCTCATCATCGGAAAGTTCTGTCAGATAGCTTCAGGCGTTGAGTTCGTGATGAACGGTGCGAATCACCAGATGAACGCTGTCACCACTTTTCCCTTTTACACGCTTGAAGGATGGAAGGCAAGTCCGCCCGCAAAAAGCGACCTGCCGCTAAAAGGCGACACGGTTATCGGAAACGATGTGTGGCTGGGACAGAACTCGGTGATTCTTCCGGGCGTGCATATCGGCGACGGTGCGATTATCGGGGCCAATGCGGTTGTGGGAAGCGACATTCCGCCCTATTCGGTGGCCGTGGGAAATCCCGCCCGTGTGATTCGCAAGCGTTTTGATGATGAGATGATTGATTTGCTGGAGAAACTTTCCTGGTGGGACAAATCAATAGAAGAAATCAATACCCTCATTCCCCTTTTGACAAGCGGTGATATGGATGCGGTGAAAAGCGAAGTAAAGAAGTTGGTGGAGGCATCATGATGAACACGAGAAAAAACACGGTGGTGACGGCAGTTTTCTATGCGATTGCGGCGGCACTTTTTTATGCCCTTAATGTGCCCTGCTCAAAGCTGCTACTAGCGCATATTCCCCCGGTGTGTATGGCGGGCTTCCTTTACATCGGGGCGGGCTGCGGCGTAGGCATCATGTATTTTTTTCACCGCAAAAAGGAATCAAAAGACGAAAGGCTTGGAAAGTCTGATTTTCCATTTACGCTGGGCATGGGGATGCTGGACATTCTTGCTCCCATTCCCCTTATGACCGGCGTTAAGATTGGAAATTCCTCCAACGCATCTCTTTTGGGAAACTTTGAAATCGTGGCCACGACAATAATTGCCCTTGCAGTCTTCAAAGAAAAAGTGAGCTGGCGGCTTTGGATTGCGATTCTTTTCATCACGGCTTCCAGCATAATTCTTTCCTTTGACGGAAGCGACGGCCTAAAATTTTCCCTCGGCTCTCTTTTCGTTCTGGGAGCAACGGTTTCATGGGGGCTTGAGAACAACTGCACGCGCCGCATTTCAGAAAAGAGCACCTATCAGATTGTAACGATAAAAGGTCTGGGAAGCGGACTTGCATCCCTTGCAATCGCCTTTGTTTCCGGAGAGCAGATTTCCAGAGATTGCGTTTCTTTCATTCCCCCTCTCCCTCATGCTGGCAGGAAGCGCTTTCGTCGTGCGTGATACGCTGACCCGCTCCCATGAGCACGAGCACACCCACAGCTTCATAAAAAACGGCGTCACCTTTACAGTCCGCCACACCCACAGCCACGAGCATTTTTTAAACGATGAAAAACATACCCATCATCACGAACTAGAAAAAGGCCAGAGTTTGCAAAGTTAGGGAAGGAAGGGCGTTCCCCTCGGCGAAGAGATGGCAGAATCTGAAGAAGAATTCTCTGCAAAAATGCAGAAAGGTTTTGACGACATGAAAAAAGGGCGTGTAACTCCATTGGATGAAGCTTTTTCTGAAATCAAGAGAAGATTTGCATAATGGAATACAGCGTAGTTTTATCTGGCCAAGCAAAAGAAGATGTCGCGGTCAAGCCGCGTTTTTTTATCATATTTTACTTGACAATAAAGATATACAATGTATATACTTTTGTATATGGAGGTAGCATTATGCAGGCAGTAGTTCAGAAATGGGGCAACAGCCTCGGTTTTAGAATTCCGTCACTTTGGGCTAAGGACAATAATGTAAAGAGTGGAAGTAAAATAGAAGTAATTGCAGAAAAAGGGAAAATGGTTATTCTTCCTCAAAAAAAGACTCTTGATGATATGTTGGCCATGGTTACTTCGGAAAACATCCATTCAGAAATATCAACTGGTAGTTCGGTAGGTAAGGAAGAATGGTAGCATCAAATTATTCTCCAGAAAAAGGCGACTTAGTTTGGCTTGACTTTGACCCGCAGACTGGACACGAACAAAAAGGTCGTCGTCCTGCAATTTGCATCTCTCAGAAAAAATACAATCAGAAAATCGGTCTTGCTTTATTCTGCCCTATCACAAGCCATATAAAAGGTTATCCTTTTGAAATTGTACTGGAAAATCATTCTATCAACGGTTGTATTTTAAGTGATCAGGTAAAAAATCTTGATTATAAACAAAGAAGCTGTGATTTTATAGAAAAAGCGACAGAAGAGGAAATTAATTCTGTTGTGGACAATATAAAACTATTAATAGAATAATCGCCTAACATGGTTTTCAAAACCGATAAAAACTTTGTCACAAAAGTTGCTTTTCGTGGCTTTACGCCACCACAACTTTTGCGCCAATTTTGCCTACGGCAAAACCGTTTTTACGGTTTAAAACGATAGTTAGGCGGACACCTACACTGGGGTGCTTTTTAAGGGAAAAAATGGAAATTCGAGAATTAACAAAAAACGATTTGCCCTCTCTATTAGAATTATACATACAATTATCAGAAAATAATAAAAATATAACTTTAGAAAAATCAAAAGAAATTTGGATCAAACAAATT
>JAFUHS010000118.1 GCA_017468745.1 Treponema sp. | reverse complement strand
CCAATCCTCAATGTCTCCCTTTCAATCAAAGGCCGGGGAACAAAAAAAGAAGTCGCTTCATCAGAAAGTCAGATTTTTGAGTGGGATTTTAAGAATCAGGAACTTACTCACCTGGTCATGGACATTCTGCACCGGGACTTGCGGGCGGAAGGTTTTTATGTTCAGATGATGAATATCACCGACGGAATCTGCACGGCTCGTCGCGGCGACACGGCAATTTCTCTCCGTGAGGAAGACACAAAACTCGTTATCGAGACTGATGAAAAAGACATGGGCTTCGTGAAAGGAGAGCTGTATGAAATCATGATCCGACTGAACAAGTCCATGCAGTCTCTTTCTGCCCTCAAAAACACCGCTTCCCTGCAGTACGGCTTTGCAAGCCCTGAAAACCGCGTCACAAATTCAATGACACGATACCTCAACCCCGCTTGTATTTCCGTCAATTTAAAGGGAAATACAAAAGAAGAGATTTTTGAAGAATTAATCACTCTTCTTTGCCAGTCAGGAAATGTCGAAAACCGAGAGATGGTGAAGCAGGCTCTCTTTGAAAGGGAAAAATCAATGAGTACTGGTCTTGAAAAAGGAATCGCGATTCCCCATGCAAAAACAGACGGCGTTAAAGAAACCTGCGTTGCCATCGGAATCAAAGCGGACGGAGTGGATTTTAATTCCCTAGACGGAAAAGCTTCCCAGATTTTCGTCATGCTGGTCTCTCCGATTAACGGCTCAAATCCACTGATGCGGGCAATGGCAGCCTTCAGCGGAGCACTTATGCACGATGAAATAAGAACAGCTCTCCTGCAGGCAAAAACCCCGGCAGGAGTGATTGATGTTCTCAAAGATTCGAAAAAAATGTAATTTTCTTTTATAAAAAAAATCCCGCACCTGAAAAATGCACTTCATCAAATGCATAGAAAGGATGCGGGATTTTTTTTGAATTTTCCAGATTTTAGACCTTAAACTGGTCGATTTGATTTCCGATTTGGACGATTGACGCTCCGACCTGATCAGAAATTGCGTTAAGAGCAGCTCCGGTCTCGTTGATTTTGCGTGCACCGACTCCCATTTCATCCATACTCTGCTGCATAGCCGTCGTGAATGACTGGAGACTTCCCACTTCCTGAAGAATCATCTTGTTGCCTTCGCTCATTTCAGCGGCGGCATTTCGAACTTCAACCGTGCTGTCGTTCATGTTGTGGAGGGCATCAGTAATCTGCTGAGAACCCTGCTGCTGTTCTTCCATTGCACTCTTAATCTGTGTGACAAGCTGATCCGTATCCGAAATTTGCTGCGAAACCGCTCCGAATGCCTGACTTGAATCAGCAGAGGCTTCAACGACAGTTTTAATTGAGGCCTGAATACCGTTAAGCTGCTCGCCGATTGTCTTTGACTGTGCGCTTGATGTCTCTGACAGCTTACGGATTTCATCTGCAACGACAGCAAAGCCCTTTCCAGCCTCGCCTGCGTGAGCCGCTTCGATTGCCGCGTTCATGGCGAGAAGGTTTGTCTGTTCAGCGATTGCCGAAATTGCGGTGTTTGCTTCCTGCAACATGGTTGACTGATCTTCAATGCGTTTAATCTGCTCGTCCACAGCCTGCTGTTTTACAATTCCGCTCTGTGTGTTTGACTGGAGACTCTTGAATGAAACCGCCATTTTATCAACACTCATGTTAACCGAGGTGATATTACCAATCATCTGCTCTACGGCAGCACTAGCCTGAGTAACTCCCGATGACTGAGTTTGAATCATATTTTCAAGAGACTCGATGTTTGAGGCAATTTCGTTAACCGCACTTGCAGTCTGATTTACGCTGCGAACCTGATTATTGATTTGACCGCGCATACTCTCGATATTGGCGATAATCTCAGTGATTGAGGCGGCCGTATCCTGTGCCGTTGCGCTCATGTTCTGACCGGCTCTGCTCAATTCGCTCTTAGAATTCTTTACATCAGCAATTATGGTCTGCATTTTCGATGCGAATTTGTTGAATCCGTCAACGACTGCGCCGATTTCATTGTTAAGTTTTATGTCGATTCGGCGTGTCAAATCAGCGTCTCCAGAAGCTATTGCATCCATTCCCTCGTTTACCCGATTTAAAGGTTTTAAAAGCCGGCTAATAAGGACACCAGCAATGAGAATCGTAAGCAAAACCGTAAGTGTACCACAAAGCATCGTTTGATTGCGGATTTTTGTGACCAAATCATAAATCATGTCAGATGGAATTGAAATTGCGAAACTCCAGGGAGTGCCTTCAATAGGTTGGAAACAGACCAAATCTCTGGCCGCATCATGACCGGCAACAGTTCCGCTTCCAGTTTCGCCTCTAACCATTCTTTTTGCAATCTCAATGATTTCTTCATGACCTGGTGTTGGATTGTTGATAAAGTTTTTCTGCATCAGGTAGTCTGGGTTTCGGTGAGCCATGACCGTACCGTCACTGGTAAGTAGCCAGCCGTATGCCGCAGTACCGAATTTTATCTCATTGATTTCTTTCGTGATATTTAAAAGCGGGACAACACCAACAACCGCCGCAAATGTCTTGCCATTGACTTTTACAGCCCTGCTAAAGTGTGTGACATATTCACCAGTTGTTTTTGAAATAACTGGATTATCAATGAAAAAATCTTTTCCGTTCAGCACGACTTCCTGAAAATAATCACGCTGGGAAACATCCGTGCGGCTGCCATTATCATTGTAAGAAACTCCATTTTTATCGATGAGCATGATATAGTCAAAATCTGCGTCACGAACATGTCCATGTGCCTGAAGCCATTCACCTGCCGCATCAAAGTCTTCTTCCTGCATAATGTCTGCATTTACATAGAAATCAAGTTTTCCCAAATACTTAAGAATATCTCTTTCAATTGAACGGGCGTAACCGGCCACAGTTTCCTGATAATCTACGGTGCTGTCCGCTTCGACCGAAAGGCGCGCATTCCGCGAAACAATCCATGTCTGAATAAAATTAAGAGCGGTGATTGTAAGACCGATGCTTACCAGCAAGACAACGAGAAGACTAGAGCGGCGCTTCCCGTTTTTTTCAGTTTTTGATGTCATAAAAAGAACTCCTTGCAGTATGGAAGAAGAAAAATGAGCAGAACATTCATACCTATCATAAAAATATTATAATACCCGTAAATGTGAAATGCAAATTTTTTTCACTGACACAAATTAAAATTCCCGATATAATTTTCTCATGGGTACAGGGGAATTACAATCATCTCTCTCAGAGCGTTTTTTACGCTATGTTCAAATCTGGACGACTTCGGATTCCGTTTCTGCTGATTCCGGGGTCCAGCCGTCCACAGTCCGCCAGTTTGATCTGGCGCATCTTCTCGAATAAGAATTAAAGTCTCTGGGCTTAGAGAATGTTCAGGTCACAGAAAAATGCTATGTCTACGCAAAGCTTCCCGCCACAGCCGGCTGTGAGGAAGCGGAGCCTTTCTGTCTTCTCGCCCACATCGACACGGTTGAGGAAGTCAGCGGCGAGCATGTAAAACCCAGGATTCACAAAAATTATGACGGCTCAAAAATTATTTTAGACTCCGGCGATTTTTTAAGTCCGGAAAGTGATTCTGCTCTGGCTCTTGCCGCTAAAAATCACGAGACAATAATCACCAGCGACGGAAACACTCTCTTAGGCGCAGACGACAAGGCCGGGGTCGCCGAAATCATGACGGCGCTTTCCTATCTCGTGCAGAACAAAATTCCCCACGGTCAAATCGAAGTCTGCTTTTCCCCGGACGAGGAGACCGGCCACGGCATGGATAATGTTCCGCTGAATCTAATCAAGTCAAAATACGCCTACACCGTTGACGGTGGTCACATAGGCGAGCTTGAAACAGAGTGCTTCAATGCCTTTAAAAGCGAGATTGAATTTACAGGGGTCTCAACCCACACGGGAAGCGCCCGGGGAAAGCTGGTGAACGCAATAACCATGGCTTCAAATTTCGTCACAAATCTTCCACGGCAGCAAGCCCCCGAAACCACTATGGGCTTCGAAGGATTTTACGCCCCCATGAACATTGAAGGCTCAATCGAAAGCGCGAAAGTCACTCTCTTTCTGCGGGATTTTGAGTCAGAAGGAATGGAAAGGCGAAAGTCTCTGGTAGAAAGCCTTGCCCGGGTCACGGCGGAATCTTTCGGCGGAAAGGCAAAAGTCACTCACACCCAGCAATACCTCAACATGAAAAACGGCTTTAAAGAACGGCCGGATGTAATCGAAAAGCTGGTCGCCGCCTACAGAGCAGCAGAGGTTGAGCCGGTCTTTACCCCTATCCGGGGCGGCACGGACGGTTCCCGCCTGACAGAAATGGGAATCCCCTGCCCCAACATCTTCACCGGCGGCCACAACTACCATTCCAGAACAGAATGGGCAAGCCTTGAGCAGATGGAAAAAGCAACGGAAGTTTTGATATACTTATGTCGAAATAAATAAAAAGGAAAAATTATGCACAAATACAGAATTGAAGGCGGCATTCCGATTCGCGGAACAATCGCTGCCAGCGGAAATAAAAACGCGGCTCTCCCCTGCATTGCGGCAACTCTTTTGAGCGAAGAGCCTGTAATCCTGAGGAATATTCCCGAAATCGAAGACACGGGCGTAATGCTCCTGATTTTACAGGCACTTGGCGCCTCTGTCGAAAAAATCGGCGGGCACGAGTGGAAAATCGACGCGTCTTTAATCCGCTCCTCTGACATTCCCGCCACATTGAGCAAAAAAATCCGTGCGTCAATTTTGTTCGCAGGCCCTCTCGTCGCCCGCACGGGAAAGGCAGTTCTTCCGCCTCCGGGAGGAGATGTAATCGGCCGCCGCCGCGTTGACACCCACTTTCTGGCCCTGCAGGAGCTGGGAGCTCGCATTTCCGTGGAAGGCCCCTTCACTTTTACGGCAAACAAACTCGTGGGAGCAGACATCTTCCTTGATGAGACATCCGTCACAGCCACCGAAAACGCAATCATGGCGGCCGTCCTGGCCGAAGGACACACGATTATCAACAATGCGGCCAGTGAGCCCCATGTTCAGGATTTATGCAACATGCTCGTCGCCATGGGGGCAAAAATCAACGGAATCGGAAGCAACATCCTCAATATTGACGGCGTTAAAAAGCTCCACGGCACAGATTTTGCAATCGGCCCTGACTTTATGGAAATCGGCTCTTACATAGGCTTAGCCGCCGCCACGAAAGGCTCAATCACGATTACAGGCGTAAATCCAAAGGACATGCGCCCGCTCCGTGTGGCTTTCGGAAAACTTGGAATCCGCTGGACAATCGAAGGGGATGCCCTCACAGTCTCACTGGGGCAGGAAATGAAAGTCAACACAGATTTGGGCGGCATGATTCCAAAAATCGACGACTCGCCATGGCCGGGCTTCCCGCCAGATTTAACATCAATCATGACAGTCGTTGCCACACAGGTTGAGGGAACTGTCTTAATCTTTGAGAAAATGTTTGAAAGCCGCATGTTCTTCGTTGATAAACTGATTTCAATGGGAGCCAGAATCACTCTCTGTGACCCCCACCGTGCCGTCGTAAGTGGCCCCAGCGCACTCCACGGCGACAAACTCGTTTCCCCGGATGTCCGGGCGGGCATGGCAATGGTCATCGCGGCCCTCATAGCTCAGGGCGAAAGCGAAATCAGCAATGTCTATCAGGTTGAGCGGGGCTACGAGGATTTAGTCGGTAAGCTTAAATCTCTGGGTGCACGGATTGAAATCGTAGAAATAGAAGACTAGCAAATTGAAAACTGAAAGCATGACGAAAAAATTTCACATTTTTCAACTTTCAGTTTTCAATTTAGTCCGCCGTTCTTGAAACAAAGATAAAGCAGACAATGAATAAACTAAGCACGAGCAGGGCAAGACTCATATAAACAGCTCCATTTCCAAGCATGATTACAAGAGCATAATTCAGAACCCGGCTGGCATACAAGCCACATTCCATAATGAAATAAATAATCACCGTAAGAATTGGCATGAGGAAAATCCACTTGAATTTGAAAAGCTGACCGCCTTTTAAACGATAATTCCATGCCATGCAAGCAATGAAGATGCAGCAAATCAGCATTAAGAGCGGATAAGTAAGTCTGTAAACAAAATCCGAATTGTAAACTTCATAGGAATAACCTTATTCACGAGCTTTTGGCAAAAATTTCATCAGGGAAATAAGGCTCATTTTTCCAGAACCAGCCGTTGCATCGCAAAGAAGGTTAAAATCTGACTGTGGAAGACCGAGGACGAAATAGCTGTCAAGGTATGGCTCGTTTTTCCTGATATATTCGGCGTCATACTCGTAAACAGGCGACATACGGCCACCACGGCTCGTTTTTGATATGCTTTCAAGCATGAGATAGGGAACCTTCTCATATTCATCTTTAATACCGAAACGCTCTTTTGCCGCTTCATCAAAAGTATCCGTCCGCTCAGAGAGCATTTTAGCATAAGGCACGAAAATAGAACGGAGAAGCTGCCCGTCCTTTGAGTAGGTGAACAAAGAAAAATCCCGCAGATATTGAATCATTCTCCCTGAATTTTTTACAGGGGTGATTCCCCGTATATAGACAACATCCCGAGACCCGTCATCCTGAGAAATCGAAAAATACACGCTGTTGTAGGCTTCAAAACGGCGGAGATTCTCAACTTCCTCTATGAAAAAACACTGGTCTTCTACCCTCTGCGCCACGATGGCAAGAAATTTTGCCACATCAGGGTCTCGGGCAGCAACATCAGAAATTGCCGCAATCTCAAGGAACTGATAGTAAGCCTCGATATTGTCACCGCGAATGAAATTTTTGTAAGCTTCCCGTTTTTTCCGGAAGATAATCTGTTCGTCGTTTTCTTTTATAACCGTAGGATCAAACAGGTGATTCCAAGCCTCGCTTGCCAGTCTGTTGGCATCTTCAAGATTTATATCCTTACTGCTCCCGATTTCCACCGCAAGATATGCATAATAATGGGCATCAAACCATTTTTCCTTTTCCATAGCGGCTTTTGCCTTTGACAGCAATGAAGTAACGGTCTCACCTTTTGTCTCTTTGACTGGCGTAAAAACAAATTTCGGAGTTTCAGGCTTGTCCAATATCAATTTTAGAGAATTCAATGCGGCTTCAGACCTTTCCTTTATATCCATGGCGTCCTTATCTTTTGGATTTAAGAGAAGGGCATTATACGAATACTCAAAGGCGAGATTCATGTTACCTTTTTCGTAATATTCGCGGCTCAAATTCATGAACTCTGAAAAAAGAACTGGCTTTAAGCGGGCCTTAGCCTGCCTCTGCTCAAATATCGGGATAAAAACCTCTGTGACCAGGGAAACAATAAGCACGATAAAAATAGAGCCAATCATCGTCTTCCTGAAGTGAGACATGATAAGCGGTGAATATTTGATTTTCGCCCGCTCTGAATTCTTTCCGTATGCGATGGCACTGCCAATCAAAAAAGCACTGAAAATAAGGGGTGGAAGAAATTTGCAGAAAAAAAGGAAGCCACGGATAAAGACATAAGTTCCTTCTTCTCCTGGAAGGAGAAGCGGCAGAGATTTCATTAAATTTGAAATAAGCAGACAGAATCCAAAAGCAAGAACTGCATAGATTAGAACAATAAGTCCAGTTCGTCTCATTCATTTGCCTCCAGAATCGTGTCGTTTTTTTGCCGGTAAATTCCCATGAAGATTCCGAATCCGCAGAGAATAATAGCTATCGAGCAATTTACAAGGACGATAAGAGGATCTTTTACGGGGGTGAGGTCAGAAAGCTTCTGGGAAATTTCTTTAAAAACGGAAGGCAGGATATTCATGTAATAAAGATAATTGATGAAAACAATCACAATTACAGCCGTAAGTACGCAAGAGACGCTGGCAAGTTTCCATGAGCTGGCATATTGAAGACCATAGCCTGTAAGCAAGGCAAGCCCCAGGGAAGCAAAAGCCAGCCAGGAAAGGAATCCCAGCGATACGCTGTAGCCTCCAGCCGTCAGCAGGGCGGCATACACAGCAAGGGGATAAGTCACGAGTTTTGGTGGCTGCAGGGAATTTTTTATCAGAATATCGGAATAAGGAAAGGCTGACTCATTTTTAACAGGAACATTAAAAAAAGGCACGATTACGCCTTCTGTTCCCAAGAATCCTGTTGTATCGATAAAAAGACCGTCCGCGATTCCCTCATCAGAAACGCGGGAATAATAAAAAACCCCGTGTTCTTCTTTTCTGAAAACCCCGCTCGTAGTTTTTTCAAGGCGGGGTTCAAACAAGTCTGCTTCATACCGGTTGATAAGCTTTAAATCAATGGGGATAAGTAAAAGCCAGGAAAGAATGCCAAAAAAGGCATACATGATGAGTGATATTCTCTTGCTCCCGGGGTGGCGGACCTGATATAAAACCAACATAATCTGCGTGATAACACAAGCCAGAGGGAAAGTAGTCAAAACTCCACTAAAAAAAAACTTGCTGGAAAAAAAAGAAGTTGGCAGTCCAGTCACGAACATAGTTAAATTACAGCTGAGCATAAAGAGAGTCGCGAAAATGAGTGTACCAACTAAACAGGTCAGTAAATAAATAACTGCCAAATAAAGAACGCGTTTCATTATTATAAATATCGTGAATATAAAAACTTCAAAAAAGTCGCCCCGCTATTTTTCAAAGTTCCCGAACACCTCTATTAAAAAAACCACTTCCTTTGTAGAAGTGGTTGCCTTTACTCATAAAACCCAGAATTAATCTGAGAGAACTTGGTTTATCCCAAAAAGACCTGTCCATGCTGGTCGATAGCAAGAATTGACTTACATTCCGAACATCGGAAACGACCGGCACGAGTTGCTTTAAGACGCTTTGAGCAGACCGGGCAACTGAAAATTTTGGGGAAAACGCTCTCTGAGACCGGAGCCCCCTGTTTAAAGAAATTAGTTGCATCCTGAATAGAATCTTTGATATTGAAGAACTGAGAGAATCCCAAAAGCTGGAAGATTTCGTATACCTTCGGCTGGATTTCAAGCAGAACAATATCGCCGCCTTTTGGCTTAATCATTTTGAGGAAAGCAGTGAAAGAACCAATACCTGTTGAAGATACATAGTTGAGAGCCGAACAGTTAAAAATTAAATTTATGAAACCTGATTCAACGACCTTTGAAATTCTTTTTTGGAAAAAACTTGAATTATATGTATCGATATAACCGTTGAGATAGATAATAAGACCGTTATCAACATCGTCTATTTTCTCGAGGTTTATTTTAAGACTGTCATCTTTTTCGTCGTTAAAACCCGGAACTAGGTTGTTGTTATTGCTCATGTTTCCTTCCTCAGTTACAACTTATTTAAAGTCTTCATATGATACAACATAATCCCCTTTTTAGTCTAGCTTTTTTTTGTCGTATGACAATTTAAAGGAGACCAGCCGCCATCAAGCCGAAGACTCGTACCATTAATATCGGCATTTTCAAGAAGAAATAAAGAAGTTTTTGCAATAGATGAAGGTGAAATAAGCCGTCCAAGAGGCATTTTTTTCTCCAGACTGACTTTTTGCACTTCAGAAATGTATTCGGTTTCGACAAAGCCGGGGCAAATTCCGTTGCAGGTTATTCCATATTCCCCATATTCCGCCGCAACCGAGGAAATGAGCACATTCAATCCTGCTTTTGCCCCGGCGTAAGCTGCATTCGTGGAAAATTCCTGCCTGTAAGAAGTCCCGGTGCCGCCAAAAAGCAGGATGCGTCCGAAATGATTTTTCATCATGTTGGGAATAGCCGTTGAAACAAGAAGCCCCGGAAGAGCGTAATCGTAGAGGGCGACCTTTTCCCAGTCAGAAAGATTCGTCTCATGAAGGGCTTTCTGCACGAAGGGACCGAAAGAAACGCAGAGAATATCGCATTTTTTAGCGGCTTCCAGAAGCTCCGAAGATTCAAGCCCTGCAAAAGAAGATTCAAGGAGATTCTGGGCGATGATTTTTGGCTTTTCTCCGCTGATTTTAAAAATTTCTTCCGCCAGAGAGTCAGCCTTTTCCCCGGCCTTTGAGCCGTGAACGACAAGACTTGCTCCTCTTTCTGCAAGGGCAAGGGAAATAGAGCGGCCGATTCCGCCAGTTCCGCCTATAATAAGGGCGGTTTTTCCGCTAAAAAAATGTTCCGTCATAAAATGATTCTAGCCGAAATTATGTAAAAAAAGTAGAGTATTGTCATGAATCTTTCAAATGTCGTGATTATTTTGTGCCGCCCCGAAGAAAGCCGGAATGTGGGTGCGGTCTGCCGTGCAATGGCGAATAACGGCCTGAAAAATCTCCGCATCGTCGGAAAAAAGCAGGATTTTGATGAAGAGAGGGTACGGATTCTTGCCATTCATGCCGCCCCGATTTGGGAAAAGACAGAATTCTTTGATTCAATCACTGACGCGGCAAAAGACTGCGTTCTCTGTGCGGGTACAACCCGCCGCCGTGGCAAAAAGCGGGGAAAACTGCTGCTCCCCGAAGAGCTTTCCGAGACAGCCTCACCAGTCACTGAAAAGGGCAGAATCGCCATAGTCTTCGGGAACGAGCGCACGGGTCTTGAAGAAGAAGAGCTGGATGAGTGCACCATGGGCGTTACAATTCCTTCCAGCGCTGAATTCGGCTCCCTGAATCTTTCTCACGCGGTTCAGATTATTTCATATCACCTGTTCCGAAAGAGTCTGGATGAAGGCAAAAAGATTTCCCCCGGCTCAGTCCCGGTTTCTTTAGGAAGATTGGGCAAAACCGTCAGAGAAATCGCCGATTCACTGCAGAAAATCGGCTTCTTTAAAGTTACAGGCAGGGCCGACATGGAAAAATTCTGGACGGATGTACTTTCCAGGGCCGCATTAAGCGAAAGTGAGGCGAGCTACATCGAAAAAGTCTTTGACAAAGCGGCAGGACTTGCCGGCAAATTAAAAACTGAAAAATAAAAATCCGCTTTTACAGGCGGATGTCCTTTGCCCCGATTGTGTCGCCGTCGCAGTATAAGAGGGCGGCGTTTTTCAGAACTTTTTCCAGCTGACGGATATTTCCTTTCCATGAAAAGGTCTGCAGGGCTGCAAGGGCAGAGTCTGAGATATTCTTGTTGATTTTTTCCCGCCGCAAATAAGCCTCTGCCAGCTCTGGGATGTCTTCAAGCCGCTCCCTTAAAGGTGGAATCCGCAGAGTCACATCATTAATCCGATAAAACAAGTCTTCGCGGAAAGTTCCCTGACGGATTTTAGCCTCAAGATTCGCATTGGTGGCAAAAATCATGCGATTATCCACGGGAATATCTTTGTTTGAGCCGATACGATTTATCATGCCCTCTCCCAAAACCTGAAGCAACTTCGTCTGTATATTCAGGCTGACTTCGCCAATTTCGTCAAAAAAGAGTGTTCCTCCGTCACAATCCTCAAACAAGCCCTTTCCGGGAACAGCACCTGTAAAACCACCGCTTGCGACTCCAAAAAGCTTTGCCTCCACGAGAGATTCGTTCATATTTGCAATGACAACTTCCTTAAAAGGACGCTTCCTGCGTTCCGAAAGTTCGTGAATCGCTCTTGCGACACTTGTTTTGCCGGTTCCAGTCTCACCGAGAAGGAGGATTGACACATCCAAGGAAGCAAGTTTTATGATAGTCTGGCGCAGTCTCTCCATTGCAGGAGATTTTCCGACAAGAGAGGCAAATTTCGGACTTTTTTCACATAGAAAATCGTAATCGACTCCACCACTTGGAAAATTCTCATCACAGGTCTTGTTTTTTTTCGCCCGCTCAATTTCTATCAGTCTCTCAAGCTCTGCCGTAACAGAAAATTTATGAATCTTACAATGTTTTTCTTCCATAAGTTGCATGAATTGGTCGCTTATGCAGGAAGAACGGACAAAGACATCTTGTATTATGAATTTTTCACTGATCCGCCGGAAACTTTCCAAATCAGAGGCATATCGAATTATAAAATCGGAATTTCGCCTCGTAAAAGCGACATCATCCGCAGATTCTGAAAAAAGAGCTGTCATCCCTGGTCTTTTGTGAATGTATATGATAGACCTGTCTTATCACATGTCTTTGCTTTCTTCAGGTGATGTTTTGTTTTCAAGGCTCTCAACATGATAAATTCCCTCTTCTGAGTTTTTATCCTTTTTGAAAAAACGATTAAATAAAAGCAGAATTTTATACCAAAGATAGGGGAAAATGAGAAAAACTTTCAGAGGGCTGTGACCGACTTCGCTCCAAATTTCTTTGCCAGAATCAAATGTCTTTTCACTAACCCTATGGATTCGCCCTGCAAAAATACCAAGACAGTCACGATAATATAAAAAGATACTTGAAGAAAATTGCTCACGCCGATGGTAGGCCCAGAGATTTTTTTCTTTTACACCTTCACTCACAAGGACTAATGACGGGGCTGCCTTGTATATCGCTTTAACAACATCATCTTCAGCACTTTTGGGGAAATATCCTACATAACGGCCAACTATTTTCAGACCGTGGAAAGTATCGCGTACATTGCTCTCTGCTTTTTGGAGAGTTTTTTTTCTGGCACCCAGCAAATAAAGTGATTTATAATGGCGGTCAAGCGTATTAAGAATCTGAATGACAGCGGTAAAGGGATTATAGCGTACAGGCACATCAAGCCTAAGAAAGCGGGCTCCCTTCAGAATGCTTTTAGAAACAGGAAGAATCAAATCAGCGTTACGAAGACAGTCGCCGAAATCCTTTTTTTTATTGCGGGCTTTTAGCAAATCCCAGACAGAAAGGAAAACAATCTGTTTTGTGCCAGGCTTTTCGAGAATCTTCATAATCTCATCTTCGAGATTTTCCTGACGGCACACATCAACAGGTACACCGAGCAATTCAATTCGCGTCATTGAAAGGACTCCATTTTTTCTATACTACAGATTAGCATAGAGATTAAAAATTGGCAATTCTTAATTCACACTGTATAAAAGACTTGTTCGTAAAGATATTTCTCCTCACAGAGCCTTACGGACTTTTCAGGCTAAATATTCCCGATTATTACCTGCAAAGGGAGATTTGAAGGGCAGAGATGCCATAAAGAGCCGCCGTCTCGCATCGGAGAATATTCGTTTTTAAGTGAACCGGGACAAAGCCGTATTCCTGCAAGATTTCAATTTCCGCTGGGGAAATACCGCCTTCGCTTCCGCAGAAAAGGGCGATTTTTTTGAGGCTTGAAGATTTTTCTGATGTTTCCTGGGCGAGGGCTTGCTCACAGACCTGACGAATGCTCACGGTGGATTCATTTCGCTCGTAAAGGACGACGGCGATTTTCTCGGATTCGGCAAAGTTTTCGGTCTCGCTCTGCCAGAGTTCACAAGCTTCTGTAAGGTTTTTGCAATCAGTGATTTTTGTGTCCACAGGGCTTCCGCTCTGCTGCCGGGCTTCCTTTATGATTCGCCCAATTCTATCCGAACGGAAATTGATTTTCTCACTGCCCTTCTGGGAAAATTCTGTCTGAACTGGTATGATTCTCGCCACACCGCACTCTGTCGCCTGCCGTACAATCAGGTCGAATTTTGAAGATTTCGGCAGAGCCATAAAAAGCGTGAATTCCATTGATTCGATTGAATCAGTTTCTGACGGCTGATTTTCGCCAATCTGCGTGTCAGTCACATCACAAATCTGCAAGATGATTTTTTTAGCTTTTTCATCAATCCGGCAGGCCGTCATCGGCTGTAAAATTCCGTCGGGCAGACGCACATAAATCATATCGCCGGTTTTGAGACGAAGAACATTGTGCAAATAGCGGTAATCCTTTCCGATTATTGAGAGAAAACCTTCTGAATCAAGATTTTTTTGTGATATGTACTGCCGCATATATATTAGACGCAGATGGACTCGGATAAACACAGACAGTAATCACAAATATCCGCATAAATCCGCCTGCCTCTGTGTCAAATTATTTTTCTTTTTTCTCTTCTTCGAGAATTGCCAAATCCTGAAGTTCTTTGAGAGTTTTAGTATTTTTAATCAGATTTGTAAAATTCTCGTTTTGAAGGATTGCAATCGCCTCGTTGAGCTGAATGTCGTAGTCCAAATCGTAGAGCATGGTCCCCTTTGTTTTGTTGGCTTCGTTTCGCACGAGTTTACGCAAGCTTGACTCATCGATTTCAGGATATTTTTTCTTGAGGTTTTTGGCAAAATCCGAAATCTGCTTTTCAGTCAAATCAGTGCGGCCGTCAACAAAATCAGAGATTTCGGTGGATTTGTATAATTCAAGATACTGTTTTTCGCCCTCTTCGCTTAAAACCGGGAACAAAATCTCACGGTCGGGCGGAATTCCGATTTTATCGATGTTGACATCACTGGGCGTGTAGTAGCGGGCCATGGTGATTTTAAGTCCGTCCGTCGATGAAAGGGGCAGAACCTGCTGCACAGAGCCTTTCCCGTAAGTACGCTGACCCACAAGATATGCCAGATGGTTGTCTTTGAGGGCGCCGCTCACGATTTCAGAGGCAGAGGCGCTTCCCTTGTTGATGAGAACGACAATGGGCATATTTCGCATGACTGTTTTTTTTGCGGTTGCAGTGAAGACAGAATTTTCAAATGAAAGCCGGCTTTTTGTGGTGACAATCGGGCCGTTATCAATGAATTTGTCGGCGATGTCAGCTGCACTCGTAATCAGACCTCCAGGATTGTTGCGCAAATCAAAAATCATTCCCACAGCATTGTTTTTTTTGAATGAATCAAGGGCTTCCTGGAAACGCTCTACAGCCTGCGGAGTAAATTCGATAAGACGGACATAGCCGATTTTTGTGCCTTCAATCATGCCGTATTTGACAGTGGGAACTTCAATAACAGCGCGGACGAGGGTAACAGGGAACTCCATGTTCTTTCCACGGCGAATAACTAAATCAACGCTCTCACCGACTTTACCGCGGAGCATATCCAAAACCTGCTCCATTGTGATTGTGGAAGTGTCCGTGCCGTTGATTGAAATAATCAAATCTCCTGCAAGAATTCCAGCCTTAAAGCCCGGAGTGTCCTCAACCGGAGAAGCGACCTCCACAAAGGCAGGTTTTTCAGGGCTTGTCTCAACAGGCTTTGATATTTGCAGACCGACTCCGCCGAATGAGCCAGAAGTCGTGTCATTGATATTTCTGAAACTTGATTTATCGAGATAGACGGTATAAGGATCTTTGAGAGACTCTAACATTCCCTTGAGGGCACCTTCATAAAGAACCTGAGGGTCAATTTCATCAACATAATTACGCTGGACGAAATCGAACACACCGTTCATCAGTTCCATGTATTGCCGAGATTTTGTGGATTTTTCAGAGGCAGAAGTTGAAGAAGACTGAGCAAAACATTGAGAAGCAAAAAGAGCGATGATAAAAATCAGCAGAACTGAATTAATCCGTTTCATTATAGAGTCAAAATTTTTCATATAATTTCATTTTATGTTTCTATAAAAGAAAAATCAATCTTTATAAAGAAAGAATCTTATGATATAATTAACTTTATGCAGATTATTCCAGTAGCAAGCGGCAAAGGCGGTGTCGGAAAAAGCCTTCTCTCCGCAAATTTAGCAATAGCGCTGGGTCAGGCGGGCAAAAAAGTCGTGCTCGCGGATTTGGACTTAGGCGCGTCGAACCTTCATCTTGTTATCGGTCACAATTCTCCCAAAAAAGGAATCGGGACATTCCTCACGGGTGAGTCAAAATTTGAAGATATTATCACGCCAACAGATTACAAAAATGTCAGTTTTATTGCAGGCGACTCAGAAATCCCGGGCTTGAGCGCGCTTAAAGTCGCACAAAAAAACGCACTGATTAAAAAATTCCACTCAGTTGATGCCGATTATCTTATCGTAGATTTAGGGGCAGGCACTCACCTCACGATTTTGGATTTGTTCCTTACTTCTCCTCAGGGAATCATCGTCACGGCTCCTACGGTCACGGCAACGCTCAACGGCTACCTTTTCTTGAAGAACGCTGTTTTCCGGCTTATGGCGGCAACTTTCAAAAAGAATTCAAAGGCGGCAGATTTTATCAGCAAACTCCGTAATGATTCTGCTTCACTCCAGCGCTTATACATTCCAAAACTGATTGAAAAAATCACGGAAATCGACCCCGAAAACGGCGAAAAATTCAAGAGACGGCTGTCTCAGTTCCGTCCGCGTCTCATTATGAACATGATTGACGAGCCAAAAGACGCGGATAAAGCCCAGAAAATCCGTCGCTCATGTCAGCAGTATCTTGGTCTTGAAGTGGAATCACTGGGTGTCATGTACCGCGACTCAATGCAGGACAAGGCTCTTTCTTCAAGCCTCCCCGTCACGGTCTACAAGCCAAATTCTGTTCTGGCTCAGGCAATTTTCCGTATCGCAGAAAAAATCATGCAGACAGAGTCACTCTCTTTCGACGAAAGTTTCGAGCAGGCGAGCGAAGAGGCCAGCGATGATTATTCAGCAAAGCTGTCCTATGTCGAAGATTTGGTCGGCTCGGGTGCACTGAATGTAAGCGAGCTTGCCGAAATGATTAAAACTCAGAACTACGAAATAGCGCAACTCAAAAACGAGAATATTATGCTGAAGAACCGGCTGGTCAAAGCGGCTCAGCAAGGATTCAAAGTATGATTTTTCCCTTATATATCAATTATCCAGCCTGGATTCATCCGGAGATTTTCCCCGGCGTACCTGTTTTGAGTTTGCTCCGCTGGTACGGACTCATGTACATCTTCGCCTTTGGAACCGCTTTTTTTGTACTCAAAAAGCTGCTCCGGGAAGGGGCTTTGGATTCGACGAATGCAGACGGCACACTCCGAAAGGCCACAGAAGACGATATTTTCAGTTTTATCGCCACAGGAATTGTTTTTTTACTGATTGGCGCAAGGGTTTTCTCAACTCTTGTTTATGACACTTCTGGAATTTACCTCAAAAAACCCTGGCTCATTTTCTGGCCATTTCAGAACGGTCGTTTCACAGGTTTGGCCGGCATGAGCTATCACGGCGGTTTTATTGGCGGCTTATTGGGAATGATTTTCTGGTGCTGGAGACATAAAGTTTCATTTCTAAAATGGTCAGATGCCATGGTCACGGCTATTCCATTGGGCTACACTTTCGGCCGAATCGGAAATTTCATGAACGGCGAGTTGTACGGTAGAATCACCACCGCTCCCTGGGGCATGGTCTTTCCGCACGCCGAAAAATTCTCTTCTTCATTGGGCTGGGTCAAGGAATTCATGGATAAAATCGGCATGGAAGCTCAAACGGCGCTGGTAAATCTTCCACGCCATCCAAGCCAGCTTTACGAGGCTCTTTTTGAAGGACTTGTTTTGTTCTCGATTATTTGGCTCTTGCACAAAAAGAAACCCTTTGACGGATTTTCAGGAGCGCTCTACACAGGCGGCTACGGATTTTTCCGTTTCTTTATCGAATATTTCCGGGAGCCGGACGCTGACATCGGATACAGATTTGCCACAGACACAAATGCACCAATTTACATGAATACGAGTCTGCTGAACATCTCCACAGGTCAGATTCTTTGCTTCCTGATGATTCTCGGTGGAATTGCTCTGGGGATTACAAGCTACATGTTAAGCAAGAAACAAAAATAGGATTTTGGTATGAACAAGTTTTTTAAACTTCAAGAACGCGGGTCAAGTGTAAGTCGCGAAGTCATCGGCGGTATAACAACCTTCCTCGCAATGTCTTATATCCTGGCTGTTAACCCGCAGATTATCTCGGATTCCGGAATCAGCTGGGGTGCGGTCTTTACGGCAACAGCACTCTCTTCGGCTATCGCAACTCTGGTAATGGCATTCTGTGCCAATCTCCCGATTGCTCTCGCCCCTGGTTTGGGAATCAACGCGTTCTTTACCTACACCGTCGTACATGGCATGGGATGCACTCCGGCATTCGCTCTAACGGCAGTTTTGCTTGAAGGACTGCTTTTTATCATTCTCTCATTTTTCGGAATCCGCGAAGCAATTATTAAATCTATTCCCCCCCACGCTTAAAAAAGCCGTAACCGTTGCGCTCGGCTTGTTTATCGCCCTAATCGGTCTTGCAAATGCAGGAGTAATCACAGGTCAGGCAGGAACTCCTATTGCTTTTGTTCACTTCAATCTGGAGCACGCCTCTGCCATCGTCGCCATGCTAGGTTTGATTCTTACGATTGTGCTTTATATGCTCAAAGTTCCGGGCGCTATTCTGCTCGGCATCGCTATTACGACAATAATCGGCATTCCTTTCGGGGTAACGAAAATTCCAGAAAATTTTATCCCATTCTAAAAACCAGAAACGCCTTATCTCTTCAAGTTTGAGTGGGCAAATGTCCTGTCGCTTAAATTTTTCGTCGTATTCTTCACTTTTTTGTTCACAGATTTGTTTGACACAATCGGCACTTTGGTAGGCGTTTCGGAACAGGCTGATTTAAAAGACGAGAACGGAAATATATCAAACGCAAAAGGGGCTTTGCTCTCTGATGCCATTGGTACAGTCGCAGGTGCTTGTCTCGGAACTTCTACTGTAACAAGTTTTGTTGAGAGTGCCTCAGGGGTAGCCGCCGGAGCACGGACAGGTCTTGCCTCTGTTGTAACAGCTTTTCTCTTCCTTATTGCCCTTTTTCTCAGCCCTCTTTTTGCCCTTGTTCCCTCTGCAGCCACAAGCCCCTCATTGATTCTCGTCGGATTTTTGATGATGCGTTCTATAATGGATATCGATTTTACAGATTTTTCAGAAGGAATTCCGGCATTCATAACTATTATCGTCATGCCTTTCTCTTATTCGATTTCGACAGGTATTTCTTTTGGTATCATCAGTTATGTTCTCTGCAAGACGGTAAGCAAAAAAACAAAGGAAATTCCTCTCATTACATGGATTTTAGCAGCACTTTTCCTGTTTAACATCGTATTTGAAGCAGTTAAGTAAAAAATATAGAAAATCTGCATAAAAAAAGCGGTCTCCCGCCGGAAACCAGAAAGAGAACATCGCTGTGAGAAAAACTCAGGCGAATCCTTTTCTGAACCCCGACTCCGACCGCTTTTTTTGCCTTATTATTTGCTACTCTTTAATCAGTTCGGCAAGTTTGTCTGCCGTAAAGCCAAAGTGCTCGGCCACTTTTTTGGCAGGACCAGACTCGCCAAAACGGTCGATTGTGAACAAATCTTTTTTGCTTGAAACATAGCCTTCCCAACCGGTTTTACAGCCTGCCTCGGCAACGATAATGCGCTTTGCTCCGCCAAGAATTTGATTCTGGAATTCTTCGCTCTGAGACTCAAACAGGTTTTTATCAAGAACAGAAACGACACGGACGGTCTTTCCGCTCACTTTTGCAGCGGCTTCAAGAGCCATGTTGACTTCTGAACCTGTGGCGACTATCGTGACATCAGGGCTGGCTCCACCATTTTTTACGACATATGCTCCTTTTTTGATTGTCTTGCGCCAGTCAGCGTTTTCTTTTGCATAAACCGGAACATTCTGCCTTGTGAGGGCGAAAAGAACGGGATGGTCTTTTGCTTCCATTGCCATGTGCCAGGCCTCAACAGTTTCCTCAGCATCACCCGGTCGCAATACCTGCAAATTGGGGATTGAACGCAATGATGAGAGCTGTTCGATTGGCTGGTGTGTCGGGCCGTCTTCGCCAAGATAGATTGAATCGTGGGTAAGATCGTAGATAACAGGAACGCCCATGAGAGAAGCGAGGCGGATTGAAGGCCGCATGTAGTCAGAGAAGACAAGATATGTGGCACAGAAGGGACGGACACCACCATGCAAAGCCATGCCAGCAGCCTCACTTGCCATACCGAATTCGCGGATACCGAACTCAATCGAACGGCCAGAGCGATTTTCTGGCGTATAAGTGCCGCCGTCACATTTCATTCCTGATTTGTTTGAGCCTTTAAGGTCAGCAGAGCCACCCACAAGGTAAGAATAGCGGAGTCCCATTGCGTTAATCATGTCGCCCGAGGCAGTGCGTGTCGCGACAGACTTACCGACTTCGTAAACAGGGTCATCGGCATTTCCGTCTGCGCAGCCTTCGTAAGAAGCCTTCCACTGCTTTGCAAGCTCCGGGTTTTCTTTTGCCCATGCTTCGAATTCGGCATTCCAGTCTGACTCCCGCTTTGCGAATTCTGCTTTTTTGTCTGCAAAATATTTTACCGCATCCTCATCAATCTGGAAGAATTTTTCAGGGTCTAAGCCGAGATTGATTTTTGTCTGCTTAACATCTTCTTCGCCCAATGGCTCACCGTGAACTGACGGAGTACCCTGTTTTGGAGCGAATTTACCAATAGTTGATTTTAACATGATGAGAGTCGGCTTGCCCGATTCTTTTTTAGCCTCATCTACAAGCGAGATGATTTTTTCAACATCGTACATGTCACCTTTAAGAACCTGCCAGCCGTAAGCTTCGTATCGTTTGGCAATATCCTCTGTGAAAGTGATGTCTGTTGAACCATCTATAGAAATTTTGTTCTCGTCATAGAAAACGATAAGTTTTCCCAGTTTGTTATGGCCGGCGAAGGAGCAGGCTTCTGATGAAACACCCTCTTCTAGACAGCCTTCGCCGACAAGAGCGTAAGTGTAGTGGTCAACGATTTTGTGATTTGGCGTATTGTATTTTGCCTCAAGCATCGACTCGGCGAGAGCCATACCTACTGCGAGGGCGATACCCTGTCCAAGAGGACCGGAAGTGTTTTCTACGCCGTCTGTAATGCCATATTCCGGGTGACCGCAGCAAACCGAACCAATCTGACGGAAATTTTTAATATCTTCGAGAGAAACTTTATAGCCAGCCAAATGAAGAATGGAGTACAAGAACATTGAGCCATGACCAGCAGAAAGAACGAAACGGTCTCGATCGGCCCATTTTGAATTAGCCGGATTGTGTTTTAAAATTTCTCCGTACAAAACAGCAGCAAGTTCTGCACAGCCAAGGGGAAGACCAGGATGACCCGAATTTGCTTTTTGAATGGCATCGATAGACAAACTTCGGACAGTCTTTGCAACAGCGGCAATTCCTTTACAGTTCATAAAAACCCTACCTTTAAATTATTTATATGACATTAAACCGATTCTTTTTCACTTTGTCCAAAGCAGAAATAAGAAGAGGTTTTATATCTTCAAAATTGAGCTCCATTCCTTCAAGCGAAAGCTCCATGGCACAGGCTTCTTCTTCCTCGCAATCTGAATCATTGGAAAGAATTTCGAGCATCCGTGAGATATGCGTATACAATTGAGAAAGCGTGACCAATTCCTGCTGAGGAAGCTGATCCAGTTCTTTGTTGTCGCAATCAAGCTCATAGACAAGAGAGCCGACTTCGGTAAAAAGCTTTAGCGCGCGATGCCGAAGCGAACCGTTTGTAAAATCAGCAAACCAATTGTAACTTTTTCGAAGTATAGCATTTCTATTGTGAATTTGCAATGTAAGCATTTTCTTCTCTTCTTTTGAGATTGGCATTTCTTTCGGAAGAATCTTTTCTACGACTTCATCGATGTTGTTCTTTTTTTCGTACATCTGATCCTTGAGATAACAGTCAATCACAAAGTCAGGGAGGATAAAACTCGGAATGACCCGCTCACTTTCCTCGTATAAACCTTCATTCCACTTACCTACGGCGGGAACATCCTGTCCCTTGAACCATAACCTCGTTTCTACACCAAAAAGCTCCAGGCCGACTTTTTTTGAGTTATCCAGAAATTCATGTATTGAGCCGCAATCTGGGACACAAAGCTCCCGGCGGTTTTCATAAAAAACATTTGCAAGCTGCTCTTCGATTCCTGAACAGGGCCCCATGCTGTCAAAGCTTTCAAGAAGAGCGTCTTCCAGCTTTTCATACCATTTATGCCGTTCCATATCCTCATCGGAAATTTGGAAGGGATTGAGTTTATGCGTGAGGACCGGAATAATTTCGATAATCCCCTTGTCCCAGTCATAGACCCGGCACAAAATCCGGTCTCCATATTTAAAATCAACCTTATCGAAAACAGGCTCCAGAGAAACTCCTGTCAGGCTCATTTTAAGGGGAAGCTCAAAATTGTTTTCGGCAATGTGTAAATCCTTGCAGGCGGGATCTGCACTGATATATTGAGCAGAAAATTCATCGCCATAGAGGCAGAACATATCACGGGCAGTGTTACAATCCGTCTCGAAAAGCTTTTGAGGAAGCTCTTCGCCAAGAAACTCAAAAGTGAGAGAATAAGAAAGTGCATCAAAATCAACGAAAGGCATGCATCGGTCGCCAGGAACAAAGACTTTTTGCTCTATTTCGCGTTGTGTAGGCATGAAGCTAAAGACTTGATTCGTAAAAGCCCCGGCGCGGGTGATATACATTCGTTTTTGAAGAGCGAAAGCCCGACCGTCGTTGTCGAGAAAATCTATCAATTCTTCAAGAGAAATTTTATGGCCAAGTCCGCAGAGCATGGCAAGCAGTTCTTTTGAAGAAAAGGGCATTGGATAAGTTCTTAAAAAGTTAGTCAAAAAATTTTCAATAGAAACACTCACAGTATAAAGATAACGAAATTTTTGTAAAATGCAAAGATTAGTATATGAAAATCAGGAATTAAGAATTGTGAATTATCAATTATCATATCAACTGTCAATTATCAATTAAAAAAGGGGACAATGTGGCCGATTTTTTCAGGTACGATAAAACTAACTGGGTTATTTTGACACAGTTTTGAAAGAAATTTTGACACAGTGAGTAGATTTTCTCTGAGTTAGGGGCTGTAGTGGCGTAAGTTGCCGAAGGCAATGGAGCGCTTTTAGCGCGGAACCACGAAAGACCCGACGGCAAAGCCGGAACTCCCTTAAATTTTTCCGACTTTTACCTTTTCATTTTCAATTTTTAAAAGTTGGCACGGATTCTGCTTCATCTCTAGTGTCAGAAAAAAAACTGACAAAAAAATTAAATTACAAATAATACCTGGCACAGCTAGGAAGGAGATTTTTATGAACGCACTTTCACTTTTTAACGACTGGCTCAACAACGATTTTTATGGTTCTGAGGGACTTTGTGGCACAAACGCCGCTGTTCCTGATGTTGATGTCACTGAGAACAAAGACTCTTATGTTCTTGACATGGATTTGCCGGGCCGAACAGAGAAGGATGTAAGCCTTGAGCTTAACGAAGGCGTACTGACAATTTCTTCTGCAAAGACCGAGACAAAAGCTATCGAAGATAAGAGCGGTAAAAAAGATGAGAAGGATGAGGCTGAAAAACCACAGTTCCTGCTTCGTGAACGCCGCCGCACTGAGTTCCGCCGCAGCTTCACACTGCCAAAAGACAT